>JAZKBH010000112.1:0-14419 GCA_040388725.1 Verrucomicrobiota bacterium
ATCCGCTTTGGCAGTATAAAGATCCTGGTCGTTTGAGATTCCATTGTCATATCGTGCTTGAACGATTTTGAGTGTGTTCTGGAAGTTTTGAAAAAACTCATCGGTTAAACGAAGATGCTCTTTGGATTCCACAGCGATAAACCATGCCTTGGCCACTTGGGCCGCCAATGAAAGCCGGGCAAAATAAAGATCGGCAACAGAGGCTTGAAGTTGATTAGTGGCGCTCCGTTTTGCGGAACGTACACGTCCCCAAATATCAAGTTCCCATTGGAGATTGAGAGAGGGACCGAAGGAGGTAACATCAGACGGGCGTTTCGGATCTCCGGTTCCCTTGAAGTGAGATTGTTTATTATCGGAGATCTGAAAATTTAAAGTCGGATAAAGATCCGCTCCTGCCTTTTTGGCAATGGCTTCGGCTTCTTCCAATCGTGCCGCTGCGGTGAGAATATCTGGATTGTTTTCCAATGCCTCGTGAACCAGTGCAACAAGTTGTGGGTCTTGAAATTGAGCGATCCAACCATTTTGGACGGTCCCGAGAAGAAACTCGCTTTTCCAAGCTTCCGGCGCAATGGACGTCAAATCCTTTTCGGGATCAGGTCGAGGTCGTGAGGCTCCTGCATGGGATTCTGAAAGAAAGAGAAGAAAGCTCAGGAGAAAAAAAAGGATGAAATCGCTCTTCAACAAAGAGCTCTTTGTTTTTGGTCTTTTCCCCAATAAAAAGGATTTCATTTTCACGAGTTTACTTTTTCTCGGCATCTGAAGGAATGACATCAACGGTCATTCCTTCTTTAAAATCATCATTGGGATTGGAGATCACCCGATCCTTAAGTGAAAGGCCGGAAATAATTTCGAGTTCGACGCCGAGGTCTCGGCCGATTTCGACGCTTTTGGGAGAGATCTTGCCGTTTTCATCCACCACAAAAACTTTGTTTCCATCCGCTCGCACCATCAAGGAAGTGGGGGCAATTAAAAGAATGGAAGAATTTTCGGATGTGAGTTGAAAACTGACCTGAGCATACATCCCGGGTAAGAGTGTTTTTTCAGGATTAGGAAGTTCTATTTCTGTGCGCAAGGTCTTGGTTTGTTCATTAATAGAGTTCGAAGTTCGCGTCACAGTCCCAGTAAATTTTTTAGTTCCAAATTCACGGGCTTGAATAATGGCGGGAAGACCTTGAGTGATGGATCTCATGTAGGTCTGAGGAACATCCACAAAGACGCGAAGTTTGTCGATTTGCTGAAGACGATAAAGTTCTTTTCCTCCTGCGTCCGCATTGACGAGAGATCCGACTTCGAGATTGCGTGCGGTAATGACTCCATCAAAAGGAGCCAAAATTTGTTTATAGCCTTGCAAGGCGGTGAGGCGATCGACATCGGCTTTAGCCGCGTTCATATCGGCTTCACGAACAGTAGCTGCGTTGACTTTTTCATCGGTCTCTTGTTGGGAGACGGCATGTTCTTTTAATAAGTTCTTCCAGCGATCCGCCGTGGATTGAGCGAGCGCAAGACTTGCTTTGGCCTGATCCAAGTTTGCATTCGCCTGATGAAGTTGTTGGTCGAGTTCAGGGGTTTCGAGCTCCGCGAGAAGATCTCCTTCTTTGACCTGATCGCCCATGTCGACGAGCCAGCGTTTGACGTAGCCATTCGCTCTCGCATAGAGCGTAGTTTGACGATTGGCTTGAATTTGTCCTGGAAGAAGAAGTGCCGTTTTAGTGGGAGGAGGATGAGGGAGATTGATCGCCACTGATTTTTTCTTCGTCTCGTTTTGATCTTCACGAAGCGCTTCCTTTGCTTTCATTCGAGGACGAAGTCCGAATTGCCAAATCACAAAACAACCGACCAGTGCAACGATGATCCAGAGAATCGTTTGCCCCGAGCTTTGGGAAGCCCGTTTAGGAGGAGTCAGGGGAGATGGAGGAGGAGTCGCGGGGGCATTCATGGGCTTTGGAGAGCGTCATTCGTAGGGGCGCTCGTGGGGGTTGTAGGAGTAGGAGTTTCTTTTTGAGGAAAATGAGAATGGGAATGAGGCTCTTCCAGAAGAGGATCATGCTCCACGTGTGGGGCTTTTTGACGAAGCAGATTATAAACCGCAGGAACAAAAAAGAGGGTGAAGAAAGTGGCAATGATGAGTCCACCGATCACGGCTCGACCGAGAGGGGCATTTTGTTCGCCACCTTCTCCAAATCCGAGCGACATAGGGAACATCCCGATAATCATCGCTAACGCGGTCATGAGCACAGGACGCAGTCGCGTGTGACCCGCCTGTAATGCGGCATCAAAAGCATTCAGCCCCTCCAGACGTTGCTCATTGGCGAAGGTAATCATCAAAATACTATTCGCAGTGGCGACCCCCAAACTCATGATGGTTCCCATCAGCGCAGGAACGCTCAGCGGGGTGTGAGTCAAGAAGAGCATCCATGCAATCCCGGTCAAAGCGCCGGGAAGAGCCATGATGATAATAAAAGGATCGAGCCACGACTGAAAGTTGATGACCAAAAGAAAGTAGATCAAAATAATCGCAGCCAGAATTCCGAATCCAAGCCCCAGGTAGGCCTGGTTCATACTTTCAACCTGACCTCGAACCGTAATGCTGGTTCCTCGGGGAAGATTTTTCTCCATTTCCTTAATAATTTTTCCGATATCATCCGCAACTCCTCCGAGATCGCGTCCTTGAATATTGGAGTAAACGTCCAAAGTCGGTTGAACATTGTAATGGCTGACCACCGCAGGTGTCGTAGTGCGCTTGATTTCGGCAAGATTTCCGAGGAGTTGGGATTGAATCAGTTTGTCCGCACCAATCGGTGTTTGCTGCATTTGATCAATGGAGGTGAGCTCCGATTGCGGCGTTTGAACGACAATACTGTAATTCACGCCATTCTTCGGATTAATCCAATAATTTGGAGCCGTTTGACCACTCGAGCTGAGGGAGATAAGAAGATCGCTGATGATATCCCGTTGCGTCAGTCCAATCTGCTTGGCCCGTTCACGATCCACATTGACGTATAGAGCGGGGGCTTTAACGACTTGGTGAAGATGGACATCCACGGCACCGCTGACTTGCGAAACGCGCTCGACCAATTGCAGAGCCACTTCAATATTTTTAGGATCACGGCCGACCACCTGAATATCAATAGGAGCAGGAAGACCGAAATTTAAAATTTGACCGACGATATCGGCGGGTTGAGTGTAAAAAGTACAATCTGGAAACTGCCGGTTCAGGCGTTTTCGAATTTCACGTAAATAGGTCCATGTAGGTCCATGTTTTTCCTTGTCGAGAGCAACCAGGATTTCGCCATCAAAAGGCCCAATGGCAGCGGAGTCTGTGAAGGCGAGATTAATTCCACTCGCAGGAAGTCCGATGTTATCAAGAATGAGCGAGAGTTCTTTTTCAGGAACGACTTCGCGAATGACTTCATGAACCTTGTTAAAGAGGTTTTGAGTCTCTTCTAAACGCAATCCCGCGGGTCCACGTACGTGAAGACGAAATTGTCCGGCATCGACCAAAGGGAAAAAATCGCGACCGAGAAAAGGAACCAGCCCTGCAAGTGAAACGATAACAACGAGGAGCAAGATCACGATCATCGTTTTGGAATAGTCGAGAAACCAATGGAGTTTTTCGACATATCCTTCCCGAACATTTTCAAAATGATGATTAAAATGATAGTGAATCTTCGCGAAGATATTTGTCGGAACCGGTTGTGGTTTGTCGGAGTGAGCTTCTTGATGGCCTTCCGGTTCATCTTCGAGAAGAAATCGAGCCATCGTCGGAACAATGGTTCGGGAGAGAAAATATGAAGCCATCATCGCAAAAACTACGGCCATGGCCATAGGAGCGAAAAGAAAATAAGCGACGCCGCCGAGAAAAAAGATCGGGATAAATACGATACAAATACAAATCGTCGAAACGAAGGCAGGCCCTGCAATTTGTTCGGCTCCATCGAGAATCGCTTGAACCATCGTTTTTCCCATCGCCAGATTTCGGTGAATATTTTCAATTTCAACTGTCGTATCATCGACGAGAATACCGACCGCCAGAGCAAGGCCGCCCAGGGTCATAATATTAATGGTCTGTCCCATCGCTGCCATCGCCAGAATCGAGCAACTAATCGAAAGAGGAATCGATGTGGCAACAATCAACGTGCTTCTCCAAGAGCCGAGAAAAAGCATAATCATGGCCGCAGTGAGACAAGCGGCGATCATCGCCTCATGTTCCACACCTTCGAGTGCCGAGCGAACGAAGATCGATTGATCGAAAAGCGGTTTCATTTCGAGTTCGGGAGGGAGCGTCGCGGCAATCTTAGGGAGTTGTTTTTTAACCCGCGCGATGACATCGAGAGTCGAGGCTCCACCGCTTTTGAGAATCGTAAGAAGAGTGGATTTCGTTCCATTGGATCGAACGAGATTGGTCTGAACCGCGAAACCATCGCGAACATGAGCGACATCTCTTAAATAAATTGTCGTTCCGTTCACTTGTTTGATCGGAATATTATTCAAAGAATCAATCACATCCGGGCTATTATTCGCCAGAACTTTAAATTCCGTTTCGCCGATTTTAATACTTCCGGAAGGAAGGATGACATTTTGACCATTAATCGCGGTAGAGACTTCGGAGGGAGAGACCTTTTTCGCCTGGAGAGCGTTGGGATCGAGATCGACCATAATTTGACGTTGTTTTCCCCCTAAAGGAAGAGGGATAGACGCCCCCTGAACGGTTGCCAATTGAGTACGAATAAAATTCAATCCCAAATCAAAGAGATCTTGTTCGGTCAGTTTCTTACCCTCCAAACTCAATTGGAGAATCGGAACGTTGGAGGCGCTATATCTTAAAACCAGGGGAGGAGTTGTTCCAGGGGGAAACACGCGGAGAATAGTTTGATTAATCGCCGTGACTTGAGCCACAGCCGCTTCGATTTTCGCATGAGGCTGAAAGAAGACCTTTATGACCGTGACTCCTTCGAAAGATTGAGACTCAATATGTTCAATATCATTGACCGTCGTCGTCATCGCTCGTTCGCTGATCGTAACAATACGACGTTCCATCTCTTGAGCCGGGAGGCCTCCATAGCTCCAGATCACACTGACGACCGGAATATCGATATCGGGAAAAATATCCTTAGGCATTTTAATGAACGTCAGAACGCTCAAGACAATAAGGAGGATTGCCATTACCGTAAAGGTATAGGGTCGCCGAAGTGCGAGTCTTACAATCCACATAAGCCCCCA
The DNA here is from genome assembly GCA_040388725.1 of Verrucomicrobiota bacterium. Taxonomy (GTDB): domain Bacteria; phylum Verrucomicrobiota; class Verrucomicrobiia; order Methylacidiphilales; family CAMAQI01; genus CAMAQI01. Next base: position 5,221 of record JAZKBH010000112.1, read on the forward strand.
ATTTGGGGGGATTTTGATTTGTATTCTATTATTACTTTTATATCTGATTAAGACGTGGTAGATATGAATCATGGAACTTCGACACCTTCGATACTTTGTGGCAGTTGCAGAAGAGATGCATTTTGGACGGGCGGCGACCCGTCTAAATATCTGCCAACCTCCTTTGAGTCAGCAGATCCGTCAGTTGGAGGATGAATTGAACGTGAAGCTTTTTCGTCGAACGACTCGACGTTTGGAGCTGACTCCGGAGGGATCTCTTTTTTGGAACGAAGCCCGTACGATCTTAAATCACACCAAACATCTGGTTCAGGTCATGGGGGGGATGACGAATCAAATTCAAGAAGTCATTCGAATCGGATTTGTGACCTCAGCCAGCTATTCGGTGATGGCTCCGATTTTAAAAGAATTTAATCGAGTCTTTCCCAATGTTGAAATTCAGTGTCGAGATATGACTCCGATTCCTCTTTTTGAAGCGCTTAAAAATAAAGTAATCGATGCCGCTTTTTTAAGATCACCGCAGCCCGATGATAACCTGCAGACCTACTCTCTCTGCAGAGAATCTTTTATTATGGTGATGCCGGATAACCATCCCCTGGCCAAAACAGCCAAAGTTGATTTAAAGGATTTTTCAAAAGTTCCTTTTGTCTTTCATCCCAGACATGCAGCGCCTTTGGTCTTCGATCTTTTTATGGAGACTTGTCAAAAAGCGGGATTTACTCCGATTCTTAAACAAGAAGGAAATGATCTACAGGCGGTTTTAGCCTTGGTCGCTTCAGGCTTTGGGGTCGCTTTATTGCCAGCCACTTTGCAGAACTTACAACGCCCCGGTGTGGTCTACCGCGAATTAAAAGTTGATTCGGATCCGATCGAGCTCTCTCTCGGAGTTCGCAAAAAAGAGATGACGAAGTCCTTGGAGGCTTTGATTTCGATTTCGCTCGAGATGTCTCAAAAGTTAATACGCTCAAAAAAAATTAAAGGACTCAAAACCTCTTAAAGTTCCTTTTTTTCTCGAGTGATTTCTCTTCGAAGGAGGTCCAATCTCTTATGAGACGCTCAATCATAAGACACCGTGAAAAAATAAATTTAAATCATTGTAGGATATAAGACTACGCAAAAAATGGGGGAGATCTTCTTCCTTATCTAGATATGAAGTTTAGCTTGAGCCTTACATGTTCAAGTGGATGAGACTTTTTCGAAAAAAGCCTGAATGGACTTTTGACAACTATTTTAAAAAATTACGTGGGGATGTGACATTGGGGAGGTTTTCCGAAGGATTGCTTTTTGATGATAACGTCGAATATTTTGAAGATAAATTTAAAAATACTCGACCGACTTCTATTTCAAAAATAGAAGAAGAAAAGGTCAGTCGACTCTATAAACAGTCCTTAGATGTCAATGGGCGCAGAATTCACTATACCTTTATTCCCGCTATTCATGAAAGCCGTGGATTGGTTGTTATTTTTCATCCCTGGAACGGCTATGGTTATACCGATCATATCAAGGCACTTGGTTGTTATGATGTTTTAGCTCCTTTTGATAATTTTGGGCCGAATCGATGGTCTTGCGGTTTTTGGGGGTTAAATGGAGATCCCTTTCTTGTAGAGCCCATTCAATCTTTAATTCAAAAGTTTCTAAAAGAACGAAAATACACACATTGGTTTACCATGGGAGGATCCGTCGGTGGATTTGGAGCTCTCTATCATGGGATACTCGGGGGATGTGATGGCATGTATATCATGACTCCTCAAATCGATATCCGAGCGATGTCTGTGCAAGATTTAAAAAAGGGGTACGTCGATGATATTTATACCCCGATGCTTTCGTCCCAAGATCCCGCCTTCGATCCTGACCTCTTTGCTTTAGCTCGCGAGCAAGAGACCCTGCCTCCGCTCTATTTGATCCAAGCGTTATACGATACCATCAATCCGTTCGAGCAACACGCCTATCGCCTTCAAGAAATTTACCATGAAAAACGAGGATGGTACGGCCTCCGTCTTCTTCCCGCGATCGGCCATCGAGCGGATGGCTCTCAAGAGGAAGCTGAATATTTGTTTTTATTGATTCAAAAAAAGAAAGTTCAAAAAAAGTTTCAATCCAAAAAACAGAAAGAGATGGAGTTAACGACCTAAGTCCTTCCTCTGGATCTTCCTAAGGGGAGAGGGAAGGTTTGCGATAAAATATCGTTTCTTTTTCGTCATCCATTCGGAGTAGATTTTGGTCTACTAATTTGAAAATCCAGATTCCATTGAGAATGGTATTCATTCGGATTTCTCCATTCACGATCGTATAGCGGAAGCGAACGGGTGTCTGATAGCCAGCATTATCCGATGTTTTTTCGTAAGTGACCACGCCGTTGTTTTCAAAAATGAGAGTGTAGTGTTTTTGGGGGTATTTTCCGTTGATCGCTTTTTGGTCTTCATCGACGACTGCAGCTTCGTATCGACCCGCAATATTTTCATGCGTTGGTTCTTTTGAAGTACCGGCACAGCCTGGAAGTAAAATCAGGAAAGCGAGATACCGAAGAAGATATTTCATTGATCTGTCCTATCGGGACGGTGAAAGGAGTGCAATCTCCATTTAAAGGGAAAGGATTGAATAGTGATGTATCTTATGAATAAAGATTTGACCTGATCCATGGTAGGTTTATCTCAGAGATCCATGAAATTACATCCACATCTCATTCAAAGAGAGTCCTTTTCAGTTGAGATTTTAGGGGATGAGATGGAGATCAAGTCGGATCTCCTTAACGAGTCGATGGTCAAGATGATTTCAAGTCGTATGACTGTTCAGATTGAGGAGAGGAAGCTATCAAAAATAACAGATCGATCTTCTCATCTTTCTTTTCTTGAAAAAGCTTTGGATGACATTCAAGCAAAAGAAGATCAGGAAGGACGTTTTTTCATTGAAGATCCTGAGATAATGCCTGTACCCGAACGATCATTGCTGATTCAGGATGGTATTACGGATCAAAAAATTCGAATTATTACCTTCCTCGCCATTACAAGTCATCAAGAAGAGGATTATTTTTCAATGATTCGAGGATGCATTCCTGATGATGCGGCGCTCACGCAGGCTTTTATTCAAAGTGTGTTTGAGACGTTTAAGTCGTGAGGATATAAGAAAGAGAGAAGAAAATTTGCGGGCAGAGGGAATCGAACCCTCATGTCTAGCTTGGAAGGCTAGCGTTCTACCACTGAACTATGCCCGCTTAAAAATGGTTTGGAGATAAAAGCGAACTGCTTCCAAAAAATCAAGAATTAACTGTCTTTCTTTTTTCGTTCAATGCTTTTACGGGGAGCTTCAAAATCTTTTGCGAGTTCGAGCTCTTCCTTTTTAATCACGGAAAAGAGAACCGCTTGCTCTCCATAGGTGAGCCAAGGTCCAGGAGGAACTTCAAAATCTTCCACAAAGCGCCAATCAGTTTTATCGAGGCCATTTAACCCGAGAAAGTCTTGAATCGCAGGGGAAACGTCGAGGCCGAAGACATATTTTGCATTATCCGTACGGATCGGGCCGACGTCTTGCCATTGGCCATAGGCCACTTTGCCATTCTTATTTCGAATTTGAATCCACTTCCCTTTACATTGGGAGATCCAACGATTTTTTTCGGAAGGGTTTTTGTACCAAGGGATAAATTTTTTGGCGAGATCGGGATATTTGACATCATTAAAGGGAAGGGCGACGTAGAAAGGATTCAATGTGGCTGCAAATTTTTTCGGAAGAAAACCGGAGCGCTTGGTTGGATCATCCGATCCGCCGTAATTTTGAGTCCATTCTGCATCCCAAGCGCTTTGCGCATTGGTAGTATCGCTAATACTCGTACAGCCTTGTCCAATCCAGAAGACCGTCGTAACGATCTCTTTTTTCCAAGGAAAACTCGAGGAAGTGACTTTCAGGGTCTCGGTTCCTTCAGTCGAGTAAAGAGGAGCGGTTAATATCGCAATGACCGTAAAAAACGGGGTAAGCCATTTTAAATTAGGGTTATAGGTCATTGGACGGATCCTATTTTGATTCCCGACTTTGTCAATGTGAAATCGCTCGTAATCCTTGATAGGGAACGATTAATGTCAAAAGGAAATCTTTTGACTCTTTCGGTGAAGAGGATTGAGGTTTTAATTTTTTTAAGAATGGCGAAACATATCAGAGGTCTTTTGTCGGCGAATGCTTTTCAGTCTACCCATGGAAGTGATATTTCCCTGAAAAAGCCAAAGATCATCGACCTCATGAATACATCTCGCTTCTTTCCAAAGATAGCATACTCTTTGCCAATTGCATCTTGAGAAAACACAAGATGCGATGTTAAAAGATCGTTTGTTTTTGCGGGATAAAATAAAAAATTCGATTTTGGAGTAAATTACGCTTGCACTTTCAAGCTGAACTCCTACTTTAACCGCTTTCTCAAAAATAAGGAAAGATAACTAGGATCAAAGAATATGAGTAAAGTAGATATTAAGGAATTGATGGACGCAGGTGTCCATTTTGGACATCGCACGGATCGTTGGAATCCGAAGATGAGACCATTTATTTTCGAAGCGCGCAACGGGATCTACGTGATCAATTTGAGCGAGTCGGCACGCCAATTAGAGCAAGCTCAAGAATTTCTCCGCAGCATTGCTGCCGAAGGAAAGCGCATTCTCTTTGTTGGTTGTAAAAAACAAGCCCAAGAATCCATCAAAGAATTTGCTCAAAAAAGTAATTCCTTCTACGTCTCTGAGCGTTGGATGGGCGGTACCTTGACGAACCTCACCACGATCCGTCGTAGTGTTGCTCGTATGAAACAAATCGACGAACTCGAGAGCAAAGGCCAATTTGAAAAGATGCCAAAGCAAGAAGTTGCTGTTCTCCGTCGTGAATCTTCCAAGCTTCATAAAAATTTAGATGGTATTAAGGAGATGGAACGTGTCCCTTCCGCATTGGTGATCGTGGACGTTGTCCGTGAGCATATCGCCGTCGCTGAAGCCAAACGCTTGGGTATTCCTGTCGTTGGAGTCGTTGATACCAACGCCGATCCTGATTTGGTTGATTACCCAATCGCTGCAAATGATGATGCGATCCGTTCGATTCGTGTGATCCTCGAATCTTTGAGCAACTCGATTAGTTCTGCTTCGAAATCAGGTGGTAAACGCGGTGCTAAAGGTACTGAGACTACTCCTGAAGAAGTAGGCGTCTCCGCTTAATCGGAGTGCATTCGAATTTTTTGACACGAAGGATAAGATTATGGCAGAGGTGATTAGTGCGGATCTCGTAAAGCAGCTCCGTGACAAGACAAACGCAGGGATGATGGACTGCAAAAGGGCCTTGGCTGAAACCAAAGGCGATTTAAATGCAGCCGAAGAATGGCTCCGTAAAAAAGGAGCTGCGACTGCTTCCAAAAAAGCAGACCGTGATGCAAAAGAAGGCGTTATTGCCTCCTACATCCACTTCGATAAGGTCGGAGTTCTTGTCGAAATTAATTGTGAAACAGATTTCGTTGCGAAGAATTCAATCTTCCGTGACTTTGTTCGTGATGTGACTCTTCAAATTGCTGCAGCGAGCCCGCTTTATGTGGTCCGCGAGCAAGTTCCTCAAGCTCTCTTAGAGAAGGAAAAAGAGATTGCAGCCGCTCAAGTCGTTGGAAAGCCTGCGAATGTCGTCGATAAGATTGTAGCGGGTAAGATTGAAAAGTTTTACAGCACCGTCTGTCTTTTGGAGCAACCTTTCGTGAAGGATCAAAATGTCACGATCAAGGATTTGTTAACCCAAAAAATCGCCGAACTCGGGGAGAACATGTTGATTCGTCGATTTACCCGCTTCCAAGTGGGTGAGTCTCTCTCTTAAAAGACGATCTTCAATCTATTTAGAAAGGCGATCAGATTTCGGTCTGATCGCCTTTTTGTTTTCGTAAATGAGAGTTTATCCCATTTCTCTCATTAGAAATTTCCTAAAAACTCTCTTCTCCTGTTTATCCTGTAAATCCTGTCCAAAATTCCCCTGATTTTTGACAGGATGAACGGGATTTACAGGAGAAAACAAATACAAAGACATGATTCTGTTTTTGTTGGTTTTTAGAGATCACCATTTTGGTGATTCATTTTACAGAGGAAATCAATTCCAAATGCAAAATCTAGGATAAACATCAGCGCTCAATTTTGTCGGTTCTAGATTGATTCCTACATTTGAACTGCTAGAAAAAACAATCTTTCAAAAACTGAATTCATGAACGTTTTCATTAATTATTTTTTATCCACGCTGAGTTTGGCGGGATTGCTCGCTCCAGTGAGTTTCTTTATTCTCGATGGATTTATCAGTTATCCTTTTTACCGTTATATCAATCGCTGTTTGATGATCAGTGCGGTCGTGATGTTATTTGTTTTCCGCCATGGGTTTCGTTTAGAGCCCCGGTGGAAGTCTTTGGGGTTTGATTGGGACATTGATACCCTTCGACAAATTTGGTCGGGGATTATTATTGGTGGACTTACTATTTTATTTGTCGTGACCATGGAGTGGATGATTGGCGTTCGACATGGGGGAGGGAGTTGGGAGTTCATTCACGTGGCAACGTCTTTGTTACAGGGAATTCTAACGGCCATTTTAGTCGCTCCTTTAGAAGAGTTTCTTTTTCGATGGATGATCCAAGGTCGTTTGACTCAACCTCTCATGGAGTGGAAGGGAATTATGATCGGTGCTTTTATTTTTGCGGTCGTTCATTTGTTCAAGGTCCCTCCCTCCTTTAGGCCGACCAATGTGGAATGGTATTCCGGATTTCAGGGGATTTATTTGATGTTTGGGCCCTTACTGGATATCGAAGGATTTGGAGTCAAGCTCCTCTCGCTTTGGTTCGTCGGAATTACGCTTGGAATTTTAGTCTTAAGAACGGGGACACTCTGGGCTTCCATTGCTTTGCATGGGGTTTGGATTTTTGTCATCCAAGTGACCTCAAAGTTAACGGTCATTCCTCCAGGGATTGAATCATTTTGGCTCTCTCGGGATATTATCTCAGGAGGAATTGCGATGTTCACATTAGCAATATTGACGGTTGTGATATGGGTCTTTTATCCACGCTACACCAGAACTTAGAAGTCGTTTTAGATTTGGTTTTTCCGCCTCCCAAACCGTGGGCAGAATTTCGTAGAATCGAAGGAAATCTTTGCCATCGCTGCGGCTATCCTTTTGAAGCGCCTCAAAATATTCAGATCCAGAAGTGCTCCAATTGTAGTGATTTAACATGGTATTTGGATCGGGCCTTTTCTTGTTATTGGATGGAGGGCGACCCTCGAAAATCGGTTTTGGAGTTTAAGTATCATCGTCAGTTTTATTGGCGGAGACGTTTAGGAGAGGCCTTGTTTGAGGGATTTAAAACGATCTATCGTCCAGACAAATTTGAGGCACTTGTTCCAGTCCCTCTTCATTTTTCAAAACAGCGGGATCGGGGATTTAACCAAGCCGAGGAACTTGCCTTGGTTTTATCCCCAAAAGTTCAACTCCCTGTCTGGAATTGTTTGAAGCGAAAACGCGAGACTTTGTCGCAAGTTTCACAGGATCGGGAGAAAAGATTAAAGAATCCACAGGGGTCATTTGAGATGACGACGAGGTTTGACGTTCGAGGGCGCTCCCTGCTAATAATAGATGATGTATTAACGACGGGGACGACCGCCAATGAGTGTGCCCGGGTTCTGCGGGAAGCAGGAGCCCGATCGGTGGCGGTTTTGACCGTGGCTCGAGGAGTTTAAAAAATCATGATCAAGCGTAAAGGGATACCTGAGGGTCTTTGGACCAAATGTGAAAATTGCAGCGAGATGCTCTATACCCAGAAGCTGGAAGAGAATCAGTCTGTTTGTCCTAAGTGCGATTTTCACCATTCCATCAGTGCACATGATCGGCTTCATTTTTTACTCGATCCCGATAGTTTTCAGGAGATGGACGAAAATATGGAGACGAAAGATGTTCTCCAATTTACTGGAACGGCTTCTTACACCGATCGTCTCAAGCATTACCAAAATAAGTCAGGCATCAAAGAAGCCTTGGTGAGTGGGCTCGGAAAAATTGAGTCCATTCCGGTTTCAATCGCCGTCATGGAATTTGCATTTCTGGGGGGAAGCATGGGGTCGGTCGTCGGAGAAAAAATCACCCGTGCGATTGAGCTCGCGACGCAAAAAAAACTTCCCGTCATTATCATATCCGCTTCGGGTGGAGCTCGGATGTACGAAGGAATGCTGAGTCTTATGCAAATGGCGAAGACGAGTGGAGCCCTCTCCCGTCATGCGGAGAAAAAGCTCCCCTTCATTTCAGTTCTCACTCATCCGACGATGGGAGGAGTAACTGCTAGTTTTGCTTCGCTCGGAGATCTCATTATAGCGGAACCAAAGGCGATGGTCGGTTTTGCGGGCGCCCGCGTGATTAAGGAGACGACCTTACAGGATTTACCTCCCGGATTTCAAACCGCTGAATTTTTATCGGATCACGGCTTGGTTGATTTGATTGTTTCTCGTCTCCAAATGCGTTCGGTTTTGGCGAATCTTTTGACTTATCTCGGTCATTCCCCAACAGCATAAGCGAATGGGCAATCGGATCCATTTACTCACGGAGCTGGTCGCCAATCAGATTGCGGCCGGTGAAGTGATTGAGCGTCCGGCCTCTGTGGTAAAAGAGCTGGTTGAAAATGCGATTGATGCCCAAGCCTCTCAAGTCGATCTTCTGATTAAAGGAGGAGGTCGATCTTTAATCCAAGTCACGGATAATGGATTTGGAATGAGTCGTGACGACGCGTTGCTTTGTTTAGAGCGTCATGCGACGAGTAAAATTCGCTCCGGAGATGATCTCAAATCTCTCGTTTCCTATGGATTTCGAGGAGAAGCGATGCCGAGTATTGCCTCGGTTTCTCATTTTAAATTAAAAACCTGTGAGCCCGGTGCTGAGGCCGGAACAGAAATTGTGGTCGATGGTGGAAAAATGATTTCGGTTCAAGAAGTCGGCATGGCTTCTGGAACCCAGATGGAAGTTCGCTCTCTTTTTTATAATCTTCCCGCACGACGAAAATTCATGCGGACGGAAGCGACAGAGCTGGCACATGTTCAACATCAGGTGATTCTCAGTGCGCTTGCCCGGCCAGACGTCGGATGGAGAATGATTTATGAGGATCAGGAGCCGAAGATTTGGCCTGCGGGTCAAGATTTGAAACGACGCTGCGCGACGATCTTTGGTCCGGCTTGGATCAAGGAGA
>JAZKBH010000113.1:0-2508 GCA_040388725.1 Verrucomicrobiota bacterium
TTTCGGTCAATTCAGGTCGAATGCTCATAGTACTTTTCAAGTCATAAAAAAAGAGGGGCGATTTTGACTCGCCCCTCAAAGTATTTCAAATTAAGCGGTTGCTTTCGCTCGTGTGACGCGTTTTTTCGGAGCAGGCTTCGCGGCAAACTCAATGCCCAGTTTACGAAGAGCTTCAAAAAGATCACCCCAACGATTACGGCAATGCTCCCCTAAAGCGGTGGTCATCGGCTCTTTTTCAAGAGCTTGATATTCCTCGACCTCAGGAGCGAGCTTGATGGAAACCAGATTGCGGAATTCGTCCGCGGGTTCCACCGCAGCGCCATCACGTGAATGGGCATCACGGCTCGTGGCAATATCCTCGTGTTCGCCTCTCATCTCTTCGATGCGGCGTTGGAGTTCCGTGACGGTCTCTTGAAGTTGTTCGTTATGTTGTTGGAGCGATTCCAAATCTGCAGGATCTGCCTTCTTGGTCTTACGTCCTTTTTTCGGCTTTGAATCCATTTCGTCCGAATTTCCAGCAGCACTTTGAGCAAGCGCTTGTTGCAGCGCTGCTTCTTTTTGTTGAAGCGAAGATCGAAGGGATTCGAGTTCACCTTCGATTTTACCAACGTATTGTTGGATCTGCTCGACCGATTTTGGAAAGCTAAAGTCTGGGGCCATTTCAACCACAGGAGGACGATCGAAATCACGTCCACGCTGGAAACGATTGTCTCGTGGATTTCTCGACTCACGAGGATCACGGGAATCCCTCGGTTCGCGAGGCTCACGGGCTTCTCTCGGTTCACGTTCGCGACGCTCAAAGCGATCAAAACGCCCGCGACGAGGTCCATTTCCATTGGGGTGCACTTCACCATCCAATGCGACTTCGCCTTCTTCGGTAGGAGCGACCACATCGACATTCTCAGGAATCACGGCCGCAATCACCTCAGGAAGAGGAGTGCATTCGCGTTTTAATGATGTTTGCCAGCGACCATTCCAATTCCGAACCGCTTCTAAAATTAAATCCAAAATCGGTTGAGGAAGTGCCTCTAAACGACCTGTCGGCGCAGCCCACTTCAAAAGTTGGAGTTGCGTAAAAGGAGGTGATGGAGGTAGGAACGAGGCCCGTGTAAATGTCGCAGCGACGCTACAGAACAAAAGCGCATCAAGATCCGATTGTTCTAAGGATTCGACATTCAGGTTCGTCACCCAAGGACGACCTTTGCCGACCATGATATGAAAAAACGTTTGAAGATGTTTTTGTTGAGGAAGAGGATCGGCTCCTGCTGCAATTTCATGGGCAACGGCTACAATGATTTTACAACCGAGAGGCGCATCGGAGCGTAAAAAAGCACGTCCCAAGCTCAAACGAAAACGTTTACCGTTATCGGAGAGATAAGCCTCTGTCGTCATTCCACTTAAAAGCTGTTTTTTGATTCCATCGTTCAAGGTGAGCCAGGAATCCATAATGGCGTTCACGCCGACTGACCACGGGAGGCTAACCATCCCTTCAACGACGGAAGCGACTCCGTCCGGTCCGGTCAACATCAAGCCTTTGACCGTTTGAATGGCCTCTTGTTCTTGTCGGGGATTTAAACGCCCGGTTTTTGAAAGGTCCACTAATTCCAATAATTTTTCGTAAGAAACATCAATCATAATTCAAATCTACTTATAGGTTAATTTAGTTCCTATCCCTTACAACCCTCACATGGATCGAAAACTTTTTAAAAAAGAGCATCGACTCGATGAACCAGACTGAGGATAGGTAAACTACTGTCCGAATCTTCTGCTACCCTGAATCGGGTAATATTTAAAAGAATGATCCGAACAAAGTGAAGATGATGCAATTTCAAAAAAAGTAAAGCGGAAAAAGAAAAGGCAATGGCTCACACGGAGACACGAAGGCACAAAGGTGATCCGCAGATTTACGCAGAAGGACGCAGATTTTAAAGGCAATGGTTTTTGTTTTAAAACAAAGAAACTGTATTTTTGACATCTCTGATTTTAATCTGTGAAAATCCACGTAAATCTGCGGATCGCCTCTGTGTTTTTGTGTCTCCGTGTGAGCCATTGCCTTTTTTCCATGCTTGATCTCTCCGCCGAGTGAATCTAAACCCTCTCTCCTATGGCTCAACCGCAACTCATGGAAAAGATCGTCGGACTCTGCAAACGTCGGGGTTTTATTTTTCAATCGTCCGAAATCTATGGAGGAATGAACGGAGCCTGGGATTACGGCCCATTGGGTGCCGATCTTAAGAAAAACATCAAGGATCATTGGTGGAAATCGATGACTCAATATCGAGATGACATCGTTGGTATGGATGGAGCAATTTTGATGAATCGCAATGTATGGAAGGCCAGCGGCCATGAAGCTACTTTTTCGGATCCGATGGTCGACTGCAAAACCTGTAAAGGACGCTTTCGTGCCGATCAACTCGACACCACCCCATGTCCTCAGAAACCGAGCAAGATGGTCAAAACCTGCGGAGGTGAGCTCACCGAACCTCGTAATTTTAATCTGATGTTCAA
>JAZKBH010000114.1:0-2731 GCA_040388725.1 Verrucomicrobiota bacterium
TAGACGAAAATCTACTCGAATCTCCAATTGCACCTTGATTATCAGAAGAAAAATTTTGATATCCGACTTCTAAGCGAGCGGATGTATACTTCGTCAGCTGCACATCCACATAAGGTCCCGACTGGAGAGACGTCGTATCACTTTGAATATTAAGATCGTAATCCGTCAGTGTGTATTGGTTATTAATACCGACCGAGATCACCTCATTGATGAGATATCGCGGTGCAAAAATAAACGTATGTGTATTTCGATCTAAAGAATCAAATGCGGTATCCATTCTCAAAAAGGTTCCCCACATATAGCCTCCGGAGATAATAAATTGATTCAGATCCCAATCAACCATCGTCCCCATCTCATTTTCAAATCGTCTAAAAGAAACGACATTACTCAATTGCCCCTGCGTCGTTGGATCTTCCTGCATTCGAAATCGATCAAATACTTGAACTCGCACATCCCCAATCGCTAACGTAAATGCTGTTTCGGAATTTGGCGCAATTAATGGCATTTTCGAATCATACTCCGGGTGCCCTACATATTTCGCATAACTAATGCCGAGAGTTCCCGTAATCTTATTAAATTCCGTCGCTTGCCAATCTCCCTTAACTTGCACTCCGGGACGAAGAATTAAATCGGACAATGCTCCTTTCGATGAAGATAAATTAATATTATCATTCAATTCCCCTTCCATGACAGAATCCACTTGAAGCTTAATCTCTCCAAGACGAAGATTATATCGATCTTCGTTATTCAATACTCGTATCATTTCGGAAGAAGTAAGCGCTTGTCTCGATTGTTCTTGAGCCAGAAGAGGTGAAACCAAGGGGAGCCCTATGAAAAGAACCACACGAAGAAACAAGCCCATTTGAGCTCCTGTGTGTGGTAAAAGAATAGACTCTATTTTGCGCTCTAACATCCTCCTTGAATTTACTTAAAAAACGTAAAAAGTCGAGTTTTCTCTCGGTCATTTACTCATCAAAAATTCGATGGAATGCGGGGAGGGGAAAATTTCTACCCGGACAACTCGTCGGCATCGGGTTGATCTCGCGATGACCTTTAAATTCGGGATAAGGACGCCCGAGTTTTTTACGTAAATAACTAATAAGTTCAATCGCCGCGGCTTGTTGGCGTCTCGTCGGACGGGTCTCTTCAAAATTACCGACCAAACAAATTCCAATTGCGATCATATTCAGAGATTCACTTCTTAAATGCCCCCCCTGCAATTGTTTGAGCCATCGATTTCCCACCTCAATTTCTCCATCCTTCGCATCATGCCCATTGCCAATGACAAAGTGATAGGCCAATCCGTTTTCCATCCCCCTTTGTCGATGCGCTAAATCAAAAATGGCGGCATTTCCACTCGAAGTCGCACTATGATGAACCACAATATATTTCCATCGTCCCTTCTGGATATGAGGCAAATCAATCAAGTGTTTTGCCGCTCCAATAAAAAGATATTTTTCAGGATCAGGCTCCTCGTCGGACTCTTCTAAGTCCGCTTTTTTTTCGACTGTCTTAGTGAATGACGGTTTTAAGATCAGAACGATCCCTGGTTCGATTTCAATTCCATGATTCCATTCTCGAATATCCTTTTCGCTCAATCCAAATTTTCCACAAATTTCCCCATATCCCTCTCCCGGCTGAACCACGTATCGATCTGGAACTTCAAGAACTCTCTTTTTTTGCAAATCTTGGGTAATGGAAGGCTCTTCTTTTAATATCGCCCCTTTGTTCATTTTCTTAATTTTAAGTTTTTGCCCTCTTCTCACCTTATGAACATCTGTAATACCATTCATTTTCATGATCTCCGAAGGAGTCAGACCATATTTTTTTCCAATCGAAAAAAGAGACTCTCCTTTTTGAACTGAATGAACGACAAATGTCTCTTCCGCAGTGATCAATCCCCAGAATCCCGAAAAAAGAATCAAACCAATCAAAACCCTTAAACTCATAATCCACAATCCGTCGGCTCTCTTCGAATGAACGTTCGAAGATTTTGTGGAAAAATTTTCATATCAAGAGAGAAATCGTAACTCCCCTGAAAAAAGCGTCAAGCAGGCAAAGAACCTCAAAAATGCTTTGTTGAAATCTTTGATTTACCTGAAGCGTTTTAGTTTATCTGGAGGGACGAGCGCGGCGAGTCCTTGATGTCGCAAAGCCTTGGACCCTCAGCGCTCGTCCCTCCAACCCCTTAGAGAGGACAATTTAATAAAGAAACTCAAAAATTACTTTTGATTGACTTGAATCCCGGATGCAGGAGCCATCAAAGAATTGGATTCATGACGATAAACAGCAGGAAGCGTTGTCGGTCTTTCCTGCACTTTAATTTTAAAATTCATCGGTTTTCCATCTCTCAAAACAACCACCGGCAACTCATCCCCCACACGACTAAAAAACGAGACATCGATCACATCAGAAGGACGACGAATCTCTTTCCCCCCAATTTTTAAAACCACATCCCCGACTTTAATCCCACATGTTAACGCAGGTGTATTTTCAAATAAATTGGAGACAAAAACACCTTTTGCGAGATCCGAAACCTCTTGCTCCGAAACTCCCACACCGACCCAGCCATGCATCGCCTTACCTGAGCGAATTAATTCCTCTAAAATTCTTTGAACCGCTAACGAAGGAATCGCATAACAGGAACGCCCTTCATCCGCAGACATGACGAGAACACCAACGACCTCTCCCTTCGAATTAATCAAAGGTCCACCCACTTGGCCTGGGCTAA
>JAZKBH010000114.1:2741-5750 GCA_040388725.1 Verrucomicrobiota bacterium
CGGAAGATTCGCTCTAATATGAGTCGTAGGAAAAAACTTGTTCAAATATTGAAAATCAAAACCACCTACAAGCCCGAAACTGGGAGCTACAGGAAGATTATAAGGATATCCGACCCCAATCACCGCGGAAGCCGCTTTAAGCGTGTTTCCTGCGCTAAAAGTGAGAGGCTTAGACTTCACCCCATAAACCTTAAGTAAAGCAATCCCACTTCTTAAATCTTTTCCTAAAACTCGTGCGTCCCACTTCCCATCTTCCGTCTCAACCGTCGTCGCCGTATCATCGACAACAATGAGTGAACTCGTCAATACGGTCCCTTCTCCATCAATAAAAAAACCGGACCCCGTCAACATCATGACGCCATTATCCGACTTCACCTTTACAATGGATCCCTTTACACCTTCAAAAACATCATGAACTTCTTTTCCAATAGAATCGAAAACGCCTTCGGCCCCTAAAAAGGAGCTAAGCCCACATAATCCGAAACAAACCGCAAAAACCCAATTTTTGAATCGATCGATCATGCTTAAAAAGCAACTACAGCATCGTAAGTTGCAGGAGTCGAATTCATCACATATTGAGTGCGATCAACTCCAGCAGCCACCGTAGAAATCGATGCTAACTCTGCAGGACGATTTAATGAAGCAGCACCGAGCTGATCCATAGCACTTGAAATCATAAACTGCTCTTGCACACTGGATTGGTTTTCGGACGAAGCGTCTCCTTTATACCAATTCGTTAAAGTTTCTGAGCCTTCACTCCATGACTCATGCAAACCATTCAGTGTAAAAAACAGGACAATCAAAGAGAATGCAGCGCCCTGAATGAGACGAGCAGGTTGAAAGAACCAAAGATCCTTGATAGATTCAATCAAACGATCCACGAGACTCTTCTGAACAAAAGCCACATTACGTTGGCGGGAATGGAACTCCGAAAGTATGCCGGAAAAATATTGATCGGATGGAACATCATGGCGACGTTCGGCAAGAGCTTTTTGAATCGAGTCCCAGTTCTCCATATTCATCATCTATCTCCTTTTTTAGCGTCTTTCAGGTAACTTTGCAATAGTTTGTGTGCGTAGTGCAAACGAGACCTTACCGTCCCCTCAGAGCATCCTAAAATTTTTGAGATTTCAGAATGACTGAGTCCTTGTATATCGAACAAGTTTACCACAGTCCTATGATCTTCAGACAACCTAGCCAGCGATTCGTTCAATTTTTTTTGTAATTCAGACCGATTTTCTTGCTGTTCAACCTCATTCACGATGCCTTCATCAGGAATATCAAAACCTTCCCCTTCCTCATCACCTGAATGAATACTAATCTCTCGATTTGTCTTTCGAAGACGTATAAAATTGAGAGAGCGATTGACAGCGATACGATAAAGCCACGTGTGAAAGCCAGAATTTCCTTTAAAACCCTTTAAATTCCCATGAGCCTTTATAAGCGTCTCATAAAGAACATCTTCCGTATCCTGATGGTGACGAGTTATTTGATAAATAACACTGTAAAGACGTTTTTGATACCTTAAAACAAGGAAATCAAACGCTCGAGCTTCTCCTGCTTGAGCTCGAGAAACCAACTCTAAATCAGTTGGTTCCCCCAA
This sequence comes from Verrucomicrobiota bacterium, assembly GCA_040388725.1. Lineage (GTDB taxonomy): Bacteria > Verrucomicrobiota > Verrucomicrobiia > Methylacidiphilales > CAMAQI01 > CAMAQI01. The sequence goes on from JAZKBH010000114.1 coordinate 4,345, forward strand.
GTCAGCATTATTCAGCTCCATACACCCCTATGAATTAACCTCCTACAACCGATGGGGCAACCTTTAAATTTGTAAATTCAAAGGAATCGAGAGAAAACCCGTTAAAACTTCAAATTTTATTGAGCGGCTAAGGGAGTTGAATCTGCATTCAGCGGAGTTCCATCTGGCAACAAAATTCGAGGAGTAACGAAAATGAGGAGATTTTTCTTCGTTGTTTTGACCGCGTGTGATCGAAAGGCAGATCCAATCAAAGGAAGATCTCCCAAGATAGGAATTTTATCGTCTGTCTTTTGGACCTCATCGCGCCCTAAACCTGCCAAGACAAAGGTATACTTATCCTTCACCGTCACCTTTGTTTGGATCTTTCGCGAAACAAATACAGGTTGGTTAATTGTGTTGGCACTAAAGAAGTGAGCGGCACCGCCCGCGTCGATAATATTCACCTGCTCGCCGTAATTAATAAAACCATCAAAATCAATAATATCGGGAGCTAAGGCAAGTTCCACAGATGATTTGTCCGCAGGAACTTGAGGTTGAACCTCCATTTTGACTCCAATATCCTTGAACTCGAAGCTATTTGGAAAGGAAGGAACAAATGCTGCGGCAGGAAATGTAGTTGCTCCGCCTGCTCCTGCTACCACCTGAATCGCAGGTACTTTCGGCTTATCAAATGCCACCGGATAAGGCATCCGTCTCGCATTGTTCATGAGCGCTTTCGACCCCACTTTAACACGAACCGTAGGAGAGGCCAAAAAGTCGGTACTCTTCTTTTGCGCAATTGCCGTGAGAATCGTTTGGAGCTCACTCCCCGTTAATCCCGAGACCCCTAACTTGAGCGCGTTGGGAGTAGGAAGACCGACGCTATTTCCCGAAATAACACTATCGAGCCCATTAACCCTAAATCCTTGCGAACCGCGAAGTCCTGTATTAACGGAAGGAGTACGATCAAAAGTCGCTAAAGTCCCATTTTGTTGCTCTCCAATACTCGAAAGAGAAGCAATTCGTTGAGCGAGAGCGACATCTTTGAGTTTAAATTCAAAGTTATTCGTCAATTCATTTAAGTCTTCTTGACCAATTTCAACCACTTTAACAGAAATATCAACAACAAGAGATTGACCGCTATCCGCATTGACCAACTCTTCAATCAAATTTGATCTTGTGTGTTGGTGACAGCAAGAGTTCCTTGAGTTGGAGAATAAACGGCGGTTGATCCTGGAGGAAAATCGACCCCTTTTTCTCGCAATTGATTCATCGCTTCCGCATTACTTCCTCCTCCTTCTGACGTCGTGGCAGTAGCAGCAACGCGACGACTAACGGCGGCTTTATCATCTGATCCCGCAGTAGTAGTCGTATTAATAAATGTAGGCGAAACATTGAATATCCGTGTAATTAAAACCGTTTCTGGG
>JAZKBH010000114.1:5817-8343 GCA_040388725.1 Verrucomicrobiota bacterium
CACCACGATTGCAAACTCTTCGACTTTAAACTTCACATCTGAAACACGACACACATAGCGAAGAGCCTCAAGTAAAGGGATATTTTTGAGCGAGAGATTGACTTCCTTTGCATTTCGCTTGGCGTCTTCCTGAACAATGATTTGAATCCCTTTTTTATCCTTTTTATCTAATTCTCTGCTTTTGGAGGAGAGGAAATTCGCAGCATCGACAATCGAAGCCCCTCTAAAATTAAGTTCAGGAAGAATGATTGTTTTTAATTTTTCATTAATTCCAAACTTATTGGATTTCACCAAAACGGTTTGAGTGATCTCCTCGGTCTTTCCTTCGATCTTCTGCTTTTGCTGGACAGACCATTTAGACTCAGCCTCTAATAAACGCTTCTCTCGAGTTTGATCTTGCGCTAAGCGATAATACCTCGCCTTTTCATCACTAATTTTGGCAATTCCCTCTAGTGCAGATTTATTATAAGGATCAATGGCCAAAATCTTTTTCTGTGTCGCAATCGCTTCATCATATTGACCGGTTTTTGCGTATTGCTCAGAGACAATCAACCATTCGTCGGTTTTTTTGACATTCTCTAAAAATCTTGGAGTGACTGCAGGATTGACTAATTCACCCGCAAGCTTCGGATCTGCCGCTGATTTTTTAACTTTAATCAGCAATTCATCGACTTGTTGATTATTCTGGTCTGCCGCCTGAGCTTCTTCTAAGAGTTTTTGTGCCGTATCCCATTTTTGCTCACGAATCGCCTGAATCGCGAGACGATAATTCACCCGAGCCAAACCTTCTCCTGCACTTGCGACGACCAGTTGTGTCTCATCGGATTTAACCCCCAAATTCACCAACGCAAAACGATAGCGTTCTTGTGCTTTTGAATACTCCCCTAATGCCTCGGACTTTTGGCCTTCTTCAATGGCTTTTTGCGCACGGAAAACTAATTCCTGACGACGAACAATCTCAACTGCTTGCGCTTTTTCGTCAGGAGATTGATCCTTCTGGATCACTTCGGTCTTCGTGACTTCTGAAGTCACTGTTGTTTGAGTAACCTCTGCCGATGCAAAACCAAGAACCAACTCTAAAGTGATAAGGCTTAAAATTATTTTTTTCATAAATCAATTAGGGTTGATTGTTGTTGCTGGAAACCTCGATAGCCTCTTCTGGCATTTCGTAGAAAGGTTTTCCTTTGGTATTGACCAGTCTTGCCGTTAAAAACAACATCAAATTCTTTTTGAGACTCTTTTCAACTTCGCTTCTGAAAAATCTTCCGACAAAAGGCAAGTCTCCAAATACGGGTATTTTGTCTTTCACTTTTTGTCGATCTTCACGAATAAACCCACCCATCACAATGGTCATCCCGTTCATGACCGTGAGATCTGTTGTTAATTTTCGATTATTAAAAACCGGTTGATTTAAAGTACCTGAAGTCAGATTATTCACTGCTGTCCCAAAACTGCTTCCTTGAACAATGGGTGATCCATAATTAATAAATCCTTCGAAATCCTTCACTTCTTGATCCAGCTTGATATCAATTCGTTGATCCGGAAAAGTCGTTGGCGTCACCGAAAGCGTCACCCCAATCGATTCCGTCTTAAAGTCAGAAGGTGTTGCTGGAATCGGTACCGTTACTAAAGCGAAATCATATTGGAATGCTGTACCGGAAACGTCAGGAGCATCGAATGCACTTGGATATTTCATTTCACGTCCAATTTCAATTTTGGCCGCCGTTCTATTTCGAGTCACAATCTTAGGCGAAACCAAAATATCGGCCCCCGAAAGTTGATCAATGGCGCGCATGAGCAATCCAACCGCATTTCCTCCCAAATCGATACTTGCACTTAAAACATTCGGAGTTTGAGGATAAATTACTCCACCGGTTTGACTAGTAAATGGATAGAGGCTTAAGAGTGAATCCAATTTTGACTGAGTGAGTCCACCATAAACCGTGCTCGTTGCTGTTGGAAACTGTCCACTATTCGTATTTTGAGCATCACGCAGACCGCTGCTAAAGAGCATATTCTGAGCAGAAACATTTGGAGCACCCACATTAAATGGAGTCGCGGGCGCAGGAACTCCTAAATTTCTTAAAAATCCAAGACGTGAATTCCCCATTCCCACGATATAATTGAAACTTAATTCCTTCAGAGCATCGTCTGTGAACTCAACCAAACGGGCTTCAATTTCAACTTGAGGCTCTTCTTTAAGAGCAACGGCTTCAATTAATCCTTGGATGACATCAAGCTGATCTTGAGTATTTTTGACAACCAATTTACTTGTTGATGCCAAGAAAATCGCTTTGGACTGTTCCGATGTAAACGAAACACCCTTATCCGTTAAGTCTTTCTTAACATCGATCGCTCCTCCTTTAGAGTTTCCCGTGGATGTTAAAAAGCCCGTTGGAATTGAAAAGGTTCTTGTTGCCAATGTGGTCGCATCATCGCTTTGAGGAAGCAAGACAACCGCATAATCATCGATTTGTGTTTTTAATCCTGTGGTGGTGTTAATAAATCGAAGTACCTCGCTCAATG
>JAZKBH010000114.1:8353-23445 GCA_040388725.1 Verrucomicrobiota bacterium
AAATTACTCAAAGTAATCGTCACAGGAGGAATCTTGGAAGACTTGGGTGCAGGAGCACCTTTCCCGGCAACAGTTGAAAGATTAGGAGCTATGGCCCCCCCTTGCTTCAATACAAAGTTAACTCCTTCACCGGTGGGATCTGATTCGCGACTTTTTGCTGTTAAAAAGCTAACGACATCTTCAATGGGAGCTTCATTAAATGAAATATCTTTGATGATGATTTCCTCTAATTTCCGTCTCATTTTAGCAACATTGGAAACGGTTGTATTTAATTCAATGGTCCGGTTGGCCATGACATTTTCAGCTAAAACCGGTTCGCTCCAACGTTCGATGACTTGATTCATTGCATCACGTCGACTGACATCATGAGAAATTTCTGCACTCTTCATTTGGAGCTTCTGAAGCTCCGCGAGTTTAATTCTTGCACTCTTATTATATTTATCGACCGCCAAAACACGCTCGTAGCGATTCTTTGCTGAATCGTATTGCCCTGTTTCCTTTAAGCGATCTCCTTCGTATAAGAGTTTGTCGACTTGAGCAATATTCTCCTTTAATTGGGGAGTGATCGCTGGATTATTTTCTTCAGACAAAACATTTTTTTGTTGTGATTTTACTTTGCCATAAATTTCATTGAATTTAACAACGGCGCGGTTAACTCCCATATCATCAGGAACTAAGCTTTTCGCCTCATTTAATAGATTTTGAGCCTTTTCATAATCTTTAGCGGTCAAAGCTTCATCTGCTTGCATCACTTTGATTCTAGCGATCCCCAGTTTGGCCGCATCAAATTGAGGGCGATACGGAGGAACATTTCGAATCACAAAATCGTATTTAACAAGGGCTTTTTCAAACTCTTTCGACTCCGTCAGACGATCTCCATCTTGAAGAGCTTCATTAAATTGAAAGTCTCGCTCTTGACGACGAGCAGCTTCTTCATCTGTTTTTGTAACAGTAACGTCAACTTGGTTTGTCTCTATCTTTGGCGCCCCATCTTGCCCATGAACTACATCTTGAGCTATAAATAATAGTAATCCCACCGTTAATGCCAGGGAAGTTGTTGATTTTTTCATAGTGACCTTGTTATTTCTGTTTTTATAAGTAAAAAGTTAAAAATGTCAATCATTTCAAAGTTTATTCATTTTCCGGTTACTTGGTCGCCGTTTTTTGAGGCAACATTCTAAAGTCATCGGTTGAGAGTTGAGGGATGGTAAATTCTTGATTGGAATCGACATTTTTAATTTTGGCGCCTGAAGGACTTGCATCTAATAAACGGAATTTTTCCCCGCGCACATCAAAAATCTTTCCTCTCGCCACTTTAAACGGCTGGTTCACGAGATCGACCAATGCGAGAACAAAGGTCACATTAATATCAGGAATATTTTTGGCCTGATTTACAATAAAGACCGTCTTCATCTCCATTTCGGTATTTTCAACCTCAAGCTCAGAGACATCCACTGATTCTTCTGAGCCTGTAGACGCATTTTTTTGAACTTCTTTTTTGGCATTAAAATTAAGAATTTCAAATCCTTCGATTTTATCGCCTTTTTTCTTCATGTACGATTTTCTGCCGTCATCGGTTTCAACGATAATGGAATAAACGTCTTGTCCATCCAATTGCTGAACGGAAGTAAATTTAAATGAAACTTTGTTGGATTTAAGGTCCTTTACACGGAGCCGTGAAACATAAGCAGGGTGACTTTGTGGGTCGATAGGGTTCGTTCCTTTGGAAAGATCCTGAGAATTGTATTCCATGATGTTCGTAAACCCGTCTCCATCTGGATCTTGAGTCGCAACGGTGGGATCTAAAATCGGTAAATCATATTTTTGAAGCCAACCAAGATTAAACTCCCCCACCTTCACTCCCTCAGTCTCTTCTTCAATCGAACTTTTATCTGGAAAATAGAGGTATTTTTTAGAGAGAAAAAGTCGATGTTTCGAGGTGGAAACCCAATCAAAGGGAGTTGTCACCTGTTTTTTAACGGTATCAAGGTCCTCTGCCTTCAGAGGAGTCACTTTTTTTCCGTCATATTGAGGCTTACCGCCTAATAATTGTTCCGTGGAAGGAAAGAAAAATGCATAAGCTGCAAGGACAAGACTTGATAAAATCAAAATACCGACTTGGAAATGAGAGTGCCAAGTTTTTTTCACGATTTCTTCTCCGCAGATTTATTTTTCTCTGAAACTCCCAACCATTCAACAAGATCAACTCTCACTTTAAATTTAATCTTCTCTTCCCCTAATACAGGCACCAAGGGGGGAAGCTTCGTCCCTTGAGGAGCAGTTCCCGCTGCATATTGTCTTTGGAGCTCGTCCAAACGAGGAGGTACTGGCTTTAAGCTTGTGCTATAACAAGAGCGAACAACATAGAGATAAGGAAGTTTAGCTATTCCATTTAAAAACTGCTGAAGCGTGGCGGGTGTTCCGACAAATTCCACTTCTAAAGGATACGTGGTATAAAATCCTTCTGGGTGAGTAAACGAACTAAACTTTAACTGTTCAGGGTCTAAAGAGCCTTTTTTAATCTCTCCGTCTTCTTCAAAAGATCGTGAGACCGATTCAATTTTTTGAGGTCCATAGCTAATGAGATTTGCAATGAGCTTTTCAATCCCTAACAACTGTTTTCCTAAAATAAGGGTATCCTTCTTTTTTGGGTTTTGCTTTTGATATCTTGAAAATCCAAAATAAAAATCGACGGGAATTATCACCGATTGAGCCTTTGCTAAAGCTCTCAATGAATCCGCGGTAGTGGAAAGTTGCTGTTTAAAGTCAACGGCCTCCACTTCCTTCACATCCTGAAGCTGATTTTCAGAAGGCTGAAGAATAGGCTTAAGAGAGATCATGAAGCCCTCGACCTGTTTCGAGTTTTCTTTGATCTGCTCCATGTTCTGAGCATTCGGATAATGCTCATGTTTCGAGATGGAAATAATACTTTGAGTGTCAGCATCGAGTTCGGTTTTCTTATCCTGAACTTTTCCAGAAAGAATAAACGCACTCACCCCCCCTAAAACAAAAACGAGGATCATCGTTCCGACGATAATCCATTCAAAAGTCGTTAACTTCGTCTTCACGGCTTTACCTCGATAGGAATCTTGAGTTTTAAATTCAGGTTAAAATTAAGGGCCAAAGATTGATTGTTTTCGGAGACGTTTTCGACCGAAACAATCGCATCTGATAACCGATGAGTATCAATATCAAAATAAGGCGATGACGCCAGCTCTTGTACAAACTCATTAATGACCGTTGGTCTCTGATCGGATTTGTATAAACCTTTGATCACAATTTGATTAATCTCCGGAGGGAAAGAAGCTTTTGCAGGCTCTACTGTAACTTTGGCTGTTTTTCCCTTGGGTTTTTTGCCTTTTTGGGGAGCGGCTTTTTGTTCGATCAGAACTTCCTCGTTAAGCTCATGAGTCCCCTTTCCATCATTAAACATGGGGGTCATTTGAGTAATCCAGACCCCTTCAGGAATTTTTGAGTTTAGATCACTGAGGACTTTTTTCCACGCATCACGATCTCGTGCAATTTTTTGAAGCACTTCTAAAGATTTTTGATAACGTGAAAACTCATCCTCAAGCTTTGAAATTTTTTGTTCTTCTTCCTTCAGTTGAACTGCTTTTTTCCCGCGCGTCTCCAACTCAGCTCCCACCCGAGAAAGTTGGATGAGGTATCCAGCATTTATTGCGACAAAAAGCAAAATCCAGGCAACAAGAGCGACACCCAAAATGGGTTTCAATCGACTTTGCTCGATCTCGGCTCGAATCGATGTCGGAGCTAAATTAATATCAATCGGTTTTTCTGGTAAAAGTGAGAGTGCGCCGCCCACTAATTCACCCATCATGAGAGCATCTTTGGAAAGCTTAGCGGTCGGAACCCCTTTTCCAATGGAGACATTCTTTAAACAATTAAAATACTCCACAGGAACATTGAGTTTATCTTGAAGAAAAGCATCAATGTAAGGAAGAAGGGAAGATCCTCCTGTTAAATAAATCGTCTTAGGAGAAGCACCCTTTTGTTGAGTACGATAAAATGTAATCGATCGGCTGATTTCCTGAGTCAATTTCGTCATCGTCGTCCGGACGATACGAGCGGTACGAGCGACGTTTTCCTCAGAACTCTCGGCATATTCTGAGCCGAGTGAAACATATGACTTAGATTTTTTAAGTTGTTCGACCGTTTCGTAAGGCTCTTGAAGATCATTACAAACACTTTGAGTTATCGCATTTCCTGCAAGGGGAATGCTACGAGTAAAGAAATTGTTTTTCTCAATAAAGAGAAGATTTGTTCCTCGGGCTCCTATATCGAGAAGTAAAACGCAATCCGTCGATTCCGGATAGTTATACCGAAAAGCATTATAAATGGCCAAAGGTGAAAGATCGACATCGACTGCAGAAATTCCGAGTTTTTTAAGATTGGCCGCATGGGATTCGATTTGATCATTTTTAATAGCTGCAAGAACGGTATCAATATCGCCTTCAGCCTTTTTACCCATTAAAAGTTGGAAATCCCAAACCACTTCTTCGAGAGGAAATGGAACATTTTGTTGAGCTTCAAACTTTAAAATATCTTGTAATTGAGCCTGCTCAACCGGGGGAATCTTAATAAACTTTAAAAAAGAGGTATGAGATGAAAAAGAAATATGGGCGTTTCCCCCTTTAATTCCTGTTTCTTTGGAAAGCTTTTTGATCGCATTTGCGATATAGGGCAATGCATTTTCTTCTTTGTTGGGATCAATACCCAATTCGGTAATGCCATAGCGATTGAGTAAAATCTGTCCTGATTTTGGCGTAGAAAACTCCGCCATTTTCAGTGAAGAGGAACCGATATCAATCGAAATGATTTTTGTTGCCCGAGCCATGATGCAATTCCTCTATTTTTTCTCTGAGCCTTTAGGTTTCAACATCGGAAACTTTTCACGGTTGGCATCAAACCAAGGAGAGAGATCTTTTGTAAAAACAGTATTTTGAACTTGAGTGAGTTTTTTGAAATCATTGTCCCACGTCTCATCTTTTTCTCTCAAATCCTTATAAGACTCATCGGCATTTTTACCTTTTACGGCCTTTTTATCTCCAATGTAAGCCTCGATTCTAATATTTCCTTTTGCAGAGTTATGAAGCTCTTTGAGTCCATAAAACTCGACTAATTCAGGTGGAATAAACATAATACCGTAACGATATTTGTTGGATGAATCCGTTTTTCGAACATTGATATAGGTGGCTTCACCGACGAGAAGAACGCTTGTCGACTCTTTCTTTCCACCTTTTTGAATACCTTCTACAAAAACCTTAAAAGTGATTTCAGGGACAATGGGGTTTAATTTTTTTTCTTCTCTCGAAACTTTTCCGCCATCATCCTTCCAATCATCTACGGAATAATGAAATGCAATCTGCATCCACTCATCATCCGTTGCATAATATTTGTAAGTCATGTCCGAGTCTTCAATCGTCACATTACTGGACACAGTAGGAGTCTTCTGAAATTTAGGCTTGTGAACCTCAGCAATGACAACATTTAAACTCTGGCTTAAATCAGCCCCTTCGGTAGCGGCTGGCTCTTGAGAAAAAACAAAATTAGAGATCGCGACCAAGAAACAGATGGCGATGGAGATTTTAGATGACAAAAATCCACTTTTAAATTTTCTCATAAGCTATTCTTAATTGTATTTACTACAAAGGTCAATGTTATTCGAAGTAAGATATTATTTAACGGATCAATCTATCCTTCAACAGGTTAGCCTTTATTTTACATTTCAAATCACTCCTCTAAGACGAAGTCTAAAACTCTGTCAGCCATTCTGCCCCAAGTCCACTTTTTAAGACTTTCCCCAGCATTTACCCCTATCCTTCGTCTTTTTTCATGATCATGATAAGCTTGCTCGATTTGGCTCACCAGTTCATCCACAGAAAAATCATCCCAATGGGCAGAAAATTGTCCACTCTGGTCTTTTAACTCCGCGGTTCGCGTCTTATGAATTAAAAAAGCGTTCTTCTCCGTCAAAATATCCTGATGTCCCGAGGAAAAAGAAGCCACGACGGGCTTTCCACAAGCCATGTATTCCATTAAAACAAGATTGGTTCCTCCCTCACAACGATTCGGAAATATTCCCAAATCTGTTTTTGCATAAATTCCTCTCATTTTCCGATTGGGCAAAAGAGGACAGGTATGAACCTTTTGAGGATCGATTCCATTTCGAACATATAAGGCATGCATTTTTTCCAACCAAGTTTCTCCCATTTCAATATATTCTATGAGAGTGGAAAAATGCATGGTTCTCATTGATTCGGACCACTGATTTTCCCAGGCTGTAATTAACCGCATTCGAGGATATTTTTGACTTAAGATCCGAAACGCAGCCAGAACGAGATCTTGTCCTTTTCTATATTCAAACTTTCCTCCTGAAAATAACACAAAATCCCCATCGTCGCCTTTATCATCTAGCGGATAAAAAAGATCCGTATCCACGCCTTGAATCAAAACACCGGTATTTGCAATTCCGCACTCTGCCATCCTCTCTTGACACCAGGTTGATCCTGCCAATACGAGGTTATAATCCAGAGCTTGCTGAGTTGCGTCAGGATTTAAGTCGTTTTCAAAAAAAACGTAGCCAAAATTTTTATTTCCACGAAGCGGGATCCATGACTTTAAAGATGCTCCCTCAAGAGCATGAAAACAAATCCCATCGACCTTCTTCGCCCAACGCGCCGGATCCCAGGATGTGGGATCCGTAAGCGTGACTTTACTTGAAAGTTCTTTTCTTAAATAGGAACCACACAACCCCCATCCATAGTTACTTCCACTCGGTAGCGCCAAATGAATTGGAGGAGAAGTCGTTTGCATCGGATGTTTTTATCGATCTCCCCGTCTATTGTCAAATTGAGCAACTAACGAATCCAACCCTTAAGTTGCGCGTATCCATATGCATAAAGAAAAAGGAGGACTCCACCCACCAATACAAGAATTAAAAGAGAGAGATAGCCGAGCCATTCTTTCTGTATCGCCTTGGATTGAATACCGAGAAGTTCAAAGAAACGATTGGTCTCTTGTTTTTTCCAAAAAGAACTCATTTCGCGGGCATTTTTAAGGCGTAATTCAGGTTTTTTTTCGAGAGATTTTGAAACCAGCTTTAAAATAGGCGATGGCATCAATTGACTTAATCGTTTTAAAGAAGGAGGAGAGCCGACGTGTATTTGTTCATAGGACTGATTTTCGTGAACTTCATAGGGATATTGATTGCTATAAAGCATGCAGATCAAAATTCCTGCGGAATAAACATCTGAAGAAGGAGAAACTTCTTTTGCATTCAAGCATTGCTCAGGACTCATATACGGAGGCGTTCCAAAAGTTTCGCGTTCCTTTGTATCCGTTAATCGATATTCATAAGACTTAATATTTAACATCTTGGCTAATCCCAAATCCAAAATTTTAAGTTTTAAAGCAGGGTAAGATCCCGAAACCAGAACGTTCTCTGGTTTTAGGTCTCGATGAATAATTCCACGATCGTGCAAATAGCCGAGACCTTCAAGAAACTGTTCAAGGAGTTTATCCGCCACTTCCCATCGCTCTTCACCGCCAAATTGGGAACTGAAATGAATGAGACTTTTCCCATCGACGTATTCCATCACATAAAAAGGAGACCAACTCACTTGATCAAATCCATAATCGAGGATTTTAGTCACATTCTCGTGGTTTAATTGCATCAAGATTTTCATTTCTTGAAAAAAACGATCGACGATTTTTTCCATGAGATCTTGATCTTCAGAAACTTTATGATGAATCACCTTTATCGCAACCTGTAGCCCTGAAATTTCATCTTGGGCAAGCGCCACGTGACTAAACCCTCCTTCTCCTAAAATGCGGATGATCCGATAGCGATCTTTAATCAAACCCGCGGGAGGATTTTGTTTTTGACTCTCCCCTATAGCATTCTCCGTCGGAGATTTCGATCCAGCCGAAATCGTTGATGATCTTTTTAAAAACCGAAGTTCCCCAAAATCTTGAAAGACCAATGTTTGAGGCATATAAAATGCCCCCTCTTGAATCTCTTCCCCTTGTTCGGAGAGAAGACAAGGACGAGAAATAATCGTAAAGTCAACACGTCTATCCGCTTCATCCCATTTAAGCTCCATCCAACGAAAAGGGATAGAAGAAGCATTTAAAACAATATCTGACTTGGGATCATGTCCAATGATAACGCCTTTAATCGATGCTGAAGTCCAATGGATTTCTAAAGGGTAAAGCTGTTGATCGATGTAAGAAAAAAAACTGACTTGGATTTCTTCCTGAATAGAAGATCTGACAGCATCCATATCTCGAATGCTATCTTATATTTTTTTCTATTCAAGAGATCTTACGAAGGGAGATTGAGTGCCCGCATTAAAGCTGAATACATATCTGAAGGACGAACCGACTTACTGACGTATCCACTCGCTCCCGCTTTAATCGCTGCTTGCAAGCGAGTCTCATCATAACCTTCCCCGGTAAAAATCACGATGGGAAGGGATGAAAAATCTTTACGAACCTCTTCTAAAATTTGAATTCCATCGCGATCATCTAAACCTAAATTCAGATCGAGAATAACAGCATCACACACATTAGCATTGAGCCATACGAGAACTTGCGTTGCATCTGTTAAATAGGACCCCTTGTGACCAAACTTATGGAGGTATTCACATAGAAATTCATTGATTTGGATATTATCATCCACAATCAGAAAATGCTTGGCTTCTTTTTGGAATATTTTCTTGATAGACTCAAACATACGATCGCTAAAAGTTAAAGGGACGGAGGCATGGCGTCAATTGCTAACAGGGGTTACCGGAGGAAGATTTAACTGATCTGCTGTTTTCACAATTTGATTTCCCAATGTCGTTGAAGTTCCCGTTTGCCCCGTGGTTTCCCCTCTTCCTTCTTTATTTTTTTCCTCGTTCGTCACTGGATTTTCTTTGGATGCCGTAAGATCGTTACGTCCACCGACAAAGCCTCTTTGAACTTGATAATCATTTAATGAAATATAACCCATAAAAGAGAGATTTCTGACTTTGAGAGGAGACGCAGGGGTCTCTGATGAAACCCACGTTAAGCTGGCAAAACGGCTTTCCGTGACGGGAACAGGGATTGAAATTCGATCTTTTGTTCCATCAAAACGAATCGTTCTCGTAAGTGCTCCAGAAGTATTTCCCATAACTGTCCCATTGAGCTGTACCACCATGGAGGCGAGCTTGCCCCATCCCATTCCTGAAATCGATCGTAGGGAATCGGGCAAGTATCCTGAGGACTGCGTAAGCGCCGAAGGATCAGGCTCTAATGAAACCGTAAGGACACCGTTCTTTTTTTCAGCAAAAATGGAAATTCTTTCGACCGCTCGGCTTTGTGTGAGATCAATCTGTGTCGGTTTTTGATCCAAGACCCCTGTCGTTTCAGGACTTTCGTCGGTCATTGCTGAAACATTCGAATCTTCTGGAATCGCCGCATCTCTTGCATAGCGACTCGCAAAATTAATCTGCCCTTTTGTATCTTTAAAGAAAGGGCCTGCTTTTTCTGTAAAACGAGTGGGCTGAGTTCTTTTTTGGAGTTTGTAGTTTACGGCATCGCTATCTGTAAAAAGATATAAGCTTGAGATCTCCGCAGGATGTTGAAGTTCAGTTTCCAATAAAAAATAACGAGCATATCGATAAAGAGGTCTCGCATATTCTTTATCATTTAACTCCTGAGCAGAAACATCTTTTAATAATGGTTCCCAATTTTTTGCTCCGGGCAAAGAACGTTGATCACTCGCATATAAAGAAATTTTTCCATCAATTTTATCGGCAGCTAGGGCAAAGTTTTGAATTAAAGCCGGTTCCTCTAAAGTAATGAGATACCAATGTTTTCCGGTAGGAAGCGCATAGGAAGTGACATCATCCTCATCGAGCCACGCTTCAGCACTTGGATCTGGAAGATAGTAACGAGTCTCAGGGTCAAATTTTTCAAGAATCGTACCGACATGATAACGGGCCAAGTTTTTAAAAATAATGGGCGCCGGAGGATTATCTGATTTAACACTATTCGAGGCTAAATTTTTGGGAAGGGTTGAAGCAACAGGATTAGCTGCAGCCAAAACGACTACTTGGAGCAATCCAAAAAATAATAAGCGAACCCCATCAAATCGCTTCATACTTTTAAATTAGCCCTTTCCCTCTAAAAATCCACCCCCTTTTTCCGTCTTCTGATAGCCTGTTATCCCTTGTCTTGCATCAATTCCACGGAAACTTCGTACTTTAAAAAAGGAGTGATGAGGTAAACCCCATTAAAATGTGTCAGAATCTCCCGCCGGATCTCCCGTGCAAACTCGACTCCGATTTTTTGTCCCTCTAAATCTGTGGCGTTTCTCATTTTTTCGCGAACAAAATCAGGAATGGAAATTCCAGGGACTTCATTATGAAGAAATTCGGCATTTCGAGAGTTTAAAAGAGGCATCACGCCAATCAGCACTGGAATCCCAAGGGGCTTTAATCGTTCTGCAGTAAGCTTCACCAGGTTCAAATCAAAAACAGGTTGAGTCATGACATACTGAGCTCCTGCCGCGATTTTTCCTTCTAGTTTTTTGACTTGAGAATCGAAATTTTTGGCATTTGGATTAAAAGCACATCCGACTACAAAATCAGTGGATCCATTCAAATTCTTCCCTGCGGCATTCACTCCTTGATTCATCCCTTTAATCAACTTCAAAAGTCCGACGGAATTGACATCATAAACAGAAGTAGCCCCGGGATAATCTCCTACTTTGGCGGGATCTCCACTAATGGCGAGAAGATGCCGAAATCCCATGACACCCAAACCCATCAATTCGGATTGAAGACCAATTAAATTACGATCTCGACACGCCAAGTGAATCAAAGGAAGCACTCCGACTTTTTCACGGAGAAGAACAGCAGCTGCAAAATTACTCACACGAAGAATGGCAAGGGAATTATCCGCTAAAGTCACCGCATCTGCACCCGCATCCTTCAATGCTTGAGCACCGGCTAGAAATTTGGACATGGAAAGCGTTTTAGGAGAATCCAATTCAACAACTGTTACCACTTTTTCTTTTAAGCGATCCAAAAGATTTAATTCGACGGGAGTATGAGGCTCCGCATCGATTGTTTTTTCCGATACAAAAATGGTTTTACGCGGCTTTGATCGGATCGGCTTCAGTCCGACGGCTCGTTGAGCCATCGCTCGGATATGTGCGGGAGTCGTTCCATAATCCCCCCCAATGAGACGCACTCCATCTGCAATAAAATGAGAAAGATTTTCAGCAAAATATTCTGGGGTCGCCGCGTAGTTAAAACGCCCTTCATAAAATTCAGGCTTACCGGCATTAGGATAGACTCCGTAAATTTCACCTTCTTTGACTTCTAGCTGGGAATAAAGAAAGTGACTGGCTCGAAGACCGCAAGTTCCATTGATGGAACAAATATCAGATCCGGCCTGTCTTAAGATTTGAAAAGCCTCCGCCATGGTTTGCCCCGTTCCCATGCGACCCTCTTCTGTGACTGCGAGAGAAGTGATGACCGGAATGGAACTCAGGGATTTGAAAACACTTAAAGCGAGCAGAAGCTCCTGAAGATCGGAGAATGTTTCCAAGAAAAGAGCATCACATCCTCCTTCAATCAGAGCGCCAATGTGCTCTCGAAATACCTCGGCCTTTTCATACTCAGAAAGAGGAGCGTCAGTTGCACGTAGAGAAAGAGGTCCAACAGATCCACTGAGAAAAATATCCTTCCCCGCCAATGCTTCTCGAGCAATTTTAACAGCCGCTAAATTAAACTCCCGAGCGCGATCTTCTAGACCATAGCGAGCTAAACGAACTCGATTTGCACCAAAACTATTCGTTTCAATGACTTGAGCGCCTGCTTCTGCATATTCCGAGTAAACCCGTTTTACAAAATCAGGATGAGTGATGTTGACTTCTTCCAAACAGTGATTTTGAGGAACCCCCAGTTGATAGAGATACGTTCCCGTCGCGCCGTCTGCGATCAAGATACGCTCTCTAAGAACCTCCAATAAATTTGCCATACGGACGAAACCGTGGCATTTTACAGACATGAATCAAATCAAATCCGTCCCTGTTCCCACTGAGATTGAAGCGAAATTCAAGACGTTTTTGAAAGACCTGGGAATTGAAGATAAGACGGGATATCATCAAGCTCTCCTTCGAGAGCAATGGAAACTGAATCGAGACGGAACAAGCCCTGCTGAGATGCGCCTCTTTCATCGTGTTGTCCGCGAAATGCGTTATGCGAACAAAATTTTCATGCCTTATCGTCATGTCAGAAAACTCTGTATTTTCGGTTCCGCACGTACTCCCTTTCAAAGACCAGAATCCAAATCTGCTCATGACTTTGCCAAACTCATGACCGAATCCGACTTCATGACAATTACAGGTGGGGGCGATGGAATCATGGGAGCCGCACAAGCGGGCGCAGGTAAAGAACACTCGTTTGGACTTAATATCACTCTCCCTTTTGAGCAACACGCCAATGCCGTGATCGAAGGGGATCCTAAGCTCATTAACTTCCATTACTTTTTTACTCGTAAACTTTTCTTTCTACGAGAATCGCATGCAGTCGCTCTTTTCCCCGGCGGATTTGGGACGATGGACGAAGGATTTGAAGCCCTCACTTTAATCCAAACCGGAAAAGCTCGCGTCATTCCATTGGTCATGGTCGATGCTCCCGGTGGAAATTTTTGGAAAACTTTTGATCACTATATTCGAGAACATATTTTCGCGGATGGCTTGATATCTAAAGAAGATTTCCATCTCTATAAGATTACCGACAATCTTCAAGAAGCACGGAAAGAGATTATTAATTTCTATTATAACTTTCATTCTTATCGTTACGTCAAAGATCATTTGGTGATCCGTACCCAAAGAGAAGTTCCTGAGGGAGCCTTAAAACGTCTTCAAGAAGATTTTGAAGATATCATCCTTCCGGGAAGCAGTATCCAACAAAAGACGGCCTTTCCTGAGGAGGCGAACGAGCCTGAAATCGCGCATTTACCCCGTTTGGTATTGAATTTTAATCGGCGTGCGATTGGTCGCCTCCGTCAGCTCATTAATCGTCTCAATGATTTTTAAATACAGTTTAGTCTTTCATCCATGAATCCAAAAGAGGGCCTTCATCTTTTTGTTTCTGTGGGATCGCAAGTCGTCGATCTTAAACAGGGAGAGGCCATCTTATGGTCTGCTCCAGTAAGTACGGCGAAAAAAGGATTGGGTGAATTGGAGGGAAGCCATCAAACACCTCGTGGATGGTTTAAGATTTCCGAAAAAATTGGAGATCAACTTCCTCTCGGTTCCGTGCTGAAATCAAGAAAGCCGACCGGCATCGTTTGGAACCCGACAGATCCTCGAACCAATGATGATCTGATTTTAAGTCGTATTCTCTGGTTGGAAGGAATTGAGGAAAAGAATTTAAATACAAAGAATCGCTATATTTATTTTCATGGAACCAACCAGGAACATTTAATTGGCACCCCTGCAAGTCATGGTTGTATCCGACTCTCTAATGACTCGATGATTCGTCTATTTAACCAAGTCGATGTAGGAACTTTGGTTTGGATCGGAATGTAGAAAGGATCCTGACCGATCTCTTTCCATATAATTTTATCCTTACTCCACGTCCTCAATCAAGCGAGCCACAAGCGCGGTCCAACCCGTTTGATGACTTGCTCCGAGTCCTTTTCCCGTCTCTCCATGAAAATATTCATGGAATAAAACCAAATCTTTCCAAGCAGGATCGTTTTGATAGTCGGCGACCTCACCATGAACGGCACGACGTTCATCCGAATCTTTGAGAAAAAGCGAACAAAGCCGATGCGATAACTTGCGGGCCACTTGGCGCAAAGTGATATGCTTTCCCGAGCCATACGGCGCTTCGATCGTAAAAGAATCTCCGTAGAATTGATGATAGCGTTCCAGAGCTTCGACCAGGAGATAATTAATCGGAAACCAGATCGGTCCCCGCCAATTTGAATTTCCTCCAAAAAGACCAGAGGTCGACTCGCCTGGATCATAGCCCACGGAATACGAGATATCGCCAATATTTAAATGATACGGATTTTTGGAATGAAACCGTGACAACGATCGAACACCGTAAGGACTGAAAAACTCCTCTTCATCGACAATATATCGAAGGACCCGGCGAAGCTGATCTTTTGAGGGAATCGCCAAAAGTCTCAAGGTCACATCTCCATTTTTTTGAACCGTAACATGCTGAGCGAGCTCTCTTTCGTGATTCAAAAACCAATCCATTCTTTTCCGGAATCCTGGAAGCTTATCAATGACGGAGTCCTGCAAAATTTCCACTGCAAAAAGAGGGATAATTCCCACCGCAGATCGAACCCGTAAAGTCAAAGCATCATCGCTGTTCTCAAAACGAAGTTTATCATAATAAAATCCGTCCACATCATCCCATAATCCACAACCTCCGAGGGTATTAATGGCATTTACGATCGAGACGAAATGTTCGAAAAACTTGGAAGCGATATCTTCGTAGCTCTGATCATAACTCGCAAGCTCCAGAGCAATATTCAACATCGTCAGACAATAAAAAGCCATCCATGCGGTTCCATCCGCTTGAGAAAGATGCCCTCCTCCCGGTAATGGTTTTGATCGATCAAAGATACCAATATTGTCTAAGCCGAGAAATCCCCCTCCAAAAATATTTCTTCCATCAGGATCTTTACGATTCACCCACCAGGTAAAATTGAGCAGGAGCTTATGAAAGGCACGGGAAAGGAAATCACGATCCCGTTTTCCTTTAGGTGCTGTCATTTTATAAACACGCCAGCAAGCCCAGGCATGAACGGGAGGATTCACATCTCCAAATTCAAATTCATAGGCAGGAATCTGTCCGTTCGGATGCATGTACCATTCACGCATCAGCAATAATAATTGATCCTTTGCAAACTCTGGATCAATCTTCGCAAAAGCGACGGTATGAAAAGCGAGATCCCATGCGGCGTACCATGGATACTCCCACTTGTCGGGCATGGAAATAATGTCTCGATTGAAAAGGTGTGTCCAATCCCGATTCCGTCCTCTGATCCGCTCTGCAGGAGGCTGGGGT
>JAZKBH010000114.1:23455-30613 GCA_040388725.1 Verrucomicrobiota bacterium
TTGAGAAGGATCTCCATACATCCAATCCTTAATTGCAAAATGGTAAAACTGTTTAGACCAAAGCAATCCCGCGTATGCCTGACGTGCAACACGGTCTGCATCCTCACTATGACTTTTACGACCAGGCCAATTATAAAACTGATTCGCTTCATCAATTCTGTGTTGAAAACATTCGTCAAAATCTTTTGAAAAAGGATCTGCACTGACTTCCTTTTGAAGGGTGAGCCGAAATCGAAATATTTTTGATTCACCGGGTTTGAGATGAACTTTCCAATGAGCTGCACACTTCGTCCCTACGTTTTTAGGATTCACCGCGTTTTTATCATTTTGGATCAACCAGCGATGAAACGCATCTTTGACGTAGGGCTGCGCATTGGATGTTTTAAAAAGTGCCTCAAAATTGCTTTCGTTTTCCGTAAAAAGAAATGAAGGCTTCCCGTGAACTTTTTCATCAGCACTCAAACAAAAATTTCCCAAACTTGAAAATTGAGTTTGTACCGTTACAGGATTTACCAAAGAAAGCTTGGGCTTCATTTCGCATCCATCATGAGTACATCCCCACGCCCATGTATTGCGAAACCAAAGCGTCGGTAGAAAGTGAAGATCCGCTTCTTCAGGTCCCCGATTCGAAAGCGTGATTCGGATTAAAATATCATCGGGGGAATTTTTTGCATATTCCGTTTGGACATCAAAATAGCGGCTCTCAGCGAAGATTCCCGTATCTTCTAACTCATACTCGGCATCACTTTTTCCTCGTCGCTGATTTTCTTCTTTCAGGTTTTGATAAGGAAACTCTTTTTGAGGATATTTGTATAATCCTTTAAGATAAGAATGCGTCGGAGTCGAATCGAGATAGTAATAACACTCTTTTACATCTTCGCCGTGATTTCCTTGAGGTCCCGTAAGTCCAAAAAGACGTTCTTTTAAGACTGGGTCTTTTCCGTTCCAAAGTGCGATTGAAAAACAGAGACGACATTGCCGATCCGTAATCCCAAACAATCCATCCTCACCCCATCGATAAGTTCGAAGGTGGGAATGTTCGAATGGAAAATACTCCCAGCAATTTCCGGATGCCGAATAATCTTCGCGCACCGTTCCCCATTGTCGCTCGGATAGATAAGGCCCCCAACGCTTCCAGTTTGATTTCCGTGCAGCATCCTCTGCCAGTCGCGTTGATTCCGGGTCCATAAATTGGGAGGCGATTGATCGACCTCGTACGTCTGATTTTACATAGGAATAGATCCATGGCAATTTTTTAAAGAGCAAACTCCTTAAAAGATCGCTGGCATTTTGGGAAATATTTGGGAAAAAGGAGTGATGAATTCGTTTGAGCCGCAAGACGTCAACGATTTGGCTCCCGGGGTACAGTTGGGCCATTACGTTTTGATGGATAAAATTGCGGACGGAGGTATGGGAAGTGTCTACAAGGCATTTGAACCTGCACTGGAACGATTTGTCGCCATTAAAGTCCTTCTTCCTGAATATGCTCAAAACGAGCAGTACTTGCAAAATTTCGAAGCAGAGGCACAACGAGTCGCTTCCATTCAACATCCCAATATTGTTCCCATTTATTATATCGGTCGGATTAATCGGATTGCATTCTTTAGTATGGCGTTCGTCGAAGGCCAAACGCTAGATGACTGGATCATGGGAGATAAAAAGCTCAACCTCGGAGAAGCGAAGTGGTTTTTATTTCAAGCGGCATCTGCGTTGGAATACGCCTCCCGATATCAACTGATCCATCTCGACATCAAACCTTCTAATTTTCTCGTCGATCAAAAGCCGATGGTTCTTCTCGCGGATTTCGGCTTAGCTCAAAATATCACGCACTCGAATGATCCTTCTGATCGAGAAGTCTACGGAACTCCTTATTACATCGCCCCTGAACAAATTTACCGGCAAAGAACGGATCTTCGCACGGATATCTATTCCTTGGGAGCCACTCTCTTTCATCTCGTCGTCGGACAACCTCCGTACGACGGAGATAGCATTGAAGAAATTATCCAAGGGCATATTCAAAAACCATTCCCTTATGGACTGGCTCTTGCTTCCAATATTCACATCGGTCTGGCTCATTTAATCCGAAAAATGATGGAGAGAAATCCTGAGGATCGATTCCAAAATTATCAGGAACTTTTGGCGGCTCTGGCTGATGTAGAGCATTTTCGATATGAAGTCTCTCACACGATTGACTTCAAACCGATCCCCCGTCCTCCCGAGGAACTTCCTTCCGGAAAAAGAGAGCTGGCTTATGGGCTTCTCAAAGGAAATCACTCTGAATGGGCACGATCTTCCTCCAAGGTGGATAGTCGATTCACCCGGGCTCAGATCATGGGCGCTCAAAGCAATCGAGCTCAACCGCTTGCCATCGAAAAATCTGCGGCAACATTTCTTGAAATATCCAAAGGCCAAAATGGCGATATTAATGACCTTCTCGAGGCCTCTGAAAAATTTAGAGGATTTCAACATTTTCTCACTCAACTCTCGTCCTTTCTCAATGTAGAATCTTCCTCCACACCGGAAAAACGCCGAATTTGCTTGGAAACTTTAGGAAGTCAAAAAGCCCAATCTCTTGCGTTGTTGGACTTCTCTTTGACCCATGAACTTCCTCCTTCTTCCTATTTTAATTGGCAGCCCCTTTGGCAACACCAGATCGCGGTCGCCTTTATTATAGATGACACCTACGATCTTCTGGGCTTTAAAAAAACAGGAATCGAATTTGCAACCGGACTTTTCCATGATGTGGGTAAAATCATTCTCAGTGAGCTTTATCCCCTCGCCTTTTTTAATGTGATGAATCGTTCCATCATCGATCAATTGCCCCTCTCTCGTCTTGAACTTGACCTTTTTGGAATTCACCATGGGGAAATTGGAGCGCAATGGCTTCGTGAAAAAGGCTTTTCAAATTCCCTCGTTGACGCGGTTGAACAACATGAATCGATGGAGTTCAATCCAAAAAAATCCCCGCTCCCTGCGGTCTTGCACTCCGCCGATCACCTCGCACGGCAATTGCGACTCGGATATAGTGGCAATGGGATTTTTAGTCAGACTTCTTGGGAAGAAGCCTCCATCACGAAAACACTTTGGGAAAATCGAAAAAATCAGGCTTTTGATTTTGAAAATTTTACTGCTTTTTTGATCTCACGGTATTCGGAATTTCCGATGCTTTTTTAGTGTGATCATGAAATCTTTATTCCTCATCCGTATGAGACGACTTTTGATTTTATCCCTTCAGATTGGAGGAGTCGTTTATCTCCTGCTTTGTTTTTATGTTTTTTATATTCAAAAACAACTTCTCTACCATCCAACGAAAGCACTTCGGACTGAACAACTGTTGACTGCTCAAAAACACGAAGAGAGAGAATTTCTGGATTCCAAAGGGGAGTTTGCCGGATGGATGCTTGGACCTGAACAGGCCGCAAAAACGGTTGTGATTTTTCACGGGAACACAGGACTTGCTGTCAATCGGCACTATTTGTCGGATCCCTTTCTCTCCAATCCTTTAACACAAAATTGGAAAGTCCTTCTTTTTGAATATCCCGGCTTTGGATATCGAGAAGGAGAGCCCGATGAAAAATCGATCGTTGAAAAAGCGCTTCTTACCATCGATTCCATTTCAGGTCCTATTATCTTAGTCGGCGAATCTCTGGGATCAGGTGTCGCGGCTCATATTGCTGCGCAACGCGCCACGAGAATTGATGGAATTTTACTGATTGTCCCTTTTAACAACATGGCAGAGACCGCTCAGTTTCATTATCCCTATCTTCCGATCTCTCTCATTTTAACCGAGCACTATCGAAGTGATGAACTTCTTCAACATTATAAAGGTAAAATCGGAGTGATGATTGCAGAAAAAGATCAAGTGATTCCCCCTCGGCTCGCACAAAAACTTTTCGATTCCATCGAAAATCCAAAAAAGGAATGGATTATTCCAGGCGTAGGTCACGATGGGATTCCGCACCAAGCTCAAACCCTCTGGTGGCGCGAAGCGATCCAGTTCCTAGCACTCTCCTCTTAAGCACCATGACTTCCTCTTTTACTTCATTCAGCGGATTCCTTCTTTGCCTTCTTCTTTTAAGTGGCGGGTGTAGTCGACATCCGCTTCCACCACGCCCTCAAACTCCACTTTCTGGCGACGAAGATGTTGTTTCCTTCCCGAATGGAAAATTTGGATCACGACTCGTCGACATCAGTATCAGTGAACCAAAAACGTTAAATCCACTGAATTCCACCGATGCTAGTTCTGCTTCGATTATCGCTCTTCTCCATGCGGGACTGACCTCTTATGATCCGGTTCAGGAAAAGGTCACACCGGCACTTGCAAAGTCATGGGAAATCAGTGCTGACTTTAAAAAATATACCTTTCACCTTCGGCAGGGTCTTCAGTTTTCTGATGGTCACCCGATCACTTCACAAGATGTCGCTTTTACGTTTCGGGCGATTTATGACAGCCGATACCCCAATCGAACAAAAGATCTCATGTCCATTGAAGGAAAAACCTTCCAAATTTCTACCCCTGATTCGCTTACGGTTGTGATCGAACTTCCTGGAGTCTACGCTCCCTTTTTGCAAATGATCGGTGACGTCGAAATACTCCCTCATCATCTTCTACAAGATGCCTACGACTCCGGAAATCTTCTGAAAATATGGACCTCTGGAATGGCCAAAACATCTCCGGAGCGATTTGTGGGTGCAGGAATGTTTAAAATCCTTTCCTATCAAACCGGCCAAAGAATGCTTCTTATTCCGAATCCCTACTATTGGCAGACGAATCTCGACCATCAAAGACTCCCCTACGTGGATCTCTATCTCATCAAGTTCGTCCAAGATATCAATGCCAGCGTGATTGAATTTGCAACGGGCCAATGTGACTCGATGGGAATTCCACCTGATCAATGGGCTTGGGTGAAAAAGAATGAAAAGAAACGCGATTTCACTCTCTATGATCGAGGGCCTTCCTCCACGATTTCCTTTATTTGGTTCAACCTGAATCCGGGTGAAAACAAAGAAAAGAAGCCATTCGTCGCTCCTTATAAAATGAAATGGTTTCAGGATAAACGATTTCGTCAGGCGGTCTCCTATGCCATCGATCGGCAAGGAATTGTGGATGGCGTTCTCTTGGGAAGAGGAGCACCCCTCACCAGTTTTTATAGCCCTGCGAATGGCAAATGGCATAACCCTAAAACGCCCTCTTATCCCTTTGATCTCGAAAAATCGAAATCCCTCCTTTCAGAAATGGGAATGAAACTCGATGACCATCAACTCCTGCATGATGCCAGCGGGAAACTCGTTGAATTTACTTTAATTACAAATCAGGAAAATCAGATCCGACAAAATATCGCGACCACCATCAAAGAAAATTTAAAATTGATCGGAATTACGGTTCATCTCCAATTCCAAGATTTTAACACTTTTATCTCCAAGATTGATCAATCTTTTGATTACGAAGCCGGGATCTTGGGACTTACGGGGGGAGGAGATCCTGCGGGAAGCCTCTCCGTTCTTAAAAGCTCAGGACAGATGAATCTGTGGTATCCACAGCAAAAGGAACCTTTCACCGCATGGCAGGCAAGAATCGATCAGCTCATGGATCTTCAAATGTCGATTATGGATGAACCAAAAAGAATCGAAATGGTTCGGGAAATTCAAAGTATTTTGAGCGAAGAACTGCCGTTAATTTATCTCGTCACTCCCACGAGTTATGTCGGCATTCGAAATAAATGGAAAAACATTCAAATTCCAAAAAATGGTTCTCCCTTATGGAATTTGGAATCCCTGTGGGCTCCCTAAGTAAATTTGAGACTTCAAAAGAAGGCTGATGACTTCCTGTTTTGCCATTTCATTTTTGTGAAGAATATAATTTAAAAAACTCCTTCACCTGTATTTCAATGGAAGGACGAATGATATTAGGAATCAACGTTCGATTTAAGGTAAGAGGAGCTTCCGTCGGAATCACCTGAGGACCTCGTCCTGAAATCTTTTGAATCAATTCTAACAAGTGACATTTGGTAAGTGAAGGAAGGTAGCCGACGTGAAGAATTGGACCTGGATTTAAAATTTCTCCTTGGATCAATTCATCAAAAACTTTCGCGAGCTCGAGGCTCGTATTTCCATTCCACAAATGATTGACGTAACCTGCGGCACTTTCTTTTTGACTCCAATACCATCCCATGAGTCCCGCCGAAGTCTTTTCCTCCACTCCTATCAACGAGGAGCGCACAACCCAACAGCGGTCTTTTTCCCCACAGGCCTCTGCATCTCGTTTGGAACGCCCATAGTCATCGATCGGATCCATGGGATCCTCTGGCGCATAGCTTAATTTAGACCCACCAAAAACGGCATCACTACTCATGTGAATCATTTTTTGCCCAGGCTTCAATAATTCCTTCAGACGAAGAGGGAGATTCACATTGATGAATCTCAACTCCTCTAAGGGAGCCTTCCTCATCGGAATTCGACCAACGGCATTAATGACCCAATCTGCTTCGATCTGTTTTATTTTTTCAAAATAGAAATCTGCTGTTTCTGGAGCGTAACGATCCGTCATCACCGTGAGACGATAACCGAGTGATAAAAAGTAAGCCGTAATAGCCGAGCCCAGGATTCCCTTCCCGAGTAATAAAACCTTTGTTTGATCTCTCATCATCGCTCTCAACGTCTCGACTCTTTTAAACTACGACCTTAAAAATAAGAATCTTTTTAATCCCAATTGCCGCCTCTGTTCTTTTTAACAGCAGATCGGATTTTCTTCGTCTTTAAAATTTTCTCTTTTAATCCCCGAGGACGTTTCCTTTTTTGTCGGCGGATCTTCTCCCGTTTTTCCACTCGTGCTGCTCGCGCCTGCGAAACCCCATGATCCAAGCGTTGAATCAAAGTACTCCATGCGCTGATCCGATTTTGATATTGGCTCCGTTCATCCGCACAATAAACGCGGAGCTCGTGGCTCAAAAGTTCGAGCTGAACAGCCGTAGAAACTTTATTGACGTTCTGCCCCCCATTTCCAGAAGCGCGAACAAAGCGTTCCACCACTTTCGATGGATCGATCCCCCTCGCTTTCAAAGACTTCCAGAATTCCTCGTTCATGGGAAAAGCCTATCCTGCAGAAGAGAATCACTCAAGAGAGGAAAAAGTGATCTCACACAGAGACACGAAGGCACA
>JAZKBH010000115.1:0-1884 GCA_040388725.1 Verrucomicrobiota bacterium
GGAATCCACCTCGATGTCCATGTTCCCGGTTCAAAAAAGAATAAAGCTCATTCCCATCATCACCATTCCCACTCGCACGCTCATTCTCATGACGAGCATCATGATCACGAGGGGCACCATCATCACCATGAAGAAGGGCATACACATGACCACACGCATGGGCGGAGTTGGAAGGAAATTCGAATTTTAATCGAGAAGTCGAAACTTTCTCCGACGGTAAAAAAACGGGCCTTGGCGGCGTTTCAACGGTTGGCGAATGCGGAAGGGAAAATTCATGGAAAATCCCCTGACAAAGTCACTTTCCATGAAGTCGGTGCGGTCGACTCTATTGTCGATACGATTGGATTTTGCTTGGGACTGGAGCTTCTCGGTGTTGAGAAAGTCCTTTGCTCCCCTTTAGTCGATGGCAGAGGATTTGTGCGCGCCGCTCATGGAATGTTACCAATCCCCGTTCCAGCAACTCTCGAGTGCTTACAAGGGATTCCGATTCAACAGGTGGACGAGCCTCATGAGCTATTAACGCCAACAGCGGCTTGTCTCTTAGCGGAGTGGGTGGAATCTTTTGCTCCGATGCATTTGACGGGTGTTGAAAAAATCGGATATGGAGTCGGAACCCGACATTTGCATTCGCGACCGAATGTCGTTCGTGCCGTATTGATGAATCCAACGGATTCTTATGAGAGCGAGTCGATTACTCTTTTAGAAACACAAGTCGATGACTCGACAGGTCAGCAAGTGGGACATTTGATGGATTTGTTATTCCAAGCGAAAGCTTTGGATGTCTTTTATACCCCGGTGCAGATGAAAAAGAATCGTCCTGGAGTTTTAATCACGGTCCTTTGTCGGCATGAGCATGTGAAAAAAATGGCGGATCTTATTTTTAATCACACGAGTACTTTTGGAGTTCGGGTGAGAAGAACGGAACGCTGGAAGCTCGAGAGTCGTTTTGTTGAGGGGAAAGTGAATGGAAAGAAAATCCGTTTTCGTGAGGGATGGCTCGGGGGAAAGAAGATTAAGTCTCAGCCTGAATTTGAAGATTTGAAGCGAGTTTAAGACAAGAAGTTTTTCACACGGAGGTAACGGAGGAAGCAGAGGAAATACTCAGAGGATTGTTTTTTAAAAGAAAAAATGCTTCTTCTCCGTTTCCTTCGTTCCCTCCGTGTGAATCAAATGGATTTAGGGTTGTAAACCTTGGATGATAATTTCGACGCGACGATTTTTGCTCTGCTCTTGGATGCCGCCGGTCGGGTTCACAATAGGACGAGTTTTGCCATAGCCGCGGGATTTAATTTGATATTGGGCTTGGAGTCGATTCCGGAACCATTCCTCAACACTTTTGGCACGGGCTTCAGAGAGTTTTTGATTATAGTCGTCAGCTCCAAATGTGTCGGTATGACCTTCCACCATAATTTGTGCGACTGGAAATTTTTGGATGAGGGGAACCGCTTGTTCCAGAAGCTGTGCTCCCTGAGGTTTGAGGGTGGAGACATCGAATTCAAAAAGAATATCGCTCGGGAATCGAAGCAATACAGGTTGAGGTAATTTAAGACGAGCGGAGGCATTGGGATCTTGAAAAGTCGAACTCAGGGCGTCAAAGCTTGGGGCTTGTGTCGAAGGAAGAGGAATCGGAAGTGGAGGGTTGGTATTCGAACTGAGACCGGGGGCGCCCCCGATGGACGGGGTATTTCCCATGCCTTGAGCGTTACTGGTTAAATTTTGTGTTGAGAGGACGGGGGCTCCGACGCTGGGTGGACCGACTTGAAATTTAGTGATCTCCGCTTGGATCTGTGCCGTGTCCGTCGGTTTGTAAGGTGAGCTGAGAGCGGCGGCACTCGGTGAAAATTGAACGCTTTGAGCCACTTCCGTTTGAGGAGCCGAGGGAAT
>JAZKBH010000115.1:1894-4771 GCA_040388725.1 Verrucomicrobiota bacterium
TCGCAATTGCAGGGGCATTGACTTGCAGATTGCGCTCTAAGTTTTCTTTTAAAACGGGAAGTTGAGGTGGAGGCTCTAAGGTTTGAGGGGCCTTGATGGAAAGAGAAGTGGAGGCCGCCAGTTCTTGAATTGCAGGAGAGGGAAGTTCAATGCGTTTTAATTGGATGGGGATCTTTTTCGTTGGAATCGCCATTTGCTGGAAGGCCGTTCCCCAAAACCAGAGGGCTAAGAACGCATGGAGAACGATGGAGAGAAAGATCGAGAGTGTTCCCCAAGTGACTTGTCGGTCTCGTGGTGAAAAAGCAAATGCGGAGCTCATTGGGGCCTCCATTGTTGCCATTGTTGAAGTTTTTGAAATGCTTTTCCGGAGTCAATACACGCTTCAACCATTTCTTTCGCTTCTGAAAAAAGAGCAGCGCCTTGAGCCGTTAAAAGGCCGACCGTTGCATTGATGACAACCATATCCCTCGCGAGTCCACGATTTTTCCCTTTTAAAACGGAGAGAATCATTTCGACGCTCTCTTTGGCATTGGCAACCAAAACAGATTGAATGGATTCCGTTGAAGTCGTTTGAGGAAGGTGAAGGCAGGAGAGGACTTCTTTTAAGTCAGTCGGAGAAGAGAGAAAGTGTTGGTGCCCCCAGGGACTGACTTCACCGATCGGTTTTTGATCGATGTCGCGTCCCAAGACAACTGTATGGTCCGTTTGTCTTGAATTTAGGATGGAATGAAAAAGATTCAGATGTTCGTATCGGAATACACCGAGAAGTTGAGCTTTCGGTTTTGCGGGGTTGAGCAAGGGACCTAAAAGATTAAAGATCGTCCGTTTGCCTTCCGCGCCTAATTCCTGACGAATGGGGGCAATGATTTTAAAGTGAGGATGAAAAGATTGTGCGAGAAGAAAGACACATCCATTTTCTTGGAGCGATTGATAGGCTTGCTCTGAGGTCAGTTGCAGGGGAATTCCGAGCGCCTCAATTGCATCTGCACTGCCGGATTTTTTGGTGAGTCCCCGATTGCCATGTTTGACCACCGGAATGCCGAGGGCTGCTAAAATCGGAACCATCGCGGTGGAGACATTAAAAAGATCGAGACCTCCGCCTCCTGTTCCGCAGGAATCAAAAAGAGGTTTTCCTTCAAAAGTAGAATGGATAGGAAAAGGACGCGCTTTTTCCAGAAGCTGTTCGGAGAAAATGAGAACTTCTTGAGGGGTCTCTCCTTTTTCAGAAAAGGCTTCGAGAAATGATTTTTTTTCGAGAGAATCAACTGCAGGTTCGAAGAGATCTTGCACAATCAAACGAAGAAGAGACTCCGGGAGCGTGGCTTTGCTTTGGCAAAGTTCAGTTCCTTGTCTCAACGGAGAGTGCATGAGGAAAGCTTACTCAGGCTTTTCGTATTGAGCAAATCGTGATTTTTCGATCGCCTTCATATAGGCTTCATGACCGCTGATCATCTTTTTATCCAAAAATTCATGAATCGCATCGTCCATCAACTGCATTCCCTCGCTGCGGCCCGTCTTTAAGACGTCCTGGAGCTTGGTCGTCCCTCCTTCGCGAATAATCGAAGCAACGGCAGGATTCGAGATTAAGATCTCATTGACGGCCAGACGACCCGGTTGGTCGGAGCGCTTTAAAAGGAGCTGAGCGACCACGCCTCGAAGAGAGTTCGCGAGCATCGTTCGGATTTGAGATTGTTGATCACTCGGGAAGGCATCGATAATACGATCGACGGTCTTACGCGCGTTGTTGGTGTGAAGCGTTCCGAAGACCAAAAGACCCGTTTCTGCGGCAGTCAATGCAAGCGAGATCGTCTCTAAGTCACGCATTTCACCGACAAGAATGACATCCGCATCTTCTCGAAGCGCAGCTTTCAATCCATGAGAGAAAGTCGGAGTCTCATGGGGAACTTCACGTTGAGTAATAATGCTTTTTTTGTTCGGATGAACAAATTCGATCGGCTCTTCAATCGTGATGACGTGCTTGTTATAGGTACAATTGATATAATCAATAATCGCCGCCAAAGTCGTCGATTTTCCGGAACCGGTTGGTCCGGTCACGAGAACGAGGCCTGATTTAATATCTCCAAATGTTTGAATGATGGAGGGAACACCCAACTCGGTCAGGGTTTTAATACGAGTCGGAATAATACGAAAGACCGCGCCGACGCCATGAATTTGTTTGTAGTAATTGCAACGAAAACGGGAGTTTTCATTCATTTCATAGGCGAAGTCAAGATCACCAATTTCGAGGAAATTTTTCCAACCGTTTTTTGGGGGAAGAGGCTGAAGTAACTCTGTAATCTCTTGACGAGTGAGGGGCTCTTTTCGAAAGGCGACGACTTCCCCGTGTTTTCGAATTTTAGGGGGCTGTGACTCCATAAGATGAAGGTCGGATCCTCCCTCCTGAATTAGATACTCAAAAAGCTCGTCAATTTTGTTCATGGGAATTCGATTTTATTGAATGAAAGTTTTTTTATTTTCGCAGCGATTCATCGCCTCATCGATTGAGATGATGCCCTGATCGAGAAGGGTCTTTAGCGAGTCATCCATGAGACGCATTCCCTGCTTACGACCCGTTTGCATGACACCAGGCAGCATGAAGGTTTTTGCTTCACGAATTAAATTTCCGACGGCCGGATTATTAAACATGACTTCCATCGCAAGGGCTCGACCTTGTCCATCCGCGCGAGGAACGAGCTGTTGACAAACAATTCCTCGAATCGATTCGCTGACCATCGTTCGAATTTGGGATTGTTGTTCGATCGGAAAAACGTCGAGCAAACGATCCAATGTTCGGGGGGCGGTGCTCGTATGAAGGGTTCCTAAAACTAAGTGACCTGTTTCTGAAGCAGTAATGGCAAGGGAGATCGTTTCCAAGTC
>JAZKBH010000115.1:4781-9260 GCA_040388725.1 Verrucomicrobiota bacterium
CATCGGGATCTTCTCGAAGGGAGGCGCGAAGAGAGGAGGCAAATGACTTGGTATGCGTTCCGACTTCTCGTTGAGAGATTTGACATTTTTTCGGTTGGAAGACGTATTCGATCGGATCTTCCAAAGTAATAATATGATCGGAACGTTCCCGATTAATCTCCTCTACCATCGCGGCAAGCGTGGTTGATTTACCGCTACCAACAGCTCCTGTGACAAGCACAAGCCCATTATGATATTTGGTCAGAACTTTTAATTCTTCAGGAAGTCCAATTTCATCCATCGAACGGACTTTGGAATTAATAATACGGAAAACGAGTTCCCAACCTCTTCGTTGGCGAACCACACTGGTACGAAAGCGGGTTAAACCGGGAACATTGTAACTAAATTCAATCGAACCGATATCGTGAATAATTTGGAGTTGTTCTTCCGAGAGAAAGCCTTTTGCAAGGGCTTCCGTATCGTTGGGAGAAAGGGTGGAATACTCTTCCAGAAATTGAAGGCCGCCGGCGTGGCGCATACAGGGTTTGGAATAAGGACTCAGGACAATATCCGAAGCGCCCCGTTCCATTCCATATTTTAAATAATCGTTAACGTGACTGGAAGAGGTGGTAATCGAAGGAGAAGTTGTTTCCTTTTCAGTTGCGGCAGGAGCCGAGGAAGAAGAGGTGGATTGATCTGAAGAAGTCGAGCTATGGATCGCATCTTGAATGATTTTTCGAAATTGATCGCATTGAGCGGGGGAGATAATTTGCTGTTCTTCCAGATAATCGAGAGCGGCCGCTCCGGGGATAGAATCAAGGGCAAATCGAGTGGCTTGTTCTTGTTCTTCAGTAATCCATCCCAACTGACGACTGGAGTTTAAGACGTAGTCGTTATATTCCGCAAACATACTGAGAAATAACTATCTTAAATTCCTTCTTTGGCAAGCCAGAGTCGTAACGATGGTAATATCTACGATTTTGACGTGGCATTCGATAAAATACAATGATCTCTTAGGAAGGCTGGAAAACAGGAAATTAAAAAAGAAAGAACATCAGTCCGTTTTTTCCTATCCATAAATCTCTTTTTCATGCTTTCCTGCCTTCCTAAGAGAAGGGAAGAGGTCTGCGTGATCTTTTGCCTGAGTAGAGGCGCAGGCGACACTTCAGTGCCGGTCCTCCATTTCTAATAAAAGAAATGGTTTTAAGCGGAAGGAAGGTTTCCAAATCCGAACGGTTTCTTTTTCTTTACTCGTTGGAGCGTGGGAGGAGCCGTCTTGATATTGCGATAAGTTTGGACCATGGAGATCAGCGTATTGACGGTTTGGTAGAGCGAGAGAGCCGCCGCAAAGTTATAAAGCATGAAAAGGAACAAGAGAGGCATAAACTGAAACATCTTCATTTGGGGGTTGTCGGAAGATTGAGGGGTCATCTTCATCAAAAGGATACTGGTTGCCGTCATGATAAGGGGAAGAGGATTGATGTCCCATCCGAGTCCAGTGATCGTGTAGATGGTATCGGGTTGAGCCAGATCATGAATCCACAAGAAGGATTCGTTTCTGACTTCCACAGCACTTTGGAGCATGGTGTAGAGACCGAAGAAGATTGGAAGTTGGACCAACATCGGAAGACAGCCACCCACGGGATTAACGCCGTAATCACGATAGAGTTTCATGACCTCGGCATTCATCTTTTGGGGGTCTTTTTCGTGTTTTTTCTTAAGTTCTTCCATTTTAGGAGCAAGCGCTTGCATCTTTTTCATGGACGTATTCGCAGCGCTTTGAAGAGGCCAGAAAACGAGCTTCAAAATCACGGTGAGTAAAATAATAACCCATCCATAATTCAGTTTGTAGAGGTTTCCAAACCAAGACAAGGGTTGGTGAAGATAATGCATGACCGCGAGAAGGGGTTTGATGACCCATCCCCAAATCCCAAATTCAACTACATTGGATTGATGGTCAGGAAAGTTTTTTAAAAGAGCATATTCTTTAGGTCCTGTGTAGACTTCATAGGTCCAGCTACTCGTGCTTTGAGGATTAAGTGCGAGCCCTTGGAAGGAGACTTCCGCTTGCATGGCGACGAGATGAGGAGTCGGTTTATCTCCCTCTTTAGGAAGTTCGATTTTATTCCAGTTCATCTCCACGCTTTTAAGCTCCGCAGGAACGCGAACAATCGACGCGAAGAATTGATTTGTGGTGGCCGCCCAATCGAGGTTAGGGGTGGTCTCTACAATTTGAGTTTTCGCCTGTTTAAAGAGCCCGCCTGACATATTCGCAACCGCATTAGACTTATAAGACTCCGTTTCACGGGCCAACCAACCGGCCTTGAGGTGAGTGATCGGGTCATGAGGATGGATCGGCTCTCCCGATCCCAAGGACAATTCAAAATTCGGGAGTACAATCGTTTGAAGACTAGGATTTCGTAGCGTTTCTTGAAGGGTGATTTGATATTGATTTTGAATGGAATAGAGACGTTCGACCACAAGTCCGTTGTTCAGGGCGGTTTTGGCGAGAATTTGATTCCCTTGCTTTTCGAGCGTGTAAATTTCGGAACCTTCATTCCAACCGGATCGTGCTAAAAAAGGAATGGGCGAATGTTCATGAAGAACAATGTTTTCGGTCTTCGATTTTCCCATGTGTTGGAGAAGATCGATTTTTTTGATCGCCCCGCCATGAGAAGTAAAGAGAACACGAATAGAATCGTTTTCAAGCGTGATGGTTTGTTCAGGAGTCGAGGCGGGCAAAGGCTTCAGAGCAGAAGGATTTCCAGCGGTGAGTGAAGGAGTGGACGAAGAGTCTTGGGAAGTGGGAGAGGTCGAGAGCGAACTCGTCGTTAGATGAGTCTGTTTGGGTGGGAATGTGTGTTTGGCATACCAGGTCCAAACAAAAAACAAAATTGCGCAGACAATAACACCAATCCAGCTCGTTCGATCCATAAATTCTCGATTTAATTAAAGGGTTGAAGTAGGGGGAAGGGAGTTTGAGGCTTTTCGGGCCAATCGCTCCATGGCAGAGTGAAGATCTTCAAATGTGGAGTGGGTCGCCGCAGGCTTAGCGAGCCAAATCCAAAGCTGTGAGGGCTGTAAACCTTGAAGGCGTCGTCGATAGACTTCCTTCATCTGTCTTCTAACTCGATTGCGATCGTGGGCTTTTCCGACTTTTTTAGGAGTAAAGAAGGCGACTTTTCCTGTTTCCATGCAGGACTGGGGTCGAGCTAATTCGATTAAGGAAAGCAACCGATCATGATGGCGCCGACCTGAGTCAAACATCTGTTTTACCCAGCCCCGATGGGAAAGGATGAGAGACCTTGGGAGTCTCTCGCTCTCTTCTTTATCCGAGGGTATGTTTAGCGAATTTGACATCCGCACCCTTAGGAACGAGGCGCTTACGGCCTTTAGCGCGACGGCGCTTCAAGATGGCGCGGCCATTCTTGGTTCGTGTTTTAGCTAAAAATCCATACTGACGCACACGGCGTTTTTTCGAAGGTTGATACGTTCTTTTCATAAAATTTCTTTGGTCAAGTGCGGTACGCTAGCAGTCTCGTAGTTTGAGACAAGCGAAATTCTGATAAATTAATTCTTCTCTTAAGAAGCGAGGTAAAGCCCCCCCAGAACAATGGCGGCTCCCGCCCATCGGAGGGTCGATTCGGAGAGCATTCGACGAAATCCAAAGGCCATTCCGATCCCTAATCCATGCAAAAGAGCCGTAGCGAGGACAAATCCGCCCATATAAGTAAATCCTGAGACATTCGTGGGTATTTCGGAGCCATGAGCAAATCCATGACAAAGGGCGAAGAGAGAGACGAGAACAGAGCTTCCTATTAAAGGGAGTTGGGTCGCGGTCGTGATCAAAAGTCCCAAGACTAAAACAGAGGCTAAAATTCCTTGTTCAACCCTAGGAATCTCGATTCCGGCGATTCCGAGGCTTCCCCCAAGGATCATTGTGCTGACAAAAGCGGTAGGAATCAACCAAAGGGCACGACCTCCAGTTTGGGCTGCCCAGAGTCCAATGGCGATCATGGCAAGAATGTGATCGAGTCCGGTGAAAGGATGATTCAATCCTGCGATAAAACCGACCTCATGCGGGGTAGGATGAGCCTGAAGGAGAGTAGGTACGAAGAAAATGGCAAAAATAGCCATAATAAAGGGGTGTTGAGTGATCGAATGTTTCATGACGATGATGGAAAATGGAAAAAGAAGGGGCGAATTACATCGAATTCGCCCCTCTTTAAAATTCTGAAGATGAGGAAAGGGCTAAATTATTTTTTAGCGGCAGCTGCCTTTTGCTCGGCAAGCCTGTCATTTTTAGCAGCACGTTTTACACGTTTATATTTATTTGTACGGCCTTTGTAAGCACCCATATTGTTTCCTTGTTTAAAGTTGAGAGGGGAACTTTCTCCATTTTTTTGAATGTGGCGAGTTTTTTTTAGAGAAAAGAGATTTTAGGAGATTATCAAAGTCACAATTCACATGATAATATTAAAGGCATTTTCTCACGCGATG
>JAZKBH010000115.1:9270-10684 GCA_040388725.1 Verrucomicrobiota bacterium
TAATACAGTTTCTAAAGGGCTTCAGGATTAAATGAGCTCTTTGAACGCGCTTTCCAACGCCACAAAGTATTTCATAAGAAATTGTTCCTGTTTCTTCAGCGATTTCTGAGGCAAGAAGTGACTCTTCTCCAGATTGCCCCATGAGACATACTTCATCGCCGACTTGAGCTCTTGGGACTGAGGTCACGTCGATAAGAGTTTGG
This sequence comes from Verrucomicrobiota bacterium, assembly GCA_040388725.1. Lineage (GTDB taxonomy): Bacteria > Verrucomicrobiota > Verrucomicrobiia > Methylacidiphilales > CAMAQI01 > CAMAQI01. The sequence continues at coordinate 9,474 of JAZKBH010000115.1, forward strand.
TCCATTGTTATTTGGCCGCAAACAGGAGCTCGTTGCCTATGAACGAAAACAGATCCTCGATTTGAGAGGAGGCGAGGATATCTGTCTGCATAGCCCACGCTCAAAACCGCAATTTTAGAGGCTCGAGATGTTCTAAATGTTGCATTATATCACCCTTCGCCTTTGAATCATCTAAAACAATGCTGACGATCTCAAGCCCTTTATTGTGATATTTTTCATAAGCCTCTTTCAAAAATGGAATTTCCTCTTTTTTTAATCCACTCTCTGACAGGGTAAAATTGAGTAATACGTATTTCCCCTTTAAACTCAAAAGTAAGACTTCTTTATTGTTTTTAGGATCAATTACATTGATCTCTGGAGTGCTTTCTCCCACTAAAAATTCCAGACGATAATGACTAGATACTTAGTAAACTCCGTTTTTGATTAAATCTCCCTGACGGCCTTTGGTTAAAATGATCACTTTTTCAACCCCATCTTTTCTCGATTGAACTGTCAGAGAGACGGCGTCCAATTCATTTAATATTTTTAAAAAATCGGAAACACTTTTTCCTACTGTTGATACATTGTTTGCTTTCAAAATGAGATCGCTGGCAACAAGCCCGCTTTATTGGCTGAACCAAGGGAAGCCAAAAACAATCGGAATGATTATCCTGGGATCAGGCTAAAGTCCTGCCGGTTTTTATTTTAAAATTCATAATTATACATTTAAAGTATAATTTAATAAAAAATTCCATTCATTTGACGTTACAGGATTAATGTATTTAAGAAGGTTTTAATCAGTGGTCTCTTTTTTTGGAAAGGATATTTATTAAAAATTCATATGTGGATTGTTTTTTTATTAACTTTTTTATTTTAAATGAAGTTAGATCTTTGTGGTGTTTTTAAGAGATATTAAAAATGTGTTATTAAATAATATATTGAAAGAATTAATTGACAAAATTTGTTTTTATTTCATCTTATTAAAATGAAAAGAGTCAAGTTTGCAAAGTACTTGCTCGCGTTCTTCTTTATTATAGGAAGTAATCTGGCGATGTTTGCAGGTGAATTTGATAAAATAATCGGTGGCTATTTTGTTACGGAAAAATGGGGGAGAGAAAAATTATTACCTGAAAAAATCAATTTCAAAACTTATAATTTTATTTATCAGGCTTTTTTAAAGGCGAAAGTTGACGGGTCTCTCGTTCTGGATCCGGATTACTGCCCCTTTCCTC
>JAZKBH010000116.1:0-2531 GCA_040388725.1 Verrucomicrobiota bacterium
TTTTCTTCCTCTTACTTCAAATCCACCCCTAATCCATGCCGCCGAGCCGGCGGCGCTCCATTTATCAAAATCATCTCTCTATTTTCTTGTCGAAGAGACTCGATTCGTCGAAACCTAACCGGTGAATTGCCGTCCTATTATTTCGACTTATTTCCTCACGATGATCGTCTTAACGATTCCCCTGCTTCTCCTTCAAGCATTCGCACTAACTCTCCTCTTTTGGATTCTCGCCGGAGTCTTTTTTTTCATCCCCGCCATCATTCCCAACTGCTCTCTTTTCGAATCGCGTTGCGCTCGTTTTGAAACTCAAAATCGCGAAATATGGCTCACCATTGATGATGGACCCGATCCAGTCGATACCCCTCAAATTCTTGCTTCTCTGGCGCAACACCAGGCTCACGCCACCTTCTTTGTCATCGGGAAGCAAGCACGTCAGTATCCCGAACTTATTCGGGATATTCTTCGACAAGGACATACCATCGGAAATCACACCTTCACCCATCCCGTTAAAAGTTTTTGGATCGGATTTCCCTCTCGTCTTGAAAATGAAATTGAGCAAGCCTCTCTTGCTCTTACTCAAATCGAAGAAAAATCGATCTCCCCCTTTTTTCGTGCACCTGTGGGAATGGTGAATTTTTTTCTCCCTCCTCTTTTAAAAAAGAAAAAACTTCGACTGATTGGATGGTCTGCACGGGGATATGATGCCGTCAACGCTCACCCTGAAATCGTCGTCTCTCGAATTCTCAAAGATATTTCCCCCGGAGCTATCGTCTTGATTCACGAAGGCCATCATCCCGATAAATCAGCTCCTTTTCACAACCCCCAATGCATTGACCTTCTTCTGAAAAAACTTTCAGAACTCCACTATAAATGTGTTCTCCCAAGTCCTGAGCAATTGATTTAACTCGGTCTTCATAGAGTTGGAGGGGCAGTGGCTCACTGCCTTCCCCGTCCCCTGAGGCACAGAGCCTGTGCCCCCCAGCTATCACTAGGCCGTCAAAAACTACGGAGCCTCTTCCAACGAAAGGGTCTTTCCATTCACCATGATAAAAGTCGGTCTTCCCCGATATTGGATAATTTGCTCAAAGTAATCACTCCCATCCGAAAGAGGAAACGCGACTAAATCCGCCAAGGCTCCCTCTTGAATCACACCGAGGCGTCCCTCCTGTTTCAAGGCCCAGGCTCCATGCGAGGTCATCATTCTCCACCATTCGATCGGAGCCTTATGCTCATATTGATGTCGTGCTTGTCTCACTTCTGCACGAAGATCCAAAGAATGATTGCTCGCCAAACTATCCGTTCCAAGGGCAACTAAAATTCCCATCGCTTCCAAACGTTCCATTTCGAAACGTTGATGACCGAAGTAAGAATGACAACGAGGACAATGAACGACCTTCGGTCGTACTTTTTTGAGAATCTCAAAATCATATTCCTGCAAATAATTTAAATGCGCTAAAATCCATTCCGAAGTAATCACCCCATTTTCCCAAAGCGAGGAGAGTGCCGATCCTTGCCCGCAATCTTGAGTATCTCGTCCCAGTTTTTCTAAAAAATCATGGAGACGTCCTTTTCCATAAACAAACATCTCCTGCTCTTCACGTGATTCTGCGACATGGGTCGTCACCAGAAAGTTCATGGCATCTGCACAGCGCCGCACATGCCGATAGAGGGGCATAGAAGCCGTGTAAGGGGCATGAGGAGAGAGCCCAACGCCCCCGAGCCATTTTTTACACCGCTCTAAAAAAAACAAAACACCGATCAAAGCCTCATCGGTTCCGAGACGAGAGCGAATATCGACCAGCTCTAAAAACCACCAGACTCGCAAAGGAGGTGGAGAAAGGTACGGAAAAACTTCAGGCATCGCCGCGATGTTAAGAACACTTGTCGTTCCTGTCCTCAAGAGCGCCTGATAGCCATGATGAATTGCCTCACAATAATCTTGATTCGAGAACTCACGCTTCAACGCGTTAATCTTTTTAATCCACTCAGTAAAACTGCTTTGCGGTGGAATTACTCCTCTGAAATCTTGATAATCGAGATGACAATGCGCGTTTACGAATCCGGGAGAAAGTACGGATCCTTTCAGATGAATCAAAGGCTCGGTGCTTTTTCCGGAAATTTCTGAAAGCGGAGCACACTCAACGATGTTTTCCCCTTTAATACGTACCGCCCCATGATGAAGGATATCTCCATTCCCCTTGAGAACCACATCCGCGGCAATGATCATAATTCCCTTAAGCTAAACCCAGAGCATGCAACGCTCTGGAGACATCCCATTCGTTTTCGAGCAAAAGCTTCTCAGCCACTTTTCCTGTCACTCCCCCTAAATCGACAACATTGCGAATCGCACGGTCTCGCAATTTCACATTACTCGCATGAAGATGCGTCATCCTCCCCCCTTTTACTCGACCTAATTGAATCATGGAAATCGAAGTAAGCATGTTTAGAACCAACTTTGTGGCGGTTCCTGCTTTTAATCGAGTCGACCCCGCGATCAATTCCGGACCGGTCGGTAAATCAATCGCAACATT
>JAZKBH010000117.1:0-20708 GCA_040388725.1 Verrucomicrobiota bacterium
TGTCGTTTCAGTCGATGCATGCAGGGATCGAAACCACGCAATCTGCTCATGAGTGATCCACGCATATCCCCCGATTCCCCGGGATTGCAGGGGACTGTTTGAAAACGAATCCAAAAAATAGAGCCAAGCCCCGACTTCATCTGATTCTTGAAGGTGAACGGCTAACCGATAATTTCCAGTGCCTCCTAACTCGGCAGGCCCTTTCTGAGTTAAAGAGAGAGGAAGAGATTCAAGGCAATTCATGAGATCAAGACGAGAGAGATCCCCTTCATCATCATGATTTCCGATCACAGCAGCCCAAGGGATTCCCCTCTGGATCATTGGAGTCGTAACTTCTCGGCATGCTTCCTTTGTTTCATGAGTGGAATGAACGAAGTCTCCCGTTAAAACAACCAAATCAGGCTTCTCCACAGAAAGAATGGAATGAATAAGAGAAGAAATTCTTTTATTCTGAGTGGAACCCATCTTCCAATGGATATCCGTAAGTTGAAGAATTTTGAATTTTCTGGCAGCATTAAATCGGAGCATAGAATTTTTTTAGATACCTCACATCCCTGAGGTGATGTGATGATTATAGATCAATTCCCCTTAAAAAGGAAGTTTGACGATTTGTGATTCTACTTAGCAATACCAAAAGAAAAACCGATGAAAAAGACCTTTTTTGATCTCTCTCATCGGTTTTAAATCCATGTTAATTTCTCTTAAGCCTTCACTGCTGCTGGAGCCACTTCTTTCGTCGTGGTCGGGAGCTTGGGAGGATGAGGGACGACCTTCCAGAAGAGGGGTTCGTACTTCGCCCAGTTCGCTAAAATCTCTTTCGCGAAATCGCTCTCCGTCACTTCGAGGTGGCGATAGATCAATTCTTTGAGCTTGGTGATATCTCCCGCCTCTTTAAGACGTTCGATTCCAATCATTCCGCTATTGTAGCGTTTCTCAAAGGTTCCCGCTTCATCAAGGACGTAAGCAACCCCGCCGGACATTCCCGCGCCAAAATTCTTTCCAGTCGCTCCAAGGACAATGACTGTTCCGTTGGTCATGTATTCACAACCGTGGTCGCCAATTCCTTCGATCACCGCTGTCGCTCCGGAGTTACGAACGGCGAAACGTTCACCCGCGCAACCGCGGACAAAAAGATTTCCACCGGTCGCTCCATAGAGACAAGTATTTCCCGCAATAGAATTGCTCTTCGGATCAAACAATGATTTTGGTGCTGGTGTAAGAACGATCTCACCGCCCGACATACTCTTTCCAACGTAATCGTTCGCTTCTCCTTGGAGATGCATCCGAACCCCCTTGACCAAGAAGACTCCGAGACTTTGTCCCGCAGTCCCTGAAAGCTTGAGTTCGATGGTGTTTTCCGGAAGACCTTCGTCTCCGTATTGATAGCCGATTTCACCAGAGAGTTGAGCGCCGATGCTTCGGTGAATATTCTTCACCTTGTAGCTGAAGGTCGCTTTTTGTTTGGTCTTCAGTGCGCTCTTGGCGTCCTGAACAATAATATCATCGAGCGATTGATCTTCGAGGCGATCGTTTCGTTCCCAGGTGTGATAACGCACCACAGTCTCATCAACTGCAGGCGAGGCAATCAAACGGGAGAGATCGACGGTATTTGCCTTCGGATGATTTGGAATCTGACGTTGCTCGAGAAGATCGACTCGTCCGATCAATTCATTGAAGGTGCGGACGCCCATGCTCGCCATGATTTCGCGAACTTCTTGAGCCACGCCGTCAAAGAATTGGATAATGTTTTCAGGAGATCCTTTGAACTTCCCACGGAGACGCTCGTCTTGAGTCGCCACACCGACGGGACAGTTGTTCAAATGACACTGACGGACATAGACGCAACCGGCAGCAATCAAAGCGATCGTTCCAAAGTTGAATTCTTCCGCGCCGAGGATTCCCCCCATGATGACATCCATTCCCGTCCGAATACCGCCATCGGTACGAAGGGTGACACGATTACGAAGTCCGTTGAGTAAGAGAACTTGTTGAGCTTCTGCCAAACCGAGTTCCCATGAGCTTCCAGCGAACTTTACCGAGGAGAGAGGCGATGCCCCTGTTCCGCCGTTATCACCGGAGACGAGAATGATATCGGCATGCGCTTTCGCGACACCGGCAGCGATCGTCCCAACTCCTGCTTCGGAGACGAGCTTGACGCAGATCTTCGCACGAGGATTGACCTGCTTGAGGTCATAAATGAGCTGAGCCAAATCTTCGATGCTATAGATATCATGATGCGGAGGAGGAGAGATCAATGTCACTCCTTCAACACTATGACGAAGCTTCGCGATGATTCCGGTCACTTTGTGACCGGGAAGTTGTCCGCCCTCACCGGGCTTTGACCCTTGAGCCATCTTGATTTCGATTTCCGTAGCACTTGCGAGGTATTCGGCAGTCACACCGAAACGACCAGAAGCGACTTGCTTGATACGGCTATTCTTCGAATCGCCATTCGGCAATGTGGTGAAACGGGAACGGTCTTCACCGCCCTCACCCGAATTTGATTTTCCACCGATACGATTCATCGCAATCGCGAGGGCTTCGTGCGCCTCGGGAGAGAGAGCTCCGAGTGACATCCCAGCCGTTGTGAATCGGCGGCGAATTTCTTCGATCGGTTCAACTTCATCGAGAGGAATCGCAGTCGATTTCTTAAGTTGGAGGCAATTCCGGATTGCCAACGGTTGGCTATCGGTCACAGCCTTCACATACTTTTGATATTCTTCCACTTTCCCTGCTTTATCCATTCCCTTGATCCCCACATACGTGTGGAGATTTTGAATCACGGGAGGAGTCAGAGCATGCATTTCGCCGTCGCGACGGAAACGATAGTAACCGATATCGAGAAGTTTCGCATCAGAACCAAACGCATCGTGATGGAATCGAAGAGTCTCTTCAGCAATTTCCTTGAGCTTCAAACCGCCGATGCGGGTGGAAGTACCCGTGAAATATTTCGAAACCACATCGGGATGAATACCGATCGATTCAAATATTTGGGCACCGTTATAACTCGCTAATGTGGAGATCCCCATTTTCGACATGATCTTGAGAAGACCTTTTTCAATCGATCCGCGATACGATTTCACGATCGTTGCCGCATCCGCTACCTTCAAGTCATTCTTTGCAAGAAGATCGAGATAGGTTTGGAAAACAAGATATGGATTCACTGCCGTGACGCCGTATCCGAAAAGACAAGCGAATTGATGAACATCGCGACACTCACCGGTTTCAGCAATAATGCTCGTCTTCGAACGTTTATCGGCACGGATCAAATGATGATGCACGGCACCGACCGCCAAAAGCATGGGAATAGGCGCTTTATGAAGCGAAACTCCGCGATCACTGATGATCACAATCGACTTTCCTTCATCCACCGCTTTTTCAGCTTCAACACAAATGCGATCCAACGCTTTTTGTAAACCTTCCGTTCCTTCGCTGAGATCAAAGAGCGAAGAGACCGTTGCCGAAGGGAAATCCTTAAACGATTTCACGTCTTGAAGTTCGGCGTTGGTCAAAAGAGGGCTTTTGAAACGAACGAGCTTTGCATGTTCCGGAGTCTCTCCGAGCCAATTCCGGCGGGGCCCGCAGAGAAGTTCTACGGACATGACCAATTTTTCACGGATCGGATCGATCGGAGGATTCGTGACTTGGGCAAAGAGTTGTTTGAAGTAGTGATAGAGAGGACGAGGCTTAGCTGAGAGAACGGCTAAAGGCGCGTCATCGCCCATGGAGCCAATCGCTTCTTCACCCGATTCCGCCATCGGCTTCAGGATCAACTTAATCTCTTCCTCACTATAACCGAAGGCGAGTTGTTGTTGTAAAAGCGTCGTCTCCCCGAAAGTCTCCACGGTAATTTCCGACGCAGGCGTGAGAACTTTGAGATTGCTCTTCACCCATTCCGAATAAGGCTTGCGTGCCGCGTATTGAGATTTGATCTCTTCGTTGCGAAGAAGCTTTTTGTTCACCGTATCAATCGCGAGGATCTCTCCGGGGGCAAGACGTCCTTTTTCGACCACTTTCTTGTCATCGATATCACCGACGCCGACTTCTGAACTTAAAACAACGAGACCATCATTGGTGATCTTGTAACGAGCAGGGCGGAGACCGTTTCGATCGAGACAAGCCGCCACTGTCGCTCCGTCGCTCATGACAAGAGCCGCAGGACCATCCCACGGTTCGTTTAAGCAAGCATGGTAATCGTAAAACCCACGGACTTCCGGTGAGAGCGTCGCATCCCCTTCATAGGCAGCAGGAGCCAACATGAGCATGCTATGAAGCAAGTCACGTCCACCCATCACCAATAATTCAACAGCATTATCCGCACTCGCCGAATCACTTCCGCCGGGTTGGATCACAGGACGAAGATTTTTAATATTCTCCCCGAAAAATTCGTTCTTCAGCTCGGGCTCACGTGCACGAGTCCACATCCGATTTCCTTGAACGGTATTAATTTCACCGTTATGACCCATCATTCGAAAAGGCTGCGCCAAAGGCCAGGTCGGAAAGGTGTTGGTGCTATAACGTTGATGGAACACAGCCAACGTCGTTTTATAAAGAGGGTTACGAAGATCGTCGTAAAAATGAAGGGATATAGAAATGCTTCACTCCGGCCGCACTGACACGATCTTCAATCTCATTTCGACAAAGGAAAAGCGTTTTCTCATAATCATCGGCAGATAGCGTTGAGTCAGGCGAACGACCGATGAGGGCTTGCTCGAATTCAGGACAAGTCTCGAGCGCTTTATCGCCGAGGACATTCATCTTCACGGGAACTTTACGAAAACCGAAAAGAATTAAACCCCGTTGTTCAAGGACTTCCTGAATGACTTTATGGCAGACGCCGATTTCATATTCTTGTTTGCGAGGCAGAAAGAGTGATCCGACCGCGAGATCGGTATCCCGAAAAAGTTTGTGCCCCATCTTTTCGACTTCTGGCCGAAAAAGATCGTAAGGAATTTGAGTCAATACGCCGGTACCATCTCCCGTCTTTGCATCGGCATCCATCGCTCCGCGATGTTGAAGACGACAAACACACGAGATTGCACGTTTCAAAATCTCATGCGAGCACTCCCCGTGGATACTGGCAACAAAGCCCACACCACAGGCGTCATGTTCAAAAGAAGGATCGTAAAGTCCGTTGAATTTCTCAACGCGATCCAAGAGAGATTGGTTCAAATTCATAGCACGTCAGACGCTAGGGCGTTTGCTCTCAGTGGCAAGAGTTTTAAAGTCCCATAAAGTACTTTTTTAGGACGGCATTTTTGCGAGTGAAATAAGCAAGTGTTTTGGATGTTCTGAAAATACAATGAGATCTCCTTTTCAAGTGAGTCCACGAATGCATTTCCAGTGCCAATTTTCGGAGAAGAATCGTGTCCTCTCCTTCCTCACTTTCGTCCTCCCGGCGAATAAACTCGATCTAACCACCTGAAATGGAGGATTTTACAAAACACTGGATCGATTATTGGAGAACTAAGCTTCGTGTAAACCGCATTCGCGCTTTAATCCAAAAAATCGAGTCTCTTCCTCGGACATTCCTGCCTCGAGTTTACGAGTGGTATGAACATCTCCGATGGAAACGTACCCTTGCTCCCAGAGCGGATGATAGGGAAGGCTATTTTTGGTCAAATACTCGTAGACGTCTTTATCCGTCCAATCGAGAATCGGATGAATTTTTAAAAGCCCATTTTGAGGCCGAATAAAATTCAAATTTTTACGACTCGAGGATTGCTGGCGACGCAATCCTGCAATCCATGCCCAGGCTCCCAGCTCTTCGAGGGCACGATTCATCGGCTCCACTTTGTTAATTAAATTGTACTGAGTGATTCCCTCGACCCCTTTTTCCCAAAGCTTACCAAATTTTTCTTCCTGGGCCTTCGGCGTGAGGGGAGACCTATAAGTCTTGAGATTCAGCTTTAATCGTTTCGTTAATTGCTCAATAAATTGGTACGTCTCCGGAAATAAGTAACCGGTATCGACGACGACCACGGGGATTTTCGGATTTTGCTCGGTCACCATATGAAGCAATACGGCCGATTGAGCGCCAAAACTGGAGCTTAAAATAATTCTCCCTCCAAAAGTCTCTAAAGCCCAAGCCACCCGATCTTGCGCGCTTTTCGATGCCAAGAGGGGCTCTAATTTTTCCAAATCCAATCCGAGCGAATCATACAACATGATGCCCAAAACGTAGGAGCACTACGACTCCGGCGCAACAGGAAATAAAAAGCCGAGTTTATCCGCAGATTATCACAGAGGAACGCAGATTTTAAATTGGGTTTGGTTTTAAAAACATTGAGCTGTAGTTGCGTCTTTGAATCTACGCCTCTCTCTGCGATAATCTGCGGATAAATTCAGTCTCTCTTTTCTGTGTCCTCATCCCTCTGTGGTGAAACTTGCCTTTTCAGAATTCCACGCTTCCATAGGAGGCCTATGTCGAACCCCACCCCCTCGCTCTGGAATCGTTTTCAATCCTACTTCATTCGCTACAATGATCTTGGCATTTCGATTGATGTCAGTCGGATGCGTTTTCCAGACGATCTCTTCTCGGGACTCAATCACCGCATTCGTTCTTCATTCGAATCGATGGCAGCTCTCGAAAAAGGTTCAATCGCCAATCCCGATGAAGGTCGCATGGTCGGCCACTATTGGCTCCGTTCCCCCGAACTTTCCCCTACCGTTGACTTGAATCAAATGATCGGAAAAACCATTGCCGACATCAATGACTTCGCTCGATCGATTCATCAAGGCTCGCTTAAAACACCAGCGGGTAAAAATTTCAAAAACGTCATTGTGGTCGGAATCGGTGGCTCTGCCCTCGGACCTCAACTGGTCGCTGATGCGCTGGGAACTCCTCACGATAAGATGAAAGTCTACTACCTCGATAACACCGATCCCGATGGAATCGACCGTGTCTTTGATGTCATCGGAGCTGGAATTGACGAAACCCTGACCGTGGTCATCTCGAAGTCTGGTGGAACGAAAGAGACTCGAAATGGAATGCTCGAAGCGAAAGCCCGCTATGACAAAGCCGGTCTGACTTACTCCAAATTTTTTGTCGCCGTTACCGGAGATGGCTCTGAACTTTTTCAATTCGCGACCAAAGAAAAATGGATCACCCTTTTCCCAATGTGGGATTGGGTTGGCGGTCGTACCTCCGTCATGAGTTCCGTGGGACTTCTTCCGATGGCCCTTCAAGGTCTCGATATCGATGCATTTCTCAAGGGTGCGGCAGCCATGGACGTCAAAACACGTGTCCCTCAGCTTTCTAAAAATGCCTCCATGATGTTGGCCTTGATGTGGCACTACGCAGGAAAAGGAAAAGGCGAGAAGGATATGGTCATTCTCCCTTACAAAGACCGCCTCGTCTTGATGAGCAAGTATCTTCAACAATTGGTAATGGAATCGCTCGGAAAAGAAAAAGATCTCGATGGAAAAACAGTTCATCAAGGGATCGCAGTTTACGGCAATAAAGGCTCCACCGATCAACATGCGTACGTTCAACAGCTTCGCGATGGTGTTCATAATTTCTTTGTGACCTTTATTGAAGTCCGCCAAGAGCGGAAAACGGCTCTTCGCGAAGTCGAAGCCGGCATCACCAGTGGCGATTATCTCCAAGGATTTCTTCGTGGAACCCGTTCTGCACTCTATGAAGGAGGACGCGACTCCATCACGATCACCATTCCAGAAGTAAATGCCTTTTATCTCGGAACCCTTATTGCCCTTTATGAGCGTGCCGTGGGATTTTATGCCACTCTTGTTAATATTAACGCCTACCATCAACCCGGCGTTGAAGCGGGCAAAAAAGCAGCGACTAAGGTGCTTCAAAATCAACTTAAAGTCGCAAGCGTTCTCCAAGGAAACAAAGGAGTAGGACTCAGCGCCGCGGCAGTCGCTCTTCAAGCTCAGATCGATCCCGAAGAAGCATTTCATATTCTCCACCATATGGCAGGAAATGGAAAAGTAAGCGTTCAACTCGGCAGCGGACCTGGTGCGGATCTTTTTATTGTTTAATTAAAAGCCGATCTAGTGGGGAAAGAGGCTGGGAATTCAGAAAAAGAATTTAACCCAGATTTATCATTAGAACTGGAGGGGCAGTGGCTCACTGCCTTCTCGGTCCCATGAGGCACAGGGCCTGTGCCCCTCCATTTTTATGACCCTTTTGATGTCTGGCTTTAGAGATAAAACTGATTCCGAATGCAGAATTTAGATTTAACTCTTTTTCTCAGGAGAAGTCATGGGCAAGGAAAACCAAAAAATGGATCCATGGGGAGATCGTTTTTGATAGCCGATTTTCCCGCTCATCAGTTCCGTAAGACGCTTGGAAATCGCAAGGCCCAATCCGGTGCCTCCGTATTTACGGGTATGGGATGAGTCGACTTGAGAAAAGTGCTGAAAAAGTTTCTTTTCTTTGTCTTCAGGAATGCCAATTCCAGAATCACAAACAGAAATCCGAATCATGGGCAGAGAAATGGACTCCTCCTTTTCCCTTTCGACTCGAACTTCAATCGAGCCTTGCTCTGTAAACTTGATCGCATTTCCGAGAAGATTCGTAAATATCTGCCGGAAACGGTGCGGATCCGCATGAATGGCTTCATGGAGAAGAGGGTCCGGTTGAAATAAAATTTGAAGCCCTTTCTCCTCTGCCTTCGGAGTCAATAGCGTGATCACATCACGGAGGATATCTTCCCCATCAAACTCCATCGTTCTCAAGCTCATCATCCCCGCCTCAATCTTGGAAAAATCGAGAATATCATCAATGAGAAGAAGAAGGCTTTTCCCTGAATCCGCGATCACCGAGAGATAATCTTTTTGCTCTGCACTCAAATTCGTTTTTTGAAGAATTTGAGTGAACCCCATAATTCCATTCATCGGAGTTCGAATTTCATGACTCATGGTAGCCAAAAAATTACTTTTCGCCTGGCCTGCCGCTTCAGCGGCTTCCTTCGCTCGGACAAGATCCACCGTCATTTCACGAGCCAATTTCAAGGCCTCTTCCCGTTGATGGGTCATATTTAAAGTCACCAAAACTAAAAGCAGATTCATCATCACCAAAATAACTCCAAGAATCCCTGTTTGATAACGCTCTACATCCGTTAAAAAATGAGAGGTGGCTCCGAACTGAATCGTCCACTTTCTTCCGTGCAGTAAAATCTCCTTACTTGAGGAATAGTTCAACAAAGACGGAGGATTTTTGAGATGAACGTATAAGAGCTGGTCGCTACTTTGAGCTGTTCCGTCATAAATCTCAAACTGGATATCATTCGAAAATTCCTTGAGAATTCCCTGCATGAGATCATCCGTTCGAAACGGAGCAAAAACAAATCCGTACAAAGCCTTTCGCCGATCCTCTTCCGTCACCAAAGGAAGGTGTTTTTTATAAACAGGGTAATACATCAAAAAACCCTTCTGAGGATTTTGCTCCGTTTCCTGAAGTAAAGTCACAATTCCACTTAAGACCACATTTCCCGTATCTCGCGCCGCACTCATCGCCTCACGTCGAGTTGGCTCAGTAAACGGGCCATACTTTAAAATGGGTCATTCCTGCTTTCCGTTGCTGAAGAATAATGGCAGGAAGGTCTTGAGGCTGTATTTTTAAACTAAATCCGAGACCACGAATTCCGGGATAGTTTTGACTCAGCTGTAAGGCGTCGACAAAAGTCTTCCATTCTACTCCTGAAACAAATTCAGAAGAATCAAAAAAACCGCGACTTGCTCTTAAAAGTAGCTCGTAAACATGCATTCGATCCGAAATCGAATCCACCACATCATTCATTTTCTTTGAAAAAGAGATTGGAGAAATGCCATAAAAAACAGGAAGCCCCAAAGACGGCCACTACTCCTGTCCATGCAAAAAATCGACTGGGGGAGGGGTTTTTTAAAAATTTAAACATAGTCCCTTGCGTTCCTCCAAGTGTAGAGGAGATCAAATCATCTTCGCAAGACATCTATCCACTTTTTAGTTTTCAATCGCCAACTCTCTCTCTTGGATAGAGTCCATGCTGAAACTCGATCCAGAAAACATTCCGTTCCTCTATTTTTCTCAAACGGGTGAGGATAAAATGTTTCTCTCTTATCTAGAGACCATGTCAGGATACTTTGTCGATGTCGGTGCCTTTGATCCCATTATCTACTCGAATACTTTCGCTCTCTATTTACGGGGAATGAGAGGAATTAATATTGAACCCAATCCCGATGCGATTGAAGCCTTTAAGAGTATTCGTCCCTTAGACATTAATTTAAACTTAGGCGTCTCCAAAACCGCCGCAGAACTCGAGTATTACTCCTTCAGTCAACCGACTTGTAATACCTTTAGCCCAGAGTTTGCAAAATCTGTACTCCGACAAGATACCAATCTTGTTCGACGGCCTACTCAGAAGATCCAAACAAACACCCTCACCCAGATTCTGGATGAACATGCTCCTAAAAATCAGCCTTTTGAGCTTTTGACGATCGATGTGGAAGGAATGGATCTCGAAGTCCTTCAAACATTGGATTGGGAAAGATACCGTCCTCACATCGTTTTTGTGGAGGATCACACTTTCAATATCGAATCCCCGCAAGACTCGATCACCTTTCAATTCATGAAATCCCAGAAGTACACCTTAGTGGGAAAAACAATTTCCACCCTGATGTTTGATGAGACAGTTCGCTTTGAGAAACGTCCAAAACTTTAGAAGATCATTTACTTATTTTGAATCCTGCACGTCCTGACCGGGCGAGACGCTTTAAAAGTCGTCGAAGCTTTTGAAGACGATAGTCTGTTTCCTCCTTCAGCTCTCCTGGATAAAGATTTTTGCAATTCAATTTTAAAAAGCGTTGGTTTAACTTTTCAGCGACTTTCAATATTTTCTTCAATTCGACCACTTTTCGCGAGCGAAGTGAGTCTTTAAAGTTTTTCGAATTCACTTCTTCTTCTAATTTTTTAAATTGCAAATAGTTCACGCGAGTTTCGGTCATGAGTCTTAAATGCTCGAACTCCTCACGATTGGAGTTTGGTTTCAATTTTTGAATCACTGCCAATGCTTTTTTCGACTTCTTGAGAATGGGAGCAACCCGGCAGCCGGGTTCGATCGCCACGGCCTCTTCTGTCAATGCATCCCACAAAAGCCCTCCTTCACGGGAGGTTAATCCAAATCGACTCTGCGCATACTGGATGACAAAATTTTTAGGAACAAATCGATCTTCTTGTTGAATCGCGAATGAAAAGGCCTCCAATAATATTCGGAAAGCAGGAAGCGGATAAACTCGCCGGTTCGGGTAAATTTCTGAAACCTCTCCTGTATTCGCCCACTGATACCCATACAACCCTGAAGTTGACCAGGACGTTAAAATAATCCCTTTAAAACCGGATTGCCGAGTAAAAGGGAGATAGTCTCGCAAATTATTGAAATGGTTCTCCCAACGAGTCAATGAATGATTATCGGGATGCGAACGCAATGCAGGTGCGCCCCAAAATTCGAACTGATTCTCTTTAATTTTCGAAAGCTCTCCAAAACGATTTGTAGCCCACCCATAATTCCAATCCACAAAAACAGACTCTTTGGGCATCTCATGAACCGTCTCGGGATGCTTTAAGAGCATATCCGCCCAAATCAATGGCCGTTTGCCCATCTTTACGACCATTTCCGCTATTTGTTTAAAATAATCGACGTAAAGTTTGGATTTGCCGAACTCTTTTGCTTTTTCCTGACATACTTTACAATGTCCGAGAAGATAGGTTTCATCGCCCCCAATATGAATGTAGGGAGAAGGATGCGCTTCTGCGATTTCTTTAAAAATCCCCTTAAACTCAAGTAAAGCTTCTTCAATTTTTGAAGGACAAAGTTGGCAAAGATCCGTCTGATCTTCACGAAGATGTGCATAGCGTTCGTGCTGGAGAATATATTCAATGTGACCAAAACATTGCTGCAAGGGGATGACATCGATTCCTAATGTCTTACAATAGCCAATAAATGATTTAATTTCCTGAGAGGTGTAGGCATATTGATTCGGAATAATCGCATGCTTCTGATAAGGAAATGACGCCTCCCACTCAATCAGAAGCGTATTCAATCCCATCTCCGCCATCGTTTGAACATGGGATCTCAAAGCCTGGATCGGCATCACCTGAATCCTCAAATCCAAATGCATTCCACGAACGGCAAAGAGATTTGTTTTAGTCGATTTGACTGGAGAAAGAGAGGAGGATTTTTTCATGTCTTACAAAGACAATTACTCGAAAACGAGTCCGCGTCAACTAATTATTTCATTGAAAGAAAATTTAAAATACTTGTTTATTCCCGACCCTGAATTATCCTTTCGGTCAAGAGTCTCACTCATGAAAAAACCGATCAAAAAAAATAAACTCGCCCTTGAGAAAAAGCCCCCTTTTTCTCACGAAGGCAAGCCTGCCAACAAAATGAATCGGACGATGGCCGCCCGCTATAATCGGGAAACAGTTCTTCATTTGATTTGTACCAGCGGAGCGATTTCACAGCTCCAAATTGCCAATTTTACTCAGCTCCGTAGATCGACTATTTTTTATGTTCTCCGTGACCTCCGGAAACGAGGATTGATTTGCGATGGACAATCTGTTCCTGCCCAACGAGCCGGACCCAAAGAAACTTTGATTGAAATGGCCCCGAATGCGCTCTGGTCTGCAGGGTTAAGTCTGACCTCAATTTCGAATAAACTTTGCATTCTGAATGCCGCGGGACGAATTATCACCCAACAAACCTTCCCCACTCAAATTTCTGTCGCCAAGTTTTTAGATCATTTTCCCGACCATTTAAATGAACTCATGACTCGATTTCAACTGAAGCTCAGCCATTGCGCAGGAATTACCGTTTGTCTTCCGGGCATTATTAACCCGAATACCGGACAGGTCCTTCAATCGAATTCACTTCATCTCACGAATTTTGCCTTGGGCGAATATCTTGGCAAAAAATTGAAGTGCAAAATCATTGTCGACCGAAATGTCGTCTGCGGGGCCTACGCTGAAAAGTACTTGGGAGGATGGAATTCCGCAGAAAACTTCCTCTATTTCTTGGGACGGCCTGAAACCGGAAATTCTCCCGGAAAACAAAAGTATTCATTCGGATTAACCATCGTCAATGATGGGAAAATTTATCGAGGATGGAATTCTGCATCAGGAGAACTCAAGGGCATCCTGGATATGGAGAATGTACACAAGGAAATTCATTTAGACGAAACAACCCGAGATCATCAAAAAGAAGTTTCTGCTTTTTTGAAAAAAATCGGGGATGGAATTGGCACCTTAATTAATCTTCTCGATCCAAGTCTTGTGATTATTTCAGGAGACGATCATTTATGGAGCGAGTCTCACATGGAACAAACCCGAGAAGCCGCAATGGAAAGCCTATATCCTCTCGGTAATCGAGATTTGAAAATTGTCCGCTCTTCTCTCGGCCTGGATGGAATCATTCACGGCGCAGCGTTACTTGCCCTCCACCGCGGTCTCAAAGAGGCTCTCGACTAAACCTCCGAGAATACCGGGAGGGAGTTGATCCTCAGATTTTCGCAAATGAACGCAGATATAACCCATATCATGCAATAGAACTCGATTTTATCGGTAAAGCCGGAGACCAAAAGAACGTATGAGAAATGGATTTAAAAACAAAGAACCTGCATTTTCATCGTGTTACCCTAAATCTTCAATTGTGTGAATCGGCGTTAATCTGCGGATCATCCCCGATTTAATCAGACAAAGTAAACAACCGAACTAGATATAATCAATTTCGTGATATATCCAAGGAACATAGGGGAGTGCCTTTGCCATTTCCTCGATATCCATTTCATCTGCACCCAATACGGTGACCAACTCCATCGCAATCGCTTCTTTTAGCCTGAGACGCCGATTCAATAAGCGACCTAAAATATCATCCTTCATCTCTAAAAGAATTTTTTTGGAGGAAATTCCACTCCCTTCCTGTAAAAGAAAATCTCTACTAGGCGTCCAAACTTTAATTTCCATTCCCCGGAGTCGATCCCTCGGAATCCAACTTTTCCGAGCCAATGCCGGATAGTCTAATATCTGCGTCATCACCATCTGATGTCTTTCCGATTCGTCATACCCTTTCGCTTTTAAAAGTGAGCGATAAGGAGACGTATCGCTGGTTGCAAATGTCACGCTTAATTCTTTCTCACTGGCAAAATCAGCAATCGCCAAAAAAAGTTCATCCGCCACTTCAAGAGATCGATTGCGAGTCGCAAACTCCATGACATGAAGAGATCCATCCAATTTGGTTTTTTGTCGAATTCCGACAATCGCATATCCCTGCAATACCTCATTTTTTTCGAATTCGATGATATAAAATTCGTGGGGATGCGCCGCATAAATCAATCCCTCAAGAGCGAATCGATAATAGCCCACTCCTCTCTCCCGAAATCCTCCAAACCCGAAAAAAGCACTTTCAAAGACTTCCAAAAGAAGAGGCTCTTTGGGAAGAATCTCTTCCACTCCTTTTTTGACCGTCGACAATCCTCTTCCAGTTTTTTGGGGTCTCTCCAATTTGAAAGTACGAGAATAATGCAAATCTTGGTGGCCTGTTTTGATATAAAACCGATACCCATCCGATCGCTCTGCACCACGATATAAGAAAAGAGCATCACATCGGCCTTGGAGAAAATTTTTGGCACTCGAAATCATCTGTGCCCCAACCCCTTTCCCCCGCAATTCCTCTCGTGTCCCTACGGCGTTTTCAAAGACCGTTTTGAGGATCAACCCTTCCCCCGCCCGAAAATCACGGAAAGAGAGTGGAATTGCTCCTACAATAGATCCAGTTTCATCCAGCGCGAGAGAAGCGCTCATCTGCGCTTCCCGATGCCAATCCTGTTCCGTGATCGGAGCAAAAATGGCATTTCGAACTCCCAATACCCCCTCGAGATCCGAAGGAACAAACTCGCGATATTGATATTCCATATATTTTAAATTTTAAATAATTCCGATCGATTTACGAGGATTTACCCACGTGAGTGTATGAATTTCTTCGGCACTTAATTTTAAAAAAGAAGAGAGGTTTCGGTCGATTCTTTTCATCGAGACCGCGGATCCTACCAAATGACTTCCATCCGCCGACCGAACCGCCAAATCCTCTCCGACCTGAACATCCCAACGACCCAACTTATAACGCCCTACCCCCAACCCCGCCGCCGACATGGCATCCGTGGTGACCAATGCCCTCTCTCCGATCCCGGCGAGATCGATATAATTCCGGAGCATTTCAAACGGAATATGGACGCCATCGGCAATAAAACTGAGCCACAAGTATTTTCTTAAAAACAAGATTCTCTGAATAATATTATCATGCCTTGGGAGAAGCTGAGGGCAGGCATTTCCTAAGTGAGTCGCCATGCAAAGACCTGAATCAATCGATTCCTTCAATTGATCTAAGCTCGCATTGGTATGACCCGCGGCCACTCTCACTCCATTCAAAGTTAAAAAGTGAGCCACCTTCGCTCCTGGATCATGCTCAGGCGCTAAGGTTAAAAGTCGGATCAACCCTCCCCCCGCATCTAATAATTTTCCAGCAGAAGTCATATCGGCCGAAAGAATGGCATCAAGAGGGTGAGCTCCCCGATATCCATCGAGGGGACTTAAAAAAGGCCCTTCCATATGAAGCCCCGCGATCATTTTTTTAATCAAGGGATCTTGCTCTCTTAGCCTTACAATTTTTCCGATGCGATGAACCATTCGATCCAACGACTCGGTGATAATCGTCGCTAAAATGCCCTCTACGCCATCCTCCGCGAGCTTCACGCAGGATGACCTCAATTCTTCTACGGAGAGATCATCTTGATTATAATCGACTCCGCCATACCCATTCACCTGGATATCAAAATAGCCCATATTAGGATTTTTTTAAGAGAGAGGCCGCAGGGGGATCAAGAAAGACCACGGTATCAGAATGCGATTGTAAGACAGAGCCCGGAACTTGATTCGTGATCGGACCTTCAATTGAATCTCTCACGGCTTTTGCCTTACGCTCATCGGGAGCGGTGATCACAATCGATTTTGATTTTAAGATCTGACGAACCGACATCGAAATCGCACTCTTCGGAACATCATCCAAAGTTGGAAACCAACCCTCTCCCTGTTGTTGACGTCGACAGGCTTCATCGAGGTCTAATACGAGGTATGGTTTTTCCGTATGAAAATCTGCGGGCGGATCATTAAAAGCCAAATGGGCATTTTCACCAAAACCGGCGAAACAGACATCGATCGGATAGTCTTGAATCAATGCTCCTAACCGAGCGCATTCCTCTAAAGGATCGTTTTCCCCGGAAATATAATGAAACGCTTTTAAAGGAACCGGGAGTTTCTTGTGGAAGCGTTCCCACAAATAGCCTCGAAAGGAGGCGGGGTGACGAATGCTTAATCCAACATATTCATCTAAATGAAATCCAGTCACTTTTTCCCAGTCAATATCCGGCATTTGAATCAGAGCTTCGAGCATTTCAAACTGCGAAGCTCCTGTCGCCACAATAATATTCGCATATCCTCGATTTGAAATCGCACGACGAATCAACGTCGCTCCATGGACTGCCGCTTCGTATCCGGAGGTTTTTCGATTTTCTGAAACAACCACTTTCATGATATTTTTCCTTTTTAATCCATCTTCGGTGGAGAAGTGTTTTACTCTTTTTACAATCAATTCAGCGCCCGCTATAGCGCTTTAATTATTATTTCATTGATTTAAATAATTAACATTCCACAGAATTTAACGGTGTCAAGAAAAGGCTTAAATTTTGAATCCATACATATTAAATACAACTCACCTGACATTGAAGACGAATTCATGAAACGGAGAGAAATTTCAAATGAAATAAAGGGGATTTTTTCCCGGATTAAAATAAGCCGGCCCTGAAGTAAATTAAGGAAGAGGATCGATCTCGCGAATACTCGCTTTGGAATACTTCATTGCTCCATACTCGTGCCTAAAATAGACGGCGATCTCCGGTTTTTTAGACTCGCTCTGAGCAAGAGTTTTAGAGCGGAGCAAAACCATCGCCGGATCCACTCCGGGATAACACGGCTCCATACCGCCACCGAAGTTCGTCCCATCATCGATAAATTCCGAAATCAGCTCCCACTTCCCCCCATTTACGCCCTCGGTTAAATCCCGATAAACTTGAAGTTTGACCTTGGACTTATTTTCAAGACTCCGAATTACATATTTGATTCCGACCCATTGTCCAATAGGAAATCGATCCCATGGTCTTACAAGAGCGTTTGTCGCATAAGAAACCCCATGCTTAATCTCTTTTTCAAAGGCAAAACTGCCGTTGATATTCATTTTCACTCCATAACCCCGTGTATCGGCAGGAGCCTTCTCTTCCTTGGTCACCCCATCCACAAGAAGAGTCCCGTGGTTGGTATGAGTAAAAATTTGAGGACCACTATAGGAAACCTCTTTTGTTTCACTTTCACGCTGATAATAAACGGTAATTTCCTGGTTTTCATCCCATTCGACGTTTTTCTCGGGATCATTCACGTACATGCGTGGACCATTTCCACTTGCCGTTAATATCCCTTTCCCATCGATTACATATGCGGCATCGCCGTGACGCGCATCAAACCATCGATCGTCAGGATCCAGATCCCAACCAAAATTTCGAGCGTGACCGTTTCCCCATTTCGACATCCACTCACGTCCCTCTGATTTCGTTGGGAAAAGTTTTTTAACTCCAAATGAGTCGTTCCTTTCAGACTCCTCTGCTCTTAAATGACTTTTCAAAGAGAGAATAATTAAGACCAGGAAGATCATCTTAAAACACCGCTTGGTCGTGTTTTCTGAAAAAATCATCTGATCAAGATATCATATATTCTCTATTTGCAATCCACTTTTTCCTTCCTCTCTGAATAGCGCTCACTGCAACAAGACAATTAATCTATTATTTTAAAAAAGTAGTCCCAATCCAACGCGGGTAGGGACTTGGCCGTCCACAAAGGGCAAACCCAAAACCGATCCACGACCCGATGGCCGCCATCCCACAAACTCCATAAGCGACCCAGCCCGCATAACGAGTCACGGAGGATAGAAATTCTTTTCCCGCAACCCCCACTATCAAAATCACTGAAAGAAATAATAGAACCAACACTAAGAATTGCATTCCCAATTGAAAGTTAAGAGCTGCTCGAATATGGGTATTTTCAAATTCGCTTTTGTTTCTTCTCCACAACCAATAAAAATAAGTCGGAACTAAGCTGACAATCGGAATCATGAATCCTATCCACGGAGTCACGTGCCCGATTCCTCCCATTACTTTTGATCTTCGGGTGGCTTCCAATTCTGCGCTCATTTCTTTCATTTTAATCTCTCCTGTTTACGCGGACTGAATTATCCGTTCACTTCTCTGTGGTAGTCACTCACGGAGGAGACAAGATCTCTTTTGCAAAATAATTAAAAACCCCTAAAGAATTCCCATGGCACTATGGATTCGAACTTTATGGCTCTCCCTGATTTTAGGGATCCTTCTCGGATGCCATCCTAAAGAAAGCCTCTCCTCCTTTACTTACGTCAATGGACCTGAACCCGAAAGCCTCGATCCCGCCATTATTACGGGTCAATCCGAGATGAGACTAATCAGCGCTCTCTTCGAGGGATTAACCGCTCGAAATGCTCATGGCGAAGTAGAGCCAGGAATGGCGGAATCGTGGGTGATTTCTCCTGATGGTAAAACCATCCGATTCACTCTTCGCGCCGCCACTTGGAGTAATGGCAATCCCGTCACCGCTCAGGATTTCGTTTATTCTTGGGAAAGAGCACTCAATCCCCTCATGGCCTCCAAATATGCAGAGCTTCTCTACCCCATCGCTCGCGCGGAAGACTATAATAAAGGGAAAGTGGATGACTTTAATTTAGTCGGGGTTCATGCTCTCGATCTACAAACCTTGGAAGTGAAGCTTGAGAATCCAACGCCGTTTTTTCTCGATCTCTGCTCGATGCCGACGCTTTATCCCGTTCATTTTCTCTCTTTAAAATCGGAAGGCCGTCACTGGACAAAACCGGGACATCTCATTTCCAACGGAGCCTATACGCTGAAAGACTGGCGCATCGATGATCGCGTGGTTCTCCAAAAAAATCTAAAATATTGGCGCGTCGATCAAGTGAAATTGAATCAAATTACAGCGCTCACAACGAGTTCCGCGACGACAGCGTTTAATCTCTTTTATTCAGGCAAGGCTGATCTCATCATGGATAAAGGTCTCATTCCGAGTCTCATGATCGATCATCTTCGTCAAAAAGAGTATTTTCATTCCAACCCTTTTCTCGGTGCCTATTTTTATCGTTTCAATGTGACAAAGAAACCATTTAACAACGCCAAAGTTCGCAAAGCCTTTGCCCTCGCTGTAGATAAAAAACGGGTCGTAGAAAAAATTACCCGAGCGGGTGAACCTGTTGCCAATGCATTAACTCCCCCAGGCGTTCGTAATTATACCCCTCCCACGGGACTCGTCGAAAATCATGCCTTGGCTCAAAAGCTCTTAGCGGAAGCCGGTTATCCGAAGGGGAAAGGCTTTCCCGCCGTCTCCATTCTTTATAACAGCTCCGAGCTCAATCAACAAATCGCCGTCGAAATCCAGTCGATGTGGAGCGAAGTGTTAGGAGTCCATGTCACACTTCAGAATCAGGAATGGAAAGTTTATCTTGGCTCTCTCGATCAACTCGATTTCGATATCGCGCGCTCCAGCTGGGTCGGTGATTATAATGATGCCAATACGTTTCTCGATTGTTTCGTCACGGGACGCGGCAACAATCGAACCGGATGGAGTAATGCCGAATATGATCGTCTCATGGCTCAGAGCGCCTCTGAATCGAATTCTCAAAAACGAAGTGAATTGATGCAATCCGCGGAGCGAATTTTGGTGGAGCAAGAACTTCCGATTATTCCCATCCATCATTATGTCGGCATGGCCCTCTATCACTCCGATAAACTCGGCGGCTTTGAATCGAATGTCGTCGATGACCATCCCCTTCGCGAACTTTATTGGAAGGAACAACCAAAGCCATGATTCCCTTTATTCTTCGCCGACTCGGACTCATGTTGATCACGCTCTTCGCGGTGGTCTCGCTTACTTTTCTTCTCATGCGATTGGCCCCGGGAAATCCTTTTAGCGCTGATCGAAAAATTCCGGAATCGATTTTAAGAGAACTTGAAAGTCGATATGGCCTCTCCGGAACGATTGGAGATCAATATGTCTCTTATCTGAAAGATGTTGCTCGAGGGGACCTCCGAATCTCCACCAAATATCGCGATTGGTCCGTGAATGAAATCCTGAGCCAAACGCTTCCCGTCTCCATGGCACTTGGTTCTGCCGCCTTTTTCCTGACTTTGCTGATCGGTATTACATTAGGAAGCCTTGCCGCGCTTTATCAGGGTCACTGGCAGGATCGATCGCTCATGCTCGTCGCCCTCTTGGGAATCTCGATTCCGAGTTATATCCTCGCTCCTCTCTTTATTTTGATCTTCGGGCTTCATCTGGGCTGGCTCCCTGTGGCGGGCTTTGGAAATTTCGACCAATGGATTCTTCCTGTTTTCTGTCTCGCGCTCCCCTTCTCTGCTTCCGTGGCACGTCTCGTTCGCACCAGCCTTCTCGAAGTTCTGACTCAAGACTTTATTCGGACAGCACGTGCCAAGGGCTTGGATGAATCAAAAATTATTATTCGTCATGCCCTCCGCGTTGCCCTTCTTCCCATCGTTTCCTATTCTGG
>JAZKBH010000118.1:0-4624 GCA_040388725.1 Verrucomicrobiota bacterium
CGCTCCCACAGCATCGCTGCTTTTAAAAGGCGAAGGGGATTGGGTTAAAAAGTATTCCCACGTGATGCAGGGCAGCTGGTCCTCTTTAAGCCCTGAGTTTATTCTGAATCAAATGGATGGGCATCGATCCCTTCGATTTGATCTGACCACGAAGATAGTCTCTTTTTGTGAATCGATTGCACTTCCCGACTCTTCTGCTTAGTTCATTTTTATATGGAAAAGTGGAAGGCGCGAGCCGCTGTTTTAGTGGGTGCAATTTATCTTTTAAATCCCGGATGGGGCGTTTTTGAATTAATTCCGGATAACATTCCATTTATTGGTAATTTAGATGAAGGAGCGGCGACGGTGCTTCTTCTTTGGGGATGGCGACGATTGAAGGAACTCTCTTCTCCCGGAGCGTTGCCGAAGTGAGTGAGGAGACCTTCTCTCTTTCGATTTTATGGGAGAATGACGATTTACTGATTGTCGATAAGCCCGCGCCTTTATTGGTTCATCCTACACGTCCGAATGGAGAGCAAACTCTTTTGGGAATTTTACAAGTGACCCGACCAAGTTCCTTTTATGCCCTAGTGAATCGTCTCGATCGTGAAACCAGCGGTCTTGTGGTAGTCGCCAAATCATCAGAGGCCGCCTCGTTGCTTGGAAAAATGATGATGCGACGTGAGATCAAAAAAACATATCTCGCCATTGCTCGAGGAAGGGTCTGTTGGGATCGATTGAGAATTGAAAGGCCCATTGGACGTATTGGCGTGAATGAAGAGAATCCGATTTATGCGAGGCAAGGAATTATGACAGAAGGGGAGCCTGCGATCACGGAGTGCTGGGTTCAAAAGCGACTTCGAGATACGACATTACTCAAAATTCGTCTAGAAACCGGAAAGCTTCATCAGATTCGAGTGCATCTCGAATCGGTCGATCATCCGGTTTTGGGCGATAAACTTTATGGGGTCGAATCGAAGATTTATTTAGAGATGTGTGAAGGAAAAGGATTCGAATCTTACATGTCTATTTTAAGGCTTCCCCGTCACGCGCTTCATGCCTCAGAGCTCGAATTTCAATGGAACGGCAAACCGATTCAAGTTCGATCCCCACTTCCTGCTGACTTGGAGGTCTTCGTAGCACAGAACAGCTATTAAGAATCTCGGCGTCGCATCGCTCCGCCCTCCCTTTCATGAGGGGAGGGGCGAACGGTGTGAGACCTCTTTGGTTTTAATTCTAAGATTGACCCTCTTCCCCTGGCTGTCACGTTGAGATGATGTCTGACGTTTCTTCTCTTTCGATTGCTTCGCTTTTAGAAAAAGCGATTCGACTCCGTGAATCGATGTTCGATCCTCGACACGAGACGGCTTTCAGGCTTTTTAACGGGTTTCTTGAGGGAAATTCAGATCTCGCCATTGATCTCTATGCGAAGACTTTGGTTTTTCATCTTTACTCCAATCCCCCGGAAAAAGGTCAAATTCTCCTCAACGAAGCTGTTGATTATTTAAAACAACAGCTCCCTTGG
This sequence comes from Verrucomicrobiota bacterium, assembly GCA_040388725.1. Lineage (GTDB taxonomy): Bacteria > Verrucomicrobiota > Verrucomicrobiia > Methylacidiphilales > CAMAQI01 > CAMAQI01. Next base: position 1,505 of record JAZKBH010000118.1, read on the forward strand.
ATTCAATCGGCAGTCGTCAAAGAGAGATATGGAGCGGATGTCATCAAGAAGTCCGGAGTCATTCTCTTTGGATCGAAGCCGGATCGTCGAATTTTCGAAAATGGAGTTTGGTATTCGGTCGATCTTTGCATGAATCGAGATGCGAGTTTGTATTTGGATACTCGACTTTTACGCCAGTGGATTATTCAAAATCTTAAAGGGAAATCAGTGCTTAACACATTCGCATATACCGGAAGCTTGGGAGTTGCGGCGATGGCTGCGGGAGCATCGAAAGTCGTACAATTAGAGCGGACTCGCAAATTTTTAAACGTTGCCAAGGAGTCGTACTCTCTTAATGGATTTCTAATCGATCGTCGTGATTTCATGGAGGGGGACTTTTGGGCGAAGGTGAGTCATCTCAAAAAAAGAGGGGACCTTTTTGATTGTGTGATTCTCGATCCTCCCTTTTTTGCGACGAGTTCAACCGGGACCGTCGATCTTGAAGAGAACGGGACGCGCCTGATTAATAAAATTCGTCCTCTGATTCAAGACGGAGGGATCTTGATTGTGATTAATAATGCCCTGTTTCTGAGTGGAAAAGAGCACATGGAGCAGATGGAAGCGTTGTGTCAGGATGGCTATTTGAAGATTATCGAAAGAATTGATGTTCCTCCGGATTTTGCAGGATTTTCGGGAGAGAGTATCTCAGGTCAGGTGACCGATTCTGCCCCCTTTAATCACTCTACCAAAATACTCATTTTCGGAGTTAAACGAAAATAAGGAAATCTCGTTTTCCTTTGCGTCGTTGTGCCGTCGTGCGAGACAAAGGTATTTTTTCTTAAGATTTCTTCTCGTTCAACTGAGAGAGAATTTCAGGGTCACGTACATCTGCCCATTCGGTTTGGATAAAATGTCCTTCGATTTTTCCCCCCGCTTTGACAGAGGCTTTTAACGCGTCGGTAAACTCATATTCCCCGCGAGGTGATTTTTCGAGTTTAGAGGTGTATTCGAAAATTTTCGGAGTGAGGGCATAAATCCCGGCATTATAATAAGCATTCGGAGGAGGCGTTTGAAACTGACCTTTTTCAATGAGATCCACCATTTCCTTGCGATCATTGAGGAGGACGGCTCCGCCGTTCTTTAAATCTTGGCCGTCTTTTAAGGCAATCAGTCCATCGGAATGAAAGGCATCGATGAAAAGACGATATTCAGGTGCAGGAACTAAAATGTCGCCATAACTGAAAACAAACGGTTCTTCGCCTATCCATTCTTTCGCCAGTTCAGGGGCTTTGCCCGTTCCATCTTGAACGGTTTGCATTCCATAGGTGATGGAGACACCGAAACGGCTGCCATGACCGAAGTAGTTTTGGATGTAGTCGCCGTGATACCCAATGACGATAAAAAATTCTTCAATTCCTCCCTCATCGCGGAGACCTCCAATAATATGCTCTAAAATCGGCTTTCCTTGGACCTGAAGCATCGGCTTCGGCTTCTCATGCGTCAGTTCGCGCATGCGGGTTCCTTTTCCGGCGGCTAAGATCAAGGCTTTTCGAATCATGATCTGTCCCTTCTAGCGATCTCACTTCGGAGGACAATTGAAAACCAAGAAGAGTTTACCACGGAGGGACGGAGGAAGAAATGAATTTTGGGTTTAAAACATACAGCAAATGCCTTTTTCTGTGTCTCTGTGCCTCCGTGGTAAAATATGCCTTTATCTTGGATTTTAAAATAGATGCCCTAAAGGTTTTATATGAGCCAATGGTTGAAATTGATTGAAGTCGAAAAAGTTCCTCTGGGTGAGAGCCGTTGTGTGGAGCTTCAAGGAAAGCCTTTTGGAATTTTTCATTTGGAAGATGGCTTTCATGTTATTGACAATCTCTGTCCTCACAAAGGAGCTCCTTTGCATGAGGGCTTTGTTCAGAATGGAGTCGTCGTCTGTCCTTGGCATCAGTGGGAGTTTCAAGTCTCAGATGGGAAATGTCTTTCATTGCCCAATCAGGCGGTGGAGAGCTACCCGGTACAAATTAAAGAAGAATCACTCTGGATTGAGGTAAAATCATGAAATCATCCTATGAATTGGCGATGGAACGTTTGGCAAAATCGGCACCTGTTAAAAAATTAAGTGCCGAGCAGAAAGAGAAAATTCAAGAGATCGATTCTCGCTACCGCGCCAAAATTGCGGAATGCGAAACATTACTGCGTGGAAAAATTGAGGCCGCGATCATCGATCGAAACGACGGTGAAGAAGAAGCCTTAAAGCAAGAGTTGGCGATTGAAATTCGTCGCTTTGAAGAAGAATCCGAAGAGAAAAAAGAACTGGTCCGTCAGGGAAAAGCATAACCCTAAGACAACTAACGAGCAGGATTCACTGCAGGGTCAACGGAGGAAATTTATTGTTTTTCCTTTAAACCCAAACCCTGCTTTTCTCTTATTTCAAAAAAGGACTTTTCTCGGTGTACCTCCGTTACCCTGCGGTGAATTTGTATTTTCCGTAAATTAACCTCATACATTTTGTCTACCGAAGTGCTTCGGTGCATTTTGTGATTGAAAAAGAGAGTATTTATTATAAATTTGTATAATGAATCCTCCTCGCGGTACTTTTACAAATCCTCAGAACCGTTTTGAACAATTAAGAGTGGAGGAGGAGAGTGACCCTGATCAAAGAGGATTTGAAGAGGAGGAGGGTATGCTTCCGCAGACCCGGTTTTTGGTCGATACACATGACTCAGGTGAGATTCTCTCCAAGAATGAAAGTCCAGATCTGGGGTTCGGGTATAGCTTGAATGCGTATCGAGGGTGTGAACATGGATGTGCTTATTGCTATGCGAGGCCGACGCATGAATATCTCGGTTTTTCACCAGGGTTGGATTTTGAGACTAAAATTGTGGTGAAGCAGAATGCACCTGCACTCTTAAAGAAGGCCTTGTATCATCCTCGTTGGCAACCTCAGATGGTGATGATGAGTGGAGTGACGGATTGTTATCAGCCCGCAGAACAACGCTTTCGATTGACTCGAGGATGCCTGGAGGTTTTTGCCGAGTTTTGTAATCCGGTTGGAATTATCACTAAAAACTATTTGGTGACTCGAGATCTGGATCTTCTGGTGCGTCTGGCAAAGCATAATGCGGTCTCGGTGACGCT
>JAZKBH010000119.1:0-13511 GCA_040388725.1 Verrucomicrobiota bacterium
TTATCAGATCGTTTTAAAGTATGCCTTGGTTCGTCTTCAAAAGACCGCTCCACTGGCAGCGAAGTTGATGCGGACGATGACGGATCGTTTTTTAGCGGGGAAAAATCCGACCGCCTTTTCTTTTCGAGAAAAGATGGGGCATTTGGCAGAAGCCGTTCGAACGGGTCAGGCTTTTGAGTTTTTGAAGCCGGGAGAATCGAGCCTCACGCGCGAAGTGGCGAATTTTGTCACCGATGCTCAGGTGAGTGAGTCGTTGGATCGAATTATTGCGACCGAAAAAACGGTGGAACGTCGCTCGTTTCGGATGGCCTCCTATTTGACGAATCAATTGGGATATCGACTCACGACCCAGTTTATCCGACGGATCGAAGATGGAAAAGTCATCGATGCCCTCCAAAGTTTAACGGGGCTGATTCCTGCGGCAGGGCTCTTGATGCCTTATTTAATTTCGTTTGCTCATCACCGTCCTGATCGAGGTCTGCTCAGGGAGGCATCGACGCGAATTAAAGGAGATCTTCCGAAAGAACTTCAAAATCACAAGCGCGCTTGGTTTACCGATACATTGGAAGATGTGAACGGAGTTGCGAGGACGATTTGTGCGATGGCAAAAGCAGCACAGGATGCGGGTTATTCATTGACTGTCGTGACGTCGCGTTCGGAGATGAAAATCACCGGGTTGCCGATTAAAAATTTTGAGCCCGTCGGGGAGTTTGAAATTCCGGAATACAAACTTCAGAAAATGAGTTTTCCTCCGGTTTTGGAGATGATCGATTATATCCATCAAGAAGGATTTACAGAGCTCATTATTAGTACTCCGGGACCCGTCGGGTTGACTGCATTGGCGGCGGGGAAGCTTTTGGGATTGAGGATGAGTGGGATTTATCATACCGATTTCCCTCAGTACGCCCGTTTTCTGAGTGATGATGCTTTAATGGAGTCTTTGATCTGGAGTTACATGCAATGGTTCTATGGGCAGTTTGATCTGATTTATTCGAATTCGGATTTCTATCGCCGTTGTTGGAGAGAGCGTGGAATTCCCGAACATCGCTTGGAAATTTTACCGCGTGGACTGGATACAGAGCTTTTTAATCCAAAGCATCGGAATGAGTCGTATTGGAAAACGAAAGGAGCTCAAGGGCCGGTTTTGCTTTATGTCGGACGCGTTTCCAAAGAGAAAGAGTTAGCCTTTCTGACGGAAGTGGCCTTAGAGCTCAAAAAACGGGGCGAAAAATTTACAGTCGCTGTCGTCGGGGATGGCCCCTATCGCGAGGAGATGAATACACTTTTACCGGATGCGATTTTTACCGGAATTTTAACGGGGCAAGAACTCGGGGTCGCTTACGCTTCGGCCGATCTTTTTCTTTTCCCAAGTACCACGGATACCTTTGGCAATGTGGTCATTGAAGCGATGGCGGCAGGATTGCCGACTTTAGTTTCTGACGTCGGCGGACCTCGAGAGCTGGTGATTCGGGAGGAACAAGGGGGAGTTTTTCAGGCCAAAAATTTAAACGCATGGACCAAAGGCCTCGCCGATTGGCTGCATCGTTTACCATCCCTCGAGAGCCGTCAAAAACTGGCGAAATCGGTTCATGACGAAAGAAGCTGGGATCGCGCCTTTGCAGCATTTTGGAAACAGGGATTAAAATAGTTTTTGAATATTGTTTTAAAGTAAAAAGATTTGAATTTTCGTCGCGTCGTTGTGCCGTCGTGCAAAATACTCTAGAGAGAAGCTTGTCTCGCTTCCCATTGTTTTTGCGCGAGGGAATCCCATTCAAAAATAAGAAGATCGGTGACTTCATCGGAGTAATGAATGGCGTGAGGCAGTTGAGCGACCAGACTGAATCCGACTTTCATAAGAACTTTTTGAGAAATTGGATTCCATCCATAAACAGAAGCCTGAACGGTGAGATCTCGATGTTGAGACTGAAACCAACCACAAATGGCGGGAAGAACCTCAGACATAAATCCTTTTCCGGAAAATGCATCGTCGATCCAAAATCCGAGATGAGCTCGGGATTGAGGTAAATCGAGATCGAATCCGATTCCTCCTATGGTCTGGTGATTTAAAACAATCGCAAAATGAGTCGGGGTGTGAATGGGCCGGACCGGATAAGGAGCGGTCGATCGGAGATTTTTTCTAATCCGTTCTTGTTTCAGGCATTGAAGAAGTACAGGAAGATCTTGGGGCTCCCACGGTCGAATAAATCCGAATGTGAGATCAATTTTCATCGCTCGTGCGATTCGGTTTGGGGATTGATGATGGGAAGGGGATATCGGAGTTTGAGGGTATCATCCAAATAGATTTCGATATGATAGATTCCGGGCTGAGGAAATTCTAATCCTCCGAAAAAATTGATATTCGTGGCATGCCCTTCTTCGTGATTGAGATTGAATTCGGTCACGGAATCGGCGATGACGGTTTGATCGTCAGGCATTACGAGACGAGTTTTTTGAGTGAAGACTCCCGAGCCGGAACACCAGCGGGTCCAGACGCAGAGCTTCATGACCCGAACGGGAAATTGAGGTGCTCCGATAAAGTTGACGATTCCGACAATCGAGTTTCCTCCGCTGGCTTCAATTCGGACATCTTCACAGAGAAAGGAGGCTTGGAGATCAGGAATCATGGGTGAGGGATTGTGGGGTGACCAGAGGGGAGCTCGCAAGACAAAAAGACAATTCTCACACATCCTCCTTCGCGCAAGCTTCGACGGGACAAGGAGACACGGAGGCATAGGAGGAGTTATCCGCAGATTAAAGAAGAATTAACACGGATTTCAAAGAAGGTGTTTGTTTTGAAACCAAAACTGTTTTTGGTATTTAAAATCTTCGTCCCTCTGCGTCAATCTGCGGATAATCCCCGCTTCTGTGTCTTCGTGTCTTCTCGTCACGCCGAAGTGCTTTGACGAAGGCGGATGTGTGAGAATTGTCTTTTTCTGTTAAAGGAGATGGCTACTTTTCGCTCCATGAGAATTTTGTCGGGAGTTCAACCCTCGGGTGCTTTGCATTTGGGGAACTATTTTGGAATGATGCAGTCGGCGATTGCTCTACAAGAGCAAGGGGAAGCTTTTTACTTTATTGCGGATTATCATGCGATGACGACGGTTCAGGATCCGAAGCTTCTGCAAAACTACATTCATGAAATTGCGCTTGGATTTTTGGCCTGTGGGCTCAATCCCGAAAAAGCGGTTTTCTTTCGTCAAAGTGCAGTCCCGGAAGTTCATGAGCTTGCTTGGATGCTTTCGACGGTGACACCGATGGGTCTTTTAGAGCGCTGCCATAGTTTCAAGGATAAGATCTCTCGTGGTTTTTCACCCAGCCATGGATTATTTGCTTACCCCGTTTTAATGGCGGCGGATATTTTATTGTATCAAGCGAATCGGGTTCCCGTCGGGAAGGATCAGAAACAACATTTGGAAGTGACACGTGATATTGCTTTAAAATTTAACGAACAATATGGGGAGGTCTTTGCCATCCCCGAACCCGATATCCGGGAAGCGGTCGCAACGGTCCCTGGACTCGATGGACAGAAGATGTCGAAGTCGTATCAAAATACGTTGGAATTATTTGGAGAACCTAAACCGTTTGCGAAAAAGGTGATGGGAATCAAAACGGATTCAACTCCGGTCGAATCCCCAAAGCCGACGGAAGGATCGACTCTTTTGGCTCTTTATAAGCTTGTGGCAAAACCGGAAGAATACGCTTCTTATGAAGCAGGATTTGTCGCGGGTGGAAAAGGTTATGGAGATCTCAAGAAAGAGCTTCTCGTGAAGCTCGAATCATTTTTAGCGCCTTTTCAGGAGGAGTATCAGAAATTCAAATCGAATCCTAAAATGGTCGATGAGGTTTTGCATCTCGGGGGAGCGAAGGCAAGGGCCGTAGCCCAAAAGACGTTGCTCAAAGCCCGCGAGGCAGTGGGGATTTAAAAGTCATTTCTGAACACTAAGTAAAATCGAAAGAACAGGCAAAGGGTTGGATTTTGTTTTAAAACCAAGAAAATCCCTTTGTTTCCCTTTGTCTTTTACTTGGTGGTTCAATTCTCCGTTTTACTTAGCACCACGGCCAAAGAGGACTGCGGGAATCGTCTTAAAAAGAATTTCAATATCGAGCCAGAAGTTCCATCGATCGATGTATTCGAGATCCAATCGGATCCATTCTTTAAATTCTTTAATCTGATTTCGTCCCGAAATTTGCCAGAGGCAAGTCAGTCCTGGTTTCACACTCATCCGTCGTCGTTGGGCAATATTCGAAAAGTTATTCGTCTCATTCAGGGGAAGGGGCCGAGGGCCGACCATGCTCATATCTCCCATCAAAACATTCCAAAGCTGGGGAAGTTCATCGAGGCTATATTTTCTTAAGAAAGAACCGAGAGAAGTAATGCGCGGATCGTTTTCCATTTTAAAGACCGGCCCGGACATAATATTTTGTGCCTGAAGTTCGGCTTGATGTTGCTCGGCATCCGTTTGCATGGTTCGAAACTTATATAAGGTAAAGGGTCTTCCATGAACACCGCTTCTCTTTTGACGGAAGAGAATGGGTCCTCCCGAGGTCACAAAGATACCAATGGAGGTGAGGATTAAAATGGGAGAGGCGATGAGGAGCCCAATAAAAGCGAGAAGGTAATCGAGCGCATGTTTAAAAAGAAGTCCCCAGGAGGCATCATGAGTGGTTCGATAGACCAGAACCGAATGTCCTAGAAAACTATCGAAAGAAGAGGTCGCAATGGAGGTTTTAAAGAAATCGGCGGTGACCCAGATTTCAACCCCTTCGGCTTCACAGACGGAAATCACTTCTCGATTTTTATCCGAGAGGGATTTTCCAAGATTCATGACGACGAGGTTAATGGAATCGGTATGAATGGCTTCGATGAGTTGAGCGATATGGGTATGTTCCAGATCGATCATTCCTTTTACTTCCAATTGTTGTCCTGGAGTTTTTCGGATGAGTCGATGCCAGTATTCACACTCCTGTGCGGAACCGATGAGAAGAACATGTTCTCGCTTGGAAACAATGCGTACTTTTTGACGAAGCCACATTCTTAAAAAGGCTTCACGGGCCCCCAGAAAAACGAGGCAGGTGGGAGCGTAGAGGAGAAATACACCCCGACTGATCGATTCTTGGGGAACGCGAAAAAGGAAGAAGAGGAAAAAGAGCGTCGCCATCGTCAGGATAATTCCTCGAATACTCCGAACTAAAAAGTGGCCAAAGGTATTTGGAAGGTGAAGGTGATAAATTCCTTCGCGTTGAAGCATTAAAATTCCAATGGCAGGGAGAACGATCAAAAACCAGAGGTAACTTGAAAAGGGTTGGATCCCTTGATCGACAAAGGAGATTTGAGGGACGATATAGACCCGCAAAAGATAGGCGACCCAAAAGCTAACAATCAACAGTCCTGTATCAATGGACTTGAGTATTTTTGAATAAAATTCCTGATGGCGTTGAAGCATGGGATCAGGACTTGTTAAATTATTTTGAGTTCCGGAGTTCTAGGGCAATTTGTTTCAATTTTCCCTGAGTTTCAATACTGCGACTCTTAATCTGAGGGTGATCTTTAAATTCTTGATGAACGAGGAACCGTTCAAAGGCATTCATCGAAGGAAGCATTTGAGTCTCTTGTTCTTTCAATGCGCGTTCCGCGAGTGCTTTTGCACGTTCGATTAAGAGCTGCTGCTCTTTTTGACGATAGCCTTCGACATCGATCATAACCCGGGATGAATGATCATCTTTTCCAGAGATCAGGCGATTCAAAAGGTATTGCATCTCTTCCAAGACATGGCCATCGCGCCCGATCAATTTGCGGGAGTCGCGAGTCTGAATATTTAAAATCAGATGTTCGCCCCGTTGGATCTCTTCCACTTGGAAGATAAAACCCAAATGCCCAAGCATGCATTCGAGAAGTTCTCTCGGTGACATTTCAGGGTTATGGGGGATAGAGAGCGACATTATTTTAATCTTATTCGAAGTGATTCTTATGTCAATTTAAGACGTGGCTCGCTTTCGAGCAGGGTATCGAGTTCGCTCCACTCAATTCCATCGATGCAATTAAAGACATGGAGGTAGATCGAGACGGTTTTTGGAGTGAATTTTTCAAGGAGAGTGTTGACGGCTTTTTTGAGGGCATCGGCCGAAGGTGCTTGAAGGGAATCCGCTTGGAAAAAACCATTGGGATCATGATCAATTTGAAGAGAATCCAACCACGCGCAAAGCAAAGGGGTTTGCGTTTGAACGAGCCATGAGCTGAGAACATTGAAAGAGAGATTCTCAAGCATCGGGTGAGCTAAGATTTGCTGCCAGATCGCATGGCGTTCAACTTTGGGCATTTCCAAAACAACAGGGACTCTTTTTTGCATTTGTTTTGAAAGAATTTCAACTGCAGAGCGATAGAGTTTTTTGTTCTCGTCCTGAACTTTACAGAGGATGTCGTGTGATTCTTGAGGAGTCATTGCACTCCAAATCGTATGAGTTGCCATAGGGTCGATGAGCATGGCGAAGGGATTTTAAAAGGGAAATGCTTTTTTTTGAGGGGTGAATCTTTTTAAAGCCGATCAAAGACAGTTTTGACACGGAGGTAACGGAGTAAACGGAGTTTTTTATATTTTAAAATCAACATCCAATCTTTGGACTTCGCTTTTATTTTTTGCATCCTTCGCTTACTCGGTTACCTCCGTGTGAAAAACTGTTTTAGTCGATTTTATGAAGAGTAACTCATTCCAATCCATCCTGCTTGATGATTACATCCATAAATCGGAAGTGCAGACGGAGTTTTTGAAAGGGACTTCGCTTGAAGGATCGTTTTCCACGCCGCGGAGACGCCGAAACAATGGGGAGTAGAAGGGGTTTTTGTTGTTATGGTCCATGGATTCCATGGAGCTTGAAGAATTTCTCTTCCCTCCATTTTTTTCTCTAATCGTTGTTTTTCTTTCCGAAATTCCTCGCGAGTTCGATAGAGGTAGCCTTGATCCAAATAATCTATTTTTGCGTTTGAAGTTGCGGTCGACTCTCCCACGAGAAGTGCACCGGCTCCTTCCGTGGAGATGAGTCCTTTCCGAATCCATCCCGCGGCATGATAGGCTTCGATGGACATGGCATCGATTTCGTATCCCGCCACAACCACAACCGAACGAGCCTGCTTGAGTTGAATCCACAGGGAGGCTGTTTCGAGTCCTGCAATCCAGGCGCTTTCATCACCCATTAAGGAATAAATAGGGCCTCCCAATTGGAGTTGAGCGGCGATATGACTCGCGGGTGAATTAAAAACGGTTTCTGGAAACATCATCGGACTTGCTGCACGAGCTCCCCCTTCAACGATCTCTTGATAAAATCGCCGGCTATACGTGATGCTGCCGGTAAACGTCACCACGATCAGACCGACTTGATCAAGTGAGGATAAAGGTTGAATGGCTTGAGCCGTCGCCTCCATTAAAAAGAGAGAGAGCGGCGTCGAGCGGCGGAAACGAGGTTCTTTTTTCCAACGGCTTAAAGTCGAGAGATCGACAGGAGCAACGGAGGTGGAAAGGGTATTATTGATCAGACGGGGAAGAGGAGTTTGCGGCCAATTTTCAGGATAAAGAAGTGCATCGGTTGAGTTCCCTCCGGCAGAGACGACGCCGGATGAGAGAATAGAAAGGGGCGCTTTCATGCAGAATGTTTTTTAAAGACTAAAGCGGCATTCGATCCTCCGAATCCGAGATTAACGCTCATCGTGGCTCGCCAATTTTGGAGGGGCTGATTCGGTTTTACAAGAAGGGATGCAATTTCAGGAATGGGATGAAGCGTATTCATTTGAGGAGGAGCCTGTCCCTCTCGAAGCGCTAGGATTGAAAAGATCGCTTCGATGGCTCCCGCCGCGCCGAGGGTATGTCCCGTGGTTGCTTTGGTGGAGCTGATTTGAAGGGAAGAGATTGATTCGCCGAAGACGCCTTGATAGGACTTAAATTCAGCACCGTCATTCATGGAGGTGCCTGTTCCATGAGAATTCAGATATCCAATTTCATCCAGTCGAATATCGGATTGAGTCAACGCTTGGTTCATCGCTTTTTGAAGGGCGATTCCTTCCGGATGGGGCTGAGTTAAATGGTGAAGATCCGTGGTGTGACCATATCCTGCAATTTCCGCTAAAATAGGAACCCCGCGTTTCTGGGCATGTTCTTCGGTTTCCAATACAAGAAATCCGGCCCCTTCACCAATCATCAATCCATCCCGATGAAGATCAAAGGGTTTACAAGATTCAGGGGCGAGAGATTGTAAACTATCAAACCCGTAAAAGAGAAGTTCGGTCAAAGCTTCATATCCCCCGACAATGACGCACTCGGCCCAGCCGGCTTGAATCCAATCATGTCCATGTCCAATGGCATTGGCTCCACTCGCGCAGGCGTTACAAACGATATGAGAGCGACCGGTGATGCCAAAAGTTTGTTGAAGCTCCAACACTTGTTGTTGACCCTGATAGGTATCAATGGCTTTCAGTCGTCTTCCCTTTTTATGAGCGAGAATCCTACGAACAAATTCTTCTCCCCGTGCCATGGCGCCTGCGGTGGTGCTGACGGAAAAAGAGAGATCGGGAATGATGACTTGGCGGTGCTGATTTAAAAGATGAGCTTGAACCAGGGCTTGATCGAGAGCGTGATGAGCCAGGGCAACCGATCGAGAGCGAAAAGGGGTTTGATGGAAAAGAGGCGAAAAAGCCGCTTGTTTACAGCGCGATTGAGAGACATCAAAAAAATCAACCTCTCGGCGCGCGGATTCTCCTGACAGAAGACATTGCCAGTCTTCTGCTAAAGTTTTTTTGCCAAAGGGGGTCGCGAGACCAAGTCCAGTGACAACGGTCTTTCGGGTCATTGAATCGGACTCCGATAAAGAGGACGTACATCAATTTTTCCTCCTTTAAAATAAAAAGTTTTTTGGAAATAAAAGCTTCGCTCTTTTTTATTGTAAGTGAGTTTTTTAGGAGCGAGATGATCGTTGGGATCGTAAATCAGGAAGACTGTCTTTTGAGGGTTGTCTTTCAAAATGGAGTAAATCGTCGCTGCATGATTGATTCTGAGGCCTGGAAAATCGACAAGCCACGCAATGGTCGGATATCCTTGATGAAGATCATTCACGATTTCATGAAAAAGATTCTCCTGATGGCTTCTCGTCGGAGGAATGATCATCGGCATATTGCCGACACGACAATAGACAGGCCAACCGAGTCCTAGATTAGCTTGAAAGGTTTTAGGATGAGCGGCACTGATCTGGGGAAGATTTGCATATCCGGTGAAGACGATTCTTTTTTCGAAGGGAAGCGGTTCTTTCCAGACATCGATGGAGGTGACTTCCCGAATTCGTTGGGCTAACGCTTTTTCATCTAAAGCCGGACGTGAAGGTTCGAAACGAGCAAACTTCCAAAACTGAACCACAGATCGCGAAACCACAAAACAACGGCGAGTATAATGTTCTCCCGTGGTCTGGTGATGATCTCGCTCGGATTTAATTTCACCATCGCCGTAACTCCAGACCGTCTCGTTGGAAAAACCAAGTCGATCGATCGAAAACTGGAAAGGTCGACTCGATTGTTTTTCGGGAGGGAGATGAGCGCAGCCACTCCAAAGGAAAACAAAGAGGAGCGCGATGAGGCGAATAGGGGTCATGAGTGGAAACCAAGTTGTTTGAGTTGGATGAGGCATAGTGTATCGCAATCTTGAAGATGGCGTGGATGAAAAATTAATTCATGAATCCCTCCCGTCAATGTCCCAATCGCTTGACGGACTTCTTCCGGATTCATTTGAAAAGGACGATCGATTCCCCAAAGGGTTTCAGGAGTTTCGAGTCCAAATATTTTTTGATACTGAGCTACGAGAGGAGAAATCAAAGTGGATTTCCACTGATCCCCATGTGAAAAAAAGGAGGGTTTTCCGAGTCGAATCCAGCCGTGGAAGCGTTCTCTTTTTAAAAACCGATTCAATTGAAATGCGATCCACGGATGCGCATGCATATGATGATGGACATTCACAAAAGAAGGCGTGAGGCCGGTTAATTTAAACGCATTCCATTGCGCTTGAATTTCCCGAAGGATGAGATCAAAAGATCCTGTTTTAAAGCCAAGTTGAAATCCAAGCGACGCCGGATTCTCCCCCCAGGGCCATTGGGAAGTGGTTAAAGGGATCGAATCGCAAAAATGGAAGTGAAGGCCGACTTCTAAGCGAGGGTTTTGTCGGGCAAGCACAATAGCCTCTTCTGTTCCCGGTTGTCCCATCATGAGGGCGGCAGACGTGAGAACGCCGTGCTGATGGGTATGAATGATCGATTCATTGGCCGATCGATCCCATCCCAGATCGTCAGCAACGAAACGAATCTGGAGGTTTTTCATAGGGTGAAGATTTCAACATCATCCGGGGAGAGGTTCAACTTAAAAGCAGAAAATTAAAAGAGTGTTTCTAAGGAATGCAGGAAAGTAGGAAAATAAAATCATTTCGATAGAGTTATCTTCTTCCTGTTTTCCTGCGTTCTTTAGAGATTCAGTTCTTGATTTGATCTTTATTTAGATAAAATACGTGCATTTTTCAGAGAAAATCTTAGGAATAGAGGGGTGCGTTCATTTTTATTACTTTTAACCTATATACTTGCTTTCGTTGGATCGAACCTTTGCTTCAAAAAAGCAGGGCTTTTTCCTTCCGCAACCACTCCTTGGTGGATTTGGTTTTCCCTGGGAAATATCATCGGTTTTTTTGCTCCCGTTTCTATTACCATGGCATTAAAGGGAGAGTCCGCGACCTGGATTTTTGCCGTAGCCATTGGTCTTAGTTTTTTAACTCTTCAGTTATCACTTTGGTTCCTTCAAGCCGAGCCTTTTCAACGTATTCAGGGATTAGGTATTTTTTTCATCGCAGTTGGCCTTATTCTGGTACAGTGGGGTAAATCATCGTGAGTGGACTTCTTCAAAAATATTCGATTGCCGAGCTCTTAGGCGCTTCAGGCTCATTACAGGAAAAGCTTTGGAAAGAAGCGGGGGAGTTGCGTGATTCGATTTTCGGAAAAGAAGTTTTTATTCGAGGGGTCGTCGAGATCTCAAATTATTGCCGTCAAAATTGTGATTACTGCGGAATGCGCAGGGACAATCAAGATCTCGATCGTTATCGATTAGATGGTGATAGTGTTTTTGAGCATTTAAAAAATTATCTTCCTCCCGAAGTTCGAGATATCAATTTTCAAACGGGTGAAGATGTCGTGAGTGTCCGAGATCGAATGGTTCCGTTGATTCAACGAGTTCGCCAGGGGACTCAACTCAGAGTGAGTCTCTGTCTTGGAACTTTAAGTCCTAAAGAATATGATACGCTTCGCGATGCCGGAGCCGAGTATTACATCATTAAAATTGAATCCGGAAATGAGGCCCATTTTCAAGCGATTCATGCACCCGGAACGCTTCAAAAACGGATCGAGGCGATTCGTTATTTAAGTCAAAGCGGCTGGAGTGTTTCTTCAGGATTTATTTCAGGACTCCCGGGACAAACGACCGATCATATGGTTGAAACCTTAAATCTTTTGCAATCGCTTCCCTTAAAAGGGACGAGTGTAAGTCCTTTCATTCCGGGGGAGAATACGCCTTTTGCTGGTTTCACAACGATGACAGGCGTGGAAGCATTAAACTCAGTTGCTATTCTACGTTTGCAAAATCCTGAACGAGTGATTCCTGCCGTGAGTGCTTTTAATATTGTTCATGAAGAGGGATATCGCTTTGCATTGAATGCCGGAGCAAATTTGGCAACGATCAATTTAACGCCTGAACGTGAACGGGCGGATTATCAGCTCTACACTCAAAAACGAGTGATTATGAATCGTGATCGTGTTCTCCGCGCATTAGAAGGAGCGGGACTCACTCCTTCCGATCGGAGCATGATTACTTCAATTGCTCCGGTTGCAGTTCATTAATATGATCTTATTCGCGGCATTTGCTTCTGAAAAAGGAGGAGCTTCCTTGGATCATGCATGGACGCTGATTTTGCTTCAACTCATCTTGGTCGTTGGAGTTGCTCAGTTTGCCGGAATGGTGGCGATGCGGTTTAAGCAGCCGAAAGCGGTGGGCGAAATGATCGCCGGACTGGCATTGGGACCTTCTTTGTTGGGTTGGATTTTTCCGGAGTTTTATCAAAAAATGATTGCAGAGGCTCCGCGCTTTCCGCTGAGTGTATTAAGTCAAATTGGACTGATCTTTCTCCTTTTTCAAATTGGGATGGAGTTCGAATTTTCACAACTTCGATCCAAGTCTCATCGGAGAACGGTTTCGTGGGTTTGGATTTCCGGGGTTTTGATTCCTTTAATTTTAGGGATTTCATTGGGATGGATTTCAGCCCCTTATCTTCACCCTCAAGGCTCTCAAAAGTTATTTGCTATTTTTATGGGTGTAGCGCTCTCCATTACAGCTCTTCCTATTTTGGGACGAATTTTAATCGAGTGGAAGCTCGAGAAGAGTCAACTCGGAGTCATCGCGATTTCTTGTGCGGCGATGGATGATGTGATTGCCTGGATTCTTTTGGCTATTGCAACGGGGATCGCGCAGTCGACTTTAGATTGGAATCACGAACTTTTGCGTTGGTCGGGGTTGTTTTTTTACGGGATGATGGGTTGGTTTTTTGTTCGGCCTCAACTCAAAAAATGGATTCCGAAATGGATCGGAACCTCGCCTCAAATGCCGTTTCCTCTCTTGGGTCTTATCTTAAGTCTTCTCTTTTGTTCTGCGCTCTGTACGCAAGCTCTCGGGATTTTTGCGATCTTTGGGGCATTTTATTTGGGAGTACTTCTTCACGATCAGCCTCTTTTTGTGAGTCGATGGAGAGATGGAATTTCTCCTTTGGTCATGGTCTTTTTTGTTCCGATTTTTTTCACTTTCACCGGGCTCCGCGCCAATATTCCTGGGCTTTCAGCCTCTCAGGATTGGTTTTGGCTGATCGGAGTCATTCTTATTGCGACGCTCGGAAAATGGGGAGGATGCTATCTCGCCGCTCGATGGAGTGGACTCAATCACCCATTTTCAATGGCCTTGGGAGTCTTGATGAATACACGGGCGCTCATGGAACTTGTTGTGGCCAATGTGGCTCTGGATTTAGGGGCCATTTCACAAAAGACATTTACGATGTTAGTGATCATGGCAATCACCAGCACGGTGATGACCGGACCGATTCTACATCGACTCTTACGTCGAAATCCTGAGCTGAGAAATTAATTATGAACCCAGACTCTTCAACTTCCAATGAAGAGGGTTTTATCTCTCCATCTAAGCCGAGCTTTAAGGAAGCCTTTCTTTTTTGGTTGAAACTCGGATTTATCAGTTTTGGGGGGCCGACGGCTCAGATTGCGATGATGCATGCGGAGCTTGTGGAGAAAAAACGATGGATCAGTGAGAATCGTTTTTTGCATGCGCTCAATTATTGCATGATTTTACCAGGACCCGAGGCGCAACAACTGGCGATTTATATCGGATGGTTATTACATCGGACTTGGGGAGGGATTATCGCGGGCACTCTCTTCAAGATCGGAAG
>JAZKBH010000120.1:0-409 GCA_040388725.1 Verrucomicrobiota bacterium
TCCCCGACATCTTGAATTTGAGGACTATGTCTCTCACGACGCTCTCATTCCTCAGCTTCTCACTTCACACATTCTCGTCGCGACTCAAAATCCAGCCACCTCCGGATTGTTATGGCCGAGCAAACTCGCTCTTCTCTCCGTTCTTCCACGTCCCTTGCTTTGGATTGGGCGTCAAAATTCCTCGATTTCAGTCGCTCTCCAGCAACGTCCGCACACCGGGATCTTTGAACCGGGTGAATTTGAAAAAATTGCAGATTGGATGAAAGGCTACTCGACTCTTCCCCTCGAGAGCGATTTTGAAAAATGGATCTCCCTCCAGCCGACTAAAGCGGCTTTTCTTGAGCAAGTCCAAAAAGAGCTTTCACATCTTTTGAATCCAAAGGCATAACGGAGAGCCGAGATTGGCGGA
>JAZKBH010000120.1:419-1421 GCA_040388725.1 Verrucomicrobiota bacterium
TTTTAAAGTTCGGACTGGCTTAATCTCCACACAACTCCAATCCCCTTCGGTCGCGGTCGGATCGGTAAAAGCTTCTTTAGAAACTTGGGCAATGCCGACAATCGCCTTCTCACTCACGCTATGATAAACAAAAACAAAATCCCCTTTTTTCATTCCGCGTAAATGATTCCGTGCTTGAAAATTACGAACCCCCGTCCAATTCGTTTTTCCCTCTTTCATGAGATCTGAAAAAGAATACGCCTCGGGCTCCGACTTCACCAACCAATAGTTCATGCTGCGAAAGTAGCTGGAGAGACAATGGCGTCAATCTGCAGATAAAACAAAATACAGGCTCACACATCCTCCTCTGCTCAAGCTTCGGCGGAACAAGAAGACACAAGCCACAGAAAGAGTTTATCCACCGATTAACGCAGATCTACACCGATTTAATACACTAAATTACAAGTTCATGTTTTAAAACCAAAACCATTGCCTTTGAAATCTGCGTTCCTCTGCGGAAATCTGCGGATAAAGTCTTTTCTCTGCTGTGTCTTAGTGACTCTGTGTGAGATCCTCTTCCAGTTTTCGCTTGCCTCATTACCCTAGGCACGGCAGAAATCTCTCCCTTATGTTAACATTTCTCCGCGAACAGTCCAAATGGCTGATGATTCTCTTTTTTACACTCCTCTTTTTCTCATTCGCTCTTTTCTTTAATATCAGTGCTCTCGATGTCTTACGCCCGACGAAGGCGGGGAAAATTGATGGCAAAAACTATACCTACGAAGACTTCAAGGTCGCTGTGCAAGGAATGTCACTCTGGTTCCAAATCGAAAGCGGCGGACAAACCCCTGACAATGAGACTTATCGCAATCAGATCATGAAAATGACCTGGATCCATCTCGCCCTTCTGGCAGAGGCTCAAAATGCAGGTGTTCGCGTGAGTGATCAAGAGGGTGTCGATTTCATCAAAAAACTTCCCTTCTTTCAAAAAGAAGGAAAGTACCAAGCCGATTACTATCAACA
>JAZKBH010000120.1:1431-2415 GCA_040388725.1 Verrucomicrobiota bacterium
TCGATCGTTTCCGCGAAACTCTCGTCGGCTCCGTCCGCGTCTCCCCTCAGGAGTCTTTGGATCTTTTCAATCGTATGATGGGTCCCGTCAAAATGAGCGTTGTTCGTTTACCCCTCGTTACCACTGGCTTGACAGCAACGGATTCGGAAATTGAGAAAGAATACGACATCAATCAAAGCAACCCAGCATTGATGACCGAAGAGCTCCGCCAAGTCGCTTTCGCTGTATTTCGCCTCACACCTGCCGAACAAAAACTCGATGAGAAACAAAAGGCCGATACCAAAGCACGTCTTGCCGAAAAAGCTCAAAATTTAAGCGCACAACTCTATGCCGCTCATGGCGAAGGTAACTTTGCTGGGATTGCTACCGCAGCCGGCGCTGTCGCAGGAACCACTGAACTATTCTCGATGTCAGGCGCAGCAAAGCCCCTTCCTCCGAGCGTTCACTTTAATCGTGCCGCTTTTCGCCTCTCAAAGGAAGATGCCATTAGTTCAGCGGTTGAACTCGAAGATGGGTTTTATGTCTTGCAACTTTTGAACACTAAACCGGCCACTCTGAAGACACTTGCCGAAGTGAAACCGACTCTTCAAAAAATGATCATCGATCGTAAAGCAGGCGAAGCTCTTCGCGCCCAAGGGGAAGCATATGCGCGTGCCCTGAACGATGCGATCAAAGCCGGCAGTACCTTTAAAGCGGCCGCTGCTGCCCAAAAGCTCACTGTTCAAGAAATTCCTGAATTCAAACCCGCTGAACCGACTCTGAAGGATCCGGATCAAAACCTTCTCGTCGGTTTAACCCAAGAACTTCAAGTCGGCCAAGTAAGTAATTTTAAACCTGCTTCCAATGGAGGACTCATTGCTTATCTCGAGCTTCGTAAACCTGGAAACGCCGATGAATTCAAAAAAATCCAACCGATGATCGATTCGCGTCTTGCGAACAATTATGGCTGATGACGTCGGCAATACGATCCCAGGCATGATTTTC
>JAZKBH010000120.1:2425-7726 GCA_040388725.1 Verrucomicrobiota bacterium
TTGCGAACAATTATCAAAGTCGGACCCTAAATGAATTTGTAAAAGATCTCTCCAAACGGTCGGACTATCAATTCCCCGACTACGTCTTCAGTTCCGAAAAAATCCAATGACCCTTCACGCGGACTACGACTCTCCCTTAGGTCGCTTGCGGGTCACCGCAAGCACCAAAGGAATTGTCTCCCTCGAGTTCGTTCCATCGAAAGCCAAACCAGTTCTTCCGACGACATTGCTTTTAAAAAAGGCTTTTCGGCAATTGGATCTTTATTTTAAGGGTAAACTCCAAGCATTCGATCTTCCTTTGGATCCAACGGGGACTCCCTTTCAATCTCAAGTATGGAAAGCACTCTCCCAAATTCCCTATGGAGAAACGCGCACTTACGGGGAGATCGCTAAAAAGATTCGTTCCCCTCGAGCGTCAAGGGCCGTGGGAGGAGCGTGCAATCGAAATCCCCTCCTGATTATCGTTCCGTGTCACCGTGTCGTCGGAAGCACTGGAAAACTTGTGGGTTTTGCTTGGGGATTAAAAGCCAAACAAGCCTTACTTGATGGCGAGAAGCAGGAGATCTCTGCTTCGACTCTTCAATGAGCGATCTGAAATCCTTCAGCAATTATTCTCCAGTTATTATTCTTCACGCTTAAAAAAACGACTCTCTTCGGAGTGCGAAGGAACCCAGTCTTTTTTCTCTTGAACATCTGAGCTCCGAAAATAAGAGGCAAGCCCGATCACCGCTCCCGCCAACATCAAAAAAAGTACGATGAAAATACGAGTGATTTCATGGGCCGGATTGATATTGAACAAATATAAAAAAATCAAAAATGGGGTCGGAAAAGTCAAAGCTCCCAACGAAATGCATTGAAGCATCAAAAATCGATTCCGTTTCGTGGTAGACATAAATAACTTTTACCCATCATCCTCAATGATCGTCTCAGTAAAAGGAAAAAGAGCCTTAAGCGCTCCGAATCTTTCTTTTGAGACGGAAGAGATTATGAAAGGTCTTTCTCATGGATTCTCGAAAAGTGAGATAGTTCTCCACCACTTGAGGTCCTTTCGGAATCGCCTTTAAAACTCCTGCAACACTTCTTTCGTCCACATCTAAAATCGTATAAGAGACACCCACTGCTTGAGGGAGATGAGCATCACTTCCCGCCGTCATCGGCAATTGACGTCGCAGGGCATATTCACGCGACTGCTGGTTACATTTACGAATGGCGGTTGCCGCGTTAAAAACTTCAATCCCATCCAAGGGAAGCGTCTCTAAAACACTCTCCCGAATTCCCGCACGAAAATAATCATAAGGATGCGGAGCCACCGCAATTCCGCCCTTCGCATGAATCATGGAGACCGCTTCTAAGGCCGAAATCCCTTTTAAGTTCGGAAGTGTAATCCCAAGCGCCAACAAATGACCTTCTGCCGTCGAGATCTCCTGGCCCGGAACAATTAAAAACCCATCGACGGGGAGTCCATCTTCGCGAATGAGACCTTTCTGGCGAAAGTAATCGACGCACTCACAGGTATTGTGATCCGTAATCGCCACGCCATCCAATCCTTGGGCACGAGCCCTCTCGACGATTTCTTCCGGCTTACTCACGCCATCTCCCGAATAATGGGAGTGACAGTGTAAATCGATTTTGAATGACGATCCTTTTTCCATCTCCATCCCAAAAATTATGGCTAACCCCTGAAGTCGCAAGCAAAAGTATTCAAATCAAAAAGACAGGCGCACACATCCTCCTTCGCTCCAGCTTCGGCGGGACAAGGAGATCCGCAGATTTACGCAGAAGAACGCAGATTTTAAAGACAATGGTTTGGTTTTAAAACAAAAGAACCTGTATGTTACTACATTTAGAATCAAAATCTTGAATCTGTGGAATCCGTGTTAATCTGCGGATAAACTCTTTCCGTGTCTTTGTGGCTCCGTGTGAGCTTGTCTTTACCCAATCCGAATCGATGCAATCCGGCATTGAAGCTTCTCCCCTAATTGTCGTACGAAATCGGGGCGTTTGGTCAATTGAAACCCTAAGGCATTATTAAAACAACGGACGTATGCAATTCCCTTCGCTTCATCCACACGGTGCAACCAGGATTCTTTCGAGAACTCCGGTCCTGCGATCTCTTTCCAAATTTTTTGGTAACGATCGGGATTTCGTTTCTGGATCGATTTAATCTGCGTCATCACCTCTGTGAGGACATTATTGCGATAACCCTGATAGGGCTTCTTCTCCGGCTTGGTGGACTGAGATTGAACCCATCTCTCGTAAATTTTCCTCTCCAATTGATCCTTGGCACTCTCTAATAGGATCTCGAGTGGAATTTTTTCCCCGATCTTTTCGACTCCCTCCAAATACTCCCGATAAACTTGCTCCCTCAATTCCCAATATTGAGGTTGAGGAATTTTTAAAGAAGGACGATCCGGACTCTCTCCTCCAATAATTTTTTCCAATCCTTTATGCTCAATGTAAGCTCGCTTTTTTTTTCCACGAGGAACACGCGCCAACCCCAAAAGACGATAGGTCTTCAACTCATCTTTCTTATCTTTGGTCGGTTCGTCCATTGGATCTAAATTGGTGGAGCGTTGTCTGACTGTCGATGGAATCTTTTGAAAGACAAAATTGAACCGCCAAGAGAAAGGCAAAGGACGCCAAGATTTTTTAAATGCTTATCTTCGTTGATTTAAAAACAATGAATTTCAATTTCTTCAATGAGTGGATTTTCTTGGCGTCCTTTGCCTTTCCCTTGGCCGTTCACTCCTTTCTTTGTTTTTCTCTTTTCGAGTTCGATAAAATCCCTTAGCACTTTCTTCCCATGCGATTGATTCATTTACTTAAATCGAAGATCCACCGCGCGACGGTCACCGGAGCCAGCGTTAATTATGAGGGAAGCCTCACGATCTCGGAAGATTTAGCCCAAACCGTCGGCCTCCGACGCTACGAACGAATCCTCGTCGGAAATATGGGGAATGGAAACCGATTTGAGACCTATGTGATCTACGGTCCTGCAGGCCAAGGCATCATCGAACTCAATGGAGCGACCGCTCTTCTCGGAAAAGTGGGAGATCGGCTCACGATCATGAATTTCGCAGAAGTCCCTGAGGATGAGGCAGATACTCACGAACCAAAAGTGATCGTCGTCGACGAAAAAAATAAAATCATCAAGTCCCATTAAGATTTAGCCTGCGACTGCGTCTCTTATTTAAGGATGGAAACTTCAGCGGATGATTGGATCCGGCAGGCGGTGAATGACCACTCAGGTCTTCTCACGCAGTATGCTTATCAGCTTCTTAAAGATTGGGATCGGGCGCGGGATGCCGTGCAAGAGACCTTTTTAAAGCTTTGCGATCAACGAAGAGAAGTCGTCATGCCGAAGTTAAAGCCTTGGCTTTATACCGTCTGCCGAAATCAATCCCTCGATTATATTCGAAAAGAGAGTCGGATGACGGAAATCGATTTTATGGACGAGCTCCCTTCTCATGAACCATCGCCGATGCGACCAATGGAACTACGAGAAGAAAAATCGATCCTCCTTCAAGCGCTCTCTCAATTGACTCCTCAACAACGAGAAGTCGTCCGTCTTAAATTTCTCACTAATCTCTCTTATAAAGAGATTAGCGAAATCACCGGTATGAATGAAAATCTCATCGGCGTCCTGATTCATAAAGGCCTTAAAAATCTTCGTTCACGTATGACGGAACAACTTCAATCGGAGGCCCCCTCCTCATGAAACTTCAAGCAGATGATCCACGGCTTACGAATTATCTTCTCGGCGAATGCTCGAATGCGGAGCGTTTAGAAATCGAACACCTTTTGAGAGAAAATCCCGAGTTACAGAAGGAACTCGAAGAGCTCCAAGCATTGACTCAATCCCTTTCGACAGACCTTCGCCAAACTCCTCAAGAAGGACTAAAGCCTGATCAAATTATGGCAATCGAGCGGCATATCCAAGCCCGCAGAAAAATCGTTCGTTGGAATTTTAAAGAAGATGGATTCCATTGGGGGATCGGTGTCGCCGTTGCCGCCAGTCTGGCGATTGGATGGGTGATGTTGGATCGACTCACCTCTCTTCCGTCCCAGCCTTCGACCCCTTCCGTCGCATCGAATACGACCGTGGAGATTCCTTTAATTTTTAGCCCCGCGGGAGAGGCGTCTTCTCTTCCTGATCATACGGCCGCCCCAATCCCAAAAACCCCCTCCTCTCAGGAACTCACTGATGCGAATATCCTCGCGACGGATCCCACTTTAACGCTGAGCGAGGAAAATATCTCGCTTCCGACTTCTTCACTTCCAATAACCGTTTTAGCGGAAAATAAATTTCTCCCCAGCGGGTTTTTAAATCCCAAAAATCATGAGTGGGCGGCGGTGGCTCTCGAAACGAGTTCCCGATCGTACGCTGCCATTCAAAAATCGATCGAAGCAGGCGTTCTTCCCTCTCCTGAAATTGTTCAAATGGATGGCCTCATTAATGCATTCAAGGCAAATGATGCCGCTCCTTCCACGAATGATCCCTATAAAGTTCACATTCAAATTGCTTCTTGTCCTTGGAATACGAAAAACGCACTCGCGCGAATTTCTCTTATTGCGAAAAAGGGATCAACCAAAAACCCATCACCCGTAGCCCAGCACGTGCAATGGCATTTCCAATTGAATCCCGAACGAGTCCAATCTTATCGAATTCTCGGCTATGATGATGCTCTCAATAAAAGCATCGCTACCCTTCCCGCCACTCACGTGATGCCGTTGAACTTTCAACGGATCGTCCTCATCGAAATTATTCCGGTAAGTGAATCTAAAACTCAGACGACGACGGCAGAATGGTTGAGCGTCCACATTCAACATCAAAATAATCAAGGAGAGTTGATTCAAAAATCTATCGCGCTTCAAGGGACGATTCAAAACCTGGATCAAGCCACCTCTGACTTTCAATTTGCCGCTGCCACGGCGCAATTTGGAGCTCTCTTAAAAAAGCTCCCTCATACTGAACAAGCGACGTGGAATAGCACCCTCACTTTGGCACGGAAAGGGCTCGATGTAGATCCAGAGGGAGAACGACATCAATTTGTGAGATTGATCGAAAAAGCGCAAAATCTTGCGGCGGCGAAGTAATTCTTTTTCTCATGCAAAGACGCAAAGTTGCCCAAGTTTCATCCCTTAAGAAAAAAAACAGGGAAATTTTAGGGAGGAAACTTGGGCAACTTTGCGTGAGAAATGTCTTTAATGTTCCCAGTTGACATTTTTCAGTTCTCCTTTCGACTTATGGAAGAAATCAATTTAAAAGGAAAACGGTATGCTCATTAAAATTCTTATCGC
>JAZKBH010000121.1:0-5043 GCA_040388725.1 Verrucomicrobiota bacterium
GAAATGCTGGCATTAGATGGCAAAGTTGTCTTCGGAGTCTCTTTTATTGATGAATCATCGATTACGGGTGAACCGATCCCCCAAGAAAAATTTATAGGGGACAAAGTATATGCCGGAACTCTAAACAAACAAGGGTATTTAGAGATCGAAGTATTAAAAACCGCCCAACAGACAACTTTTGCAAAAATCAAAGAACTCACATCTCAAGCCCTTCAGGTTAAAGCCCCCACTCAAAGATTTATTGAGAATTTCTCCCAATATTACACCCCTTGTGTTCTTTTATTGGCCTTTTTTTGGATTTTTGTTCCTGTCATCATGGGTTATCCCTTGGATCCTTGGTTAACTCGGGGACTGTCACTGATCGTGATTGCCTGTCCATGCGCCTTAGTCGTTTCGACTCCCGTGAGTATTGTTTGTGGTCTCACCGTTCTTGCCCGCAAAGGAGTCCTCATTAAAGGCGGAGCCTACTTGGAGCTCATCGGAAAAATGAAGGCATTGGCGGTCGATAAAACCGGAACAATCACCGAAGGACGACCTCAAGTGCAAGAAGTGATTGCTTGGAACTCGACTTCCCCTCAGGAAATTCTACGGATTGCCTCAAGCCTCGATCTGAAATCGACACACCCTTTAGCTCGTGCGGTTGTGCAATACGCGAAAAATCAAGGAGTGACTTCTACGCCTGCGACAGAAATCGAAAGTCGCAGTGGTCGAGGAAATTTAGGATCCATTGAAGGGCATCGTTATTTTGTCGGGAATCATCGGTTTGCTCACGAGCTCGGGGTATGCACGCCCGAGTTAGAACAAAAACTCGATCTCCTTCAAGACAAGGGATTGAGCGTCGTGATCGTGGGACATCAACCTCATGACCAATGTGCCGGGGAGATATTAGGCATCTTGACCATCGGCGATACCGTTCGCTCCGATGTTGGTTCCGTGATCAACGCCTTGAAGCAAGCGGGTCTTCAAAAGATCGTCATGCTCAGTGGCGGTAATCAAAAGTCGGTGGATGCCGTTGCGGCTTTGGCAGGCATTTCAGAAGCGCATGGCAATCTTCTTCCCGAAGACAAAAAGAGAGAGATTCAAAAACTCAAAGAGACGTATGGAATTGTCGGAATGGTCGGCGATGGCATCAACGACGCTCCGGCCCTTGCCACCGCCTCCTTTGGAATCGCGATGGGAGCAGGAGGAAGTGACACCGCCATTGAAACAGCGGATATCGCCCTCATGCAGGATGACCTTCACCAACTCCCTGTGGCGATGAAGACGAGCCAACGCGTTTTGAACACCATTCGCTGGAATATCGGATTTGCGATGGTCCTTAAAAGTGTATTTCTGATCCTCGGAATTATGGGTCACACCAGTCTTTGGCTCGCCATTTTAGCAGACACGGGTGCCACAGTGCTTGTTGTTGCTAATGCCATGAGACTTCTTAAAGAGCATTAGAGCGTGACTAGGGGTGCTCGTTTGCCCTCCATGGTTTCAACTGTAGAGAGAAGGAGTACTTCCAAAACAACCTTAATAGGATCAAACAGACGAAAAACGCAAGTTATGAATGGGCTTTAAGATTTTAAAAGCTTTGAATACAAAAACTGAGATGAAGGGAGTGTTAGAGAGGAGGACAATCCAATGAGGGACGGCTTTATTTTCGATCGAGAACTAAAATTCCCCACGGCTCCAGCGCAGGAATTTTCAGGACATCATCGCCGACGAAATCGGAAATTACTTTTCTCTGAATCAAAGAGTCCCAATTTTTTGTATCAAACGCGTGATGGTGTGCTTGTTGATTATAAGGAAGTGGAGTTATTAGGGTCGCTCGGAACCGAGCTCCGTTAAAAATCATTGCCGATTTCAGCGTGATCTGAAATGACTGTGGATGATCCGACCAATCGACGAGATGGAGGATGACCGGTGCATTTTTATCGCCTGGTTTTGCACGGAAAAAGGCATAAATCGATGACGATGAAATCGTTGCAGGTTCCTCCATCGGATTCCATCGATCATCTTTCAAAGTCGCTCCAAGGGCGCAGACATCCTCATAACCGTCCAATTGATTGGTACAGGCACGAGCCATGCCGAAAAGATCAGAGAAATCATGGGCATTTCCGAAAAACCGAGGCATTCCCCAGGGAAGAAAAACGTCCCATGGTGCTTCCATATGTAACCCCGTCGCATAAGTGGTTGCGATTCCCTGACGAATGAGTTGTTTCCATGCCGGCGTCAATGAGGCGCTTTTCTCCTCCGGAGGAGTGAACGTTAGATCTTTTCCTAGACTCCGAACATATCGGGAAACTTCAAAAAAATATTTCGGATTACACTTTTCCTTCGGCAGCTCGCCACACCAGAAATCAAATTTTTCGTAAACCTTTTCCTTGGGGGGATCCCTATGGACGAGATCCGGCACATGATTACAGGAAATCGGAATATAACGGCCCGCATGTTCGTTCAGTTTTTCATGCCACCAGGCATTGAAATCAGAGGAGGCTTGAATTTGAAAATCACAGAAATGCTCCTTAAGTGGACCTCCATCATATCGGGCGAAGTCGTCCCCCACCGGAGCATTTTGAGAGATCAGCCATGACCGGTAATCAAAGTGTTCCGGATCAGTAACTCCCATCGATTTCAATTGCTCACTTGAAAAGTTCGTCCGTAAATACTTTCGAAAACCATCTATGCAGTAATCACAGAAACATCCGCCCCATCTCAGGGTCCATGCATTGGAAGCTGCATCATCCCGATGCATGTCTGCCAGATCGCAATCAAACTGCTGAAAGACCATTTTTATAACCACTTCTCTTCCTTGAGGATTGTTGACACAGATCCATCCGGGAGCAGTTTTCGGGTCCACGCGTCCCTGGGAACCCCGGCACCACGAAGGCATCACCATCGTCCCGTTCAAATCCAGAATACTCAACTTCGTCTCCCAGTCGGATGGAGGAACCATCCCAATACGATCAAACCGGATCTGCCTAATATTGCTGATGCAGGTTCCTGAAGAAGTGGCTCCGAGGGAGTGAACTTTTTTGACAAATTCTGGATTCAAAAGATAAGCCCATTCTAAACGACTTACATGAAACTCGCGGATTGCTTCGAGAGTGCCCACCGGGAATTCCTGAGTGGCGGCTCGTGGCATGAGAGCTCGCATTGCTACCGCGCTTTCCTCAATTCGCCCAGGATAATTCTTCGCGGGAGCCGCAAAATCGCTCATGGAGGAGCCCCATGATTTATTGCAAATTACCACTTCGATGCAGACTAGAAAAAAAAGAAATTGGAGAAGAGAGTTTTTCGGGAGAAGCTTTTTAGTTCTCACTTGTATTCTTTGGTAAAATTCAGAAGAGCGTGGGCCCAAAGGTCATATGCAGTATCGGACAAGTGGATAGAGTCGATAAAAAGAGACGGGCGGCTGACATTCGACTCAAGCAAGATCGGATTCAAATCGAGAAATTTTAACTGATAGGATTCGGCCTGGGTCTTCAGTTTTTCGTTAAGGGCGTTAATACGCGAATCGGTGGATGGATCCCGTTGGGGAGGTATGGAACAAATGATCTTTAGGCAATGAGGGTTGTTCGGAAGTTGTGTAACGAGATTTTCCCACTCCTTGAAGTTGAATGTTTCAGCATCGCTCTCAACGTCCATGAGATCCGTTGTTTCTGCGGTGAGAACCAGATATTTGGAGTGGTAAGAGACGGCTTTGGGAATTTGGGCGGCGATTTGGCGAAAGCTATAGCCGATATGTCCCAGATTAATTGAATTGAAAGGATTCAATCCGAAGCGAAGGGACCAGTTTCGTCCACCCGCAGTAATGCCATTTCCCATAAAGACCCATTCGGGAGATCGGTAGTTCGAGATTTTGACCGTTAATTGTTCCGTGGTAATGGCGCGATAATATTTGTTTTGAATGAATAACAACATGAGAGGGGCCGAGATTATCACCCACACAATTATAAAAGCTTTTAGAATAAAACTAAAAAAAGCTCGCATGGGACGCAGGAGTACTTCCATGTCATTATTATGGGATATCATGAATACAATATATTTAATCGACGAATTTTGAGAATGGACGCTTTTGATTCAAATATGGATATTATTGATTTTTTTGAAAAACACGTCATCATAAAAGCTACTATGAAAAAGCCTCTACGCTCACTTCCTGTTTTTTCTCAGCAGGTTCGAGACTCCCTCTACTGTCATTTGACGGCCGGCTTTTCTTCATCCCGGGATGTCAGAGTAATCCGCGCAGGACGTGAAAAGGTAACGCCCACCTACTGCATCAACCGCAGTAGCTTTCTTTGTTATGGTCTTGAGTTTGTGGCAGAAGGTCGTGGAAAGCTGGCTTTGAACAAGAAATCACAAGATATTGGTCCTGGAAATCTCTTTCTTTATGGTCCGAAATGTTCTCAGGAAATTCGTACGGATCCTCAAAGACCTCTGATCAAATATTTTGTCAATTTCTATGGAGATCAATCCAGAGAATGGTTTAAGCAATCTGGAATCATGCCTGGTTCTGTTTGCCGAGTCGCCGAAATGGAATCCACTCGGGATCTTTTTGAGAATCTGATTCGTGAAGGTCGAAAGTCGTCCGCTCATCGAAATCTGATCTGTCTCGACTACCTTCATCTTATTCTTCTTAAGGCGAGAACATCAATGACTTCAAATCCTAATTATTCCTCCCGGTCATTTGAAGCGTTTGAAAAAAGCCGTCGTTTGATCGACAATAATTACCGGGAAATCCAAAGTCTTCAGGATCTCAGTCGAAGAATGAACATGGATCCCAGCCATCTTTGCCGACTTTACAAACATTTCCGCGAAGACAGTCCTTATTCCTCTTTGATTCGAAAAAAAATGGACGCAGCAGCTGAGTTGCTCGTTACAAAAAATATTTTAATCAAGGAAGCGGCAAACGCAGTGGGTTTTGAAGATGCACTTCATTTTAGTCGGGTCTTCACTAAGTATTTTGGAAAAAGCCCTAAGGCTTTTGTCAAAGAACATCTACGCCGGCAACTCACAATCTTTCTGGAAAAATGAACGAGCGGCGTTTTTTTTATT
>JAZKBH010000121.1:5053-8850 GCA_040388725.1 Verrucomicrobiota bacterium
ACTCCAATTACTTCGAAATAAAATCGTTTAATTAAATGTTTAAATATCAAAGATATCCATAAATAGGTCAAAACCGTCCATTGTTCTTTTTCATTTTAATGCCAAATTATTTTTGAATGAAAAACGTCCTCCCTTTGAAATCCTTTTTCTGTTTTCTTTTTTTAATTTCAATTTTGTCAGCTGCCACTCCTTCCTCATTTGAGCCAACCGATGAATCTCTTCGAAAATACGAGTGTCCGGAATGGTTTCGTGACGCCAAACTAGGCTTCTGGTCTCATTGGGGGCCTCAGGCGGTTCCCCGTCAGGGTGACTGGTATGCGAAAAGGCTCTATATTCAAAACGACATCGATAAGAAAACAGGAGAAAATAGAGGCCCTCATCCTGATTATCTCGATCATCTCAAGCATTACGGTCATCCCTCCATCTTCGGATACAAAGATATCATTCCCCTTTGGAAGGCAGAAAAATGGAATCCTGACGAATTAATGGCTCTCTATAAAAAAGTAGGCGCTCGTTATTTTTTCAGCATGGGATCTCATCACGATAATTTTTTTCTTTGGAACTCCAAGATCCATCGCTGGAATGCTGTCCAAATGGGACCTCATAAAGATGTCTTGGGACTTTGGCAAGCTGCGGCTCGAAAACAAGGGCTTCCCTTCGGGGTTTCGGAACATCTCGCTGCCAGCTATACATGGTTTCAAAGTAGTCATGGGGCTGATACTACTGGACCTAAAAAAGGCGTTCCCTATGATGGCAATGACTCGCAGTATCAAGATCTTTACCACACCAAAGCGGACGCCAACGATAGAGATTGGCTGACCAAAAATATCGAATGGCATCAGGAATGGTTGAAGGACATTACAGAATTGATCGATCTCTATCATCCCGATCTTCTGTACTCGGACAGCGAGCTTCCTTTTGGTGATTATGGAAGAAAAATGCTGGCTCACTATTATAATGAGGATCTCAAAAAGAACGGAGGTAAACTCCAAGCCGTCTACAATGCTAAACACGATAATGATCAGGGGCGTTACGTTAAGGATATCGAACGAGGTGTGAGCAGTGAAATTCGCGCTCTTCCCTGGCAAACAGACACTTCCATTGGAGATTGGTTTTATCGGACAGATCAAAAATATTTAACGGCCGAACAGGTTGTTCAAATGCTGGTCGATATTGTTAGTAAAAACGGAAATTTGCTCATCAACATTGTTCAAACGCCTGAAGGCAATCTAGAGCAGGATGTTCTTGAAATTCTGAATCAGATCGGCCAATGGACTTCTACCAACGGGGAGGGAGTTTATGCGACGCGGCCCTGGAAAATATATGGAGAAGGTCCCAGCACCTCGGGTAAAGTGGAAAAAGGCCGATTTGGAGGAAACAAAGACGTTCCTTCCAAAGCTTATGAAGGTAACGATTTTCGTTTCACAAGCTCCAAGGATGGGAAAATCATTTATGCATTCTGCCTGGGTAAACCCGATGGCCTTCTCTGTATCACAAGTCTGAAAAAATCATCGCCCCATCTGATGAATCCGATTCAGTCTGTTGAAGTGCTCGGATCCTCCGAGAAAGTCGAATGGCACCAGGACGAGAAAGGACTTCTCATCCACAGGCCCTCCTCTATCCCCGGCAATATGGTTCTTGGATTTAAAATCAAGAATTAAGATTCATCCTGCAGGAGAAATCTAATGATTTCAAAATGACACGAGGACGCCAGCACTATAGTGGTGGTTGAAGTTGATGTGATCGGATCCAGAAATTTTGTCGGAGAAGGTGTCCGTATCCTTCCTTAACGCAAGGTGATGGGTGTGAGGTGGTCGTTCATTTAAGCTACTTTGACGCTAATAAACAGAAGTAACATCAACGATTGTTCCCACTTTTGACATAAAATGAAACAGCTTTCGCTGCATCTCATTGGCAATCAGGGAAAAATGCACTCGGGGAGACTCGAACTCCCATGGTGTTACCCACTAGCACCTCAAGCTAGCGCGTCTGCCATTTCGCCACGAGTGCGGAAAAAGGACGATCAAGGTAAAAAAAGGAAGGGGGTTTGTCCATTAAAAAAATGAGGGAAGAAAATACAATCCTCGCACGACGGCACTACGACACAGCGTAAAGAGCCGATTGGGGATCGTTTTTACTCTTCCATCCGTGGTGACTTTGTGTCGTTGTGCGAGGACTCTCCTTTCTGCCTTAAAAATTTCTTGGTATTTGGAGTTCTTTTCGGAATGATCTTCTTATGAATAAGCAAAAAGTCATCGATGGTCTCGTGAACCCCGGCGTCGTCGCCATTTTAAGGGCGGATTCGTCGAAGGAGTTAATCGATGCGTCCGGGGCTTTAATTCAAGGAGGGGTGCATGCGGTCGAAGTGACTCTGACCACACCCAATGCGCTTCAAGTGATCCGAGATCTCAAAAAAGAATTTGGCGATCGCATATTGCTCGGAGTGGGGAGCGTTTTGACCGAAGAGCAGGCCGCTGCGGCGGTGGAAGCTGGGGCTTGTTATGTGATTACCCCCGTGGTCCGTCCGAAAGTCATTGAGTTTTGTGTTCGTCAGTCCGTTGTGATTTGTTCGGGATCTTATTCGCCGACCGAAGCGTTGCAGTCCTCGGAACTCGGGGCCGATTTTGTTAAAATTTTCCCTGCGGATGGTTTAGGCGCCAATTATATCAAAGCGATTTTAGCTCCAATGCCTCATCTGGCGATTATTCCGACGGGCGGGGTCGATGAGAAGACCTGCGGGGCCTTTATTGCAGCGGGATGTCGCGCGGTGGCTGCGGGAAGTAGTTTGGTCAGTAAAGAGATTCTGAAAAGTCAGGATTGGGCGAAGTTGACCTCCCAAGCGACGAAGATGGTTGAAGCCGTCCGAGAAGCCCGCGCAAAGTTAAAAGCATCTTAAAGGCAGTGCCTCGCACGAAGGCACGACGACACTAAGAATTTATTTTTTTTCTTAAATCGTTTCCGAATGTTTTTAGTGGCGTCGTGTCGTTGTGCGAAATACGTTTTAATTTTAACGGATCGATTCTTCGATCATCTTTTTGGTCGCTTCGTATTCGCTAAATTTGCCAATGCTCTTGAGAACAATCGCGAGATTGTTCCAGGCCGGTTGATAGTTCGGATTGGATTCTAAGCACTTCTTATACGTTTCAATTTCGAGATCAGGACGTTTGATGGTGGCATAAACACCACCCAGATTGAGCCATGCTTCCCCGTAGGAAGGTTTGATGGTGACCGCTTTTTGATAGGCGCGACTGCTTTCATCCCAACGATCTTGCTTTTCGAGCGTCAGACCGAGATGAAACCAGGCTTCGTGATCTTCAGGAAGGTTCTGCGTGATTTTTTGAAAGGCCTCTTGGGCTTTTGCGAATCGGCGTTGTTGAAGATAGGCGAGCCCGAGATTAAAAAGAGTGTTTCTATTTTTCGGCTCTTTTTGAAGCGCTTTGAGATAGCAGTCGATCTCTCGATCCGTTTGGTTGAGGAGCCCGTAGACATAACCCAAGGTCGTCCAGTGAAGCGCATTCGGATTTTGTTGAAGGAGTTGTTGGGCGGCTTTTAAAGCGATTTCGGGTCGTTGATTTTTTTCACTTCCGAGAATGATATTTTTTAATTCTTTTTCATCGAGAGTCTGACCATTTAACGCGGCATTCCATTGATCAATCTGCTCTGAAGAAGTGAGAAGCGAAGGCGAGGAGTGTGTTTCGGTGGTGGTGAGCGTCGGGTGTCGAAGTTGGAGATCTGAGGGCGAAGGACTCGGAAGTGGTGTGGTATCGATATGAGGAATTGCACCTTGAGGTTCGTTT
>JAZKBH010000121.1:8933-10997 GCA_040388725.1 Verrucomicrobiota bacterium
ATGACAGGGAGCGGTTCAGGAACTTCGACCGGAAGAGGATCGGGAGCGACGACAAAGACTTCTTCGCGCGGGGCCGCTTGAGCTCGAAACGGTTTGACGGGAGGGTGGGACGGTTTTGGATTTTCTTTTTCTTGGGCAAGAAGCGCTTCGTGGAGGGTGAGTTGAACAAAAGCGCGCCGGGTGAGAGGGATCATTTTATTGCGGGAGTTTCCATCTTGATCGAGAATTTTTTGAGCTTCGGTAATATTTCCTTTTTGGATGTAGGCTTGAGCGACGCCAAATTGGATTTCAAGAGCATCAGGGGCAAGAGACTGCGCTTTGGTATAAGCGGCGATGGCATCATCGGAACGTTTTGCGGCGAGGTAGGTTTCACCAAGATAATACCAAGCGAGCCAATGGGCTTTTGGGGATTGAGTGGAGACTTGAAAAGCATTGATGGCGGTATTCCATTCGCCCTTCCAGAGAGCCGCACGTCCTAAGAGAAAGAAAAGAGTCGTATCGCGGGGGAGAAGTTCCGCTGCCTTTTGAAAGGCGGTGATATCGGTGACTTGGACTTCGGTGAGGAAAGGAGAGCCGGGGATTTCATTTCGTTTTTTAATGGAAGCCAGGCCGAGATGCGCCCAGATCCACGGAGATTTTGGAATTTGTTCCGAGGCCTTTTGAAAGATCTCCTGAGTCTTCGGATCAAAACTATTCGGTTGAACAAAACGATAGATCGCTCGACTCATTCCCCAACGGATCCATGCTTCTTGAGCCGTCGGATTTTCCTGAGCGAGACGTTCGAGTTCCTCTTCTTTGATCGATTCGCTTTTCGCAATCTCCTCTTGCTGACGTGCCATCATGGCATCCTGATCTTGATTGAGTTGCAGATAAACTTTGGTGAGTGAGGCCCATGCTTCCGGGGCTTCGGGACGACAACGAACCGCTTGTTGAAGGGCCGCAAGTTGTTCGGGGAATTGGTGAAGCGCATCGTAGATTAAAGAGAGATTCCACCACGCTTCATAAAGCTCGGGATCGAGCGTCTTCGCTTGATCATAGGCCGCCAGCGCTTCGGAGAGTTCGCCAATATGATGTTGAAGCGTTCCATAATGAACCCAAAGACGCGCCGCTTCGGTTTGCGAGTGGGTTTTATGATTGAGAAGTTGATACTGCGCCCAGTAACCGCTCTGTTTGACGAAATAACAGATTCCTGCAATGAGGAGTAAAATAAAAAGAGGAAGAAACCAACCTCGACGTTTGGGAGGTGGAGAAGCAGGTGAGGCTGGAGATTCGAGGGGAGTAGGCGCGGGCGATGAAATAGCCTGAGGTTCCGAAAGCGGAAGTTCAGGTTGATGAGAGGAAGAGGTAGATGGATCCATTCGCTCGATTTCTTAGGGTATATTGAAGCGGAAATTTAAATAAAGACGATCATAAAAAATAAAAACGATTCCGAGAAAGACAATTTTCACCGCCAAGGCGCAAAGGTCGCCAAGGAAAGACAAAGGATAGGGGTTAACTCATTTCATATATTAGAATTGGAGGGGCATAGGCTCTGTGCCTCAATCATGGGGAAGGCAGTGAGCCACTGCCCCTCCATAGATTCACCAAGGATGATGAATCTGAATTTAAAGATTATTTCCCCAGGGTATTTTGGAGCCACTCGATTTCGCCCTGAAGCTGGTCGTCCGTGAGATCACGTGGAATCACACGGGGTTTGCCAATGACGAGGGTGATTTCGGAGAGCGGGAGAGGGATTTGAAATCGGTCCCAGCTTTTGAGTTCGATCTTATGGCGGATATGATAAGTCAGAGGAAGAATCGGCCGACCCGTGAATTGACTGAGGCGGATGACCCCGGGTTGAACGCGATAGACAGGTCCGCGCGGCCCATCAGGAGTAATGCCGATGTCGCCCTTTCCTTTGTGGATTTCTTTCAGAAGTTCACGGAAGGCGAGAGCTCCTTTTTTTGAAGTGGAACCGCGGATGGCGCTGAATCCAAATTGTTGAATGATAGAGGTGATCCATTCTCCATCGCGGCTCGGACTAATAAGCGTTTTGGCGCTTCGATGCGGTAAGAGCTGAGAGTA
>JAZKBH010000121.1:11007-11270 GCA_040388725.1 Verrucomicrobiota bacterium
AATTTTCCATTGTAAGGAGGAACCTAAACATTGAAGCAGAGCTCGCCCGATGCCGGGGATCGCTTGTTGTTGGAGCACGGGACTCAAAAGAAGACCCTCCGATTCAGAAGTCGAGTGATCGCTTCTTTCGGTGTTTTGACGAGGAGTTCGTGGACAAAATCTTCCGTGCTCAATGCCGTCGATTCCTCAATGCGTAACATGAATCCCCAAGCAACAATAAGAATGACAACGAGAATGAGATAGAAAAGGCTATAGGCATTTCC
>JAZKBH010000122.1:0-226 GCA_040388725.1 Verrucomicrobiota bacterium
ATTCATTTTCAAAGCCGCTGCGAAGGGTCGACCCATTTTACTGCGAAAACCTTGAAGAAGAGGAAGGGTTTTCTTTTCCAAAAGCTCAGATGCTTCTTCGGAAGAGATAAAACGTCCCGCAATCACTTTATTGATACGAAAAACACCATCCTTCGTTTGATAATAACGAAGTGTTTCGATCATCTCCGCGCCATCCACAGGACTTTTCCCGGAAAATGGCTTTGCA
>JAZKBH010000122.1:325-7930 GCA_040388725.1 Verrucomicrobiota bacterium
GGAGCAGATAAGTTTCATTGATAAGTCCTTCGATCGTTGCCGCGCGCGTCGCAGGCGTTCCGAGCCCTCGTTTTCCCATGGCATCACGAAGTTCTTCATCTTCAATTAATTTTCCGGCCCCTTCCATTGCGGAAAGAAGTGTCGCTTCCGAAAAACGTGCAGGAGGACGTGTCGCAAGACCTTTGAGTTCGATCTCTTCGGTTTTGACCGTCTCCCCTTCTTGAACGGCGACTAATTGCGCCGCTTCATCAGGATTTAATTCGTCACGACCATAAATCGCCATCCAACCGGGATCTTTCATGACTTTTCCTTCAGTCTTAAAAGGCTCGCCTTCGACACGAGTAATCCGATTGGTGACCTCAAAAACAGCGGCTGGATAGAAAACAGCAAGGAATCGTTTATAAACGAGATCGTAAATTTTGCGCTCAAACTCATCGAGTTTGTCGGGACTTTCCTTGGTCGGAATAATTGCAAAGTGATCACTCACCTTTTCATTATTAAATACGCGTTTCGTCAAATGAATCCATCCTTCTTTGAGAGCTTTTTCAGAAAATTTTCCAAGTGGCCCTGAAGAATGTGTTTTGAGAATCGTTTTCACCGTCGCCAAATAATCTTCCGGCAGATAGCGAGAATCCGTACGAGGATAAGTGAGAACTTTATGACGTTCGTAAAGCGTTTGAGCAATTTGAAGCGTGCGTTTCGCAGAAAGTCCAAACTTGGAGTTCCCTTCACGCTGAAGACTTGTCAGATCAAATAAAAGGGGTGAAAGCTGTGTGGCCGGTTTCTTCTCTTCGGTCACAATTCCTGGTTTTCCAAGGCAGCGACTATGAATTTCTTCGGCTTTTTTCACATCCCAAATGCGTTCGGCTTTGCGATCCGCTTCTTCTTCTTTATCCGACTTTTGAAATTTTTCGTCAAACCAACGCCCGACATAAGACCCGATCTTGCATCCAAAAGTGCCGTGCAATTCCCAAAAATCTTTAGACTGAAAGTTTTTGATTTTGAGTTCGCGATCGACCACCATCGCCAACGTCGGAGTTTGAACGCGTCCTACGGGAGTCAGGAAAAAACCTCCTCCTTTAGAATTCAAAGCGGTCAATGCTCTCGTCCCATTAATTCCAACCAACCAGTCACTTTCTGAACGACAAACAGCCGCATCTGCAAGCGGTAGCATCTCTTTGTCTGCCTTCAGTTGCTGAAACCCATCTCGGATCGCATCAGGAGTCATCGATTGAAGCCAGAGACGTTGAATGGGCTTCGTTGAATTTGTAAATTGAATAATGTAACGGAAGATCAATTCTCCTTCGCGACCGGCGTCACAGGCGTTAATCAGTTTAGTGATATCTTTGCGTTTGAGAAGTTTTTGAACAACCTTAAGACGGGATTCAGATCTTTCGATTGGTTTGAGTTCAAATTTAGGTGGAATGACAGGAAGGCTGTCAAAACTCCATTTTCCTCGCTTCTTATCCAGTTCGTTAGGAAGACAGAGTTCAAGGAGATGACCGACGGCAGAGGTCACCACATATTCATCACTTTCAAAGTAGTCTTTTTCTTTTTTAAAACCACCTAAGGCTTTTGAAATATCCGATGCGACGCTCGGCTTTTCTGCAATAATCAATGTCTTACTCATTAAAGAATCCTTATAAAGTACTGGCCAGGAAGTTGTTGCACGCGTTTTTTCATTTCCAAACGGAGTAAGGTAGAAGAGACCTTGGAAGAAGGCAATCCTGTTTTTTGAATAACACGATCAACATGCGTTTCTTCTTTGCCTAATGCCTCGTAAATGACCGCTTCATCCCCTGTCAATTTTTCAACTTCCGGAAGCTCTCGTTGAATCCATTTTGGAGGAATAAGAAGATTTAAATCCTGGAGAATATCTTCGACACTTTCCACTAATTTGGCTCCTTGTTTCAACAAAATGTGACACCCCTTCGCCTCTGCCTGATCTATTCGTCCGGGAATCGCATAAACGTTCCGTCCTTGATCTAAAGCCATGCGGGCGGTGATTAAAGCTCCGCTTTGAGCTCCAGCCTCAATGACTAAAACGCCATGACTGAGTCCGCTCACAATTCGATTTCGCATCGGAAAGGTTTGTCGATCGGGCTTTGTCTCCATCGGAAATTCGGAGATCACACAGTTTTCTTCTGCAATCTTATCCATGAGCGATTGATTTTCGGAGGGATAGCATGTCATGAGTCCACACCCGACCACGGCCCATGTTGCGCCTTTTGCAGCCAAGGCTCCTTGGTGTGCATAGGTATCGACTCCACGTGCAAGACCGGAAATGACAGAGACTCCCGCGTAGGCGAGTTGAAAGGAAAACTTTTTCGCATTCTCCCGTCCATAGGAAGTCGGCTCTCTTGTTCCGATCACTCCAATTCCCATTGAAAATCGCTTGGGAATCTTCCCCTTGATATAAAGAACCAATGGAGGATCATAAATTTCCTTCAGGGATTGAGGATATAACTCATCTTCAACGTCGATAACTTCCACTCCATGATCGAGAGCCAATTTCTTTTCTCGAACTAAATCAACTTCATCACGAGCTTTGATGATCTTACGTGCCAACTCGTTGCTAATCCCCTCCACGGAGGCGAGCTCCGATTCACGCGCAAGGAGTATCCGTTCGACCGATCCCATGGATTCCAATAAACGACGCACACGAACGGGCCCGATTCCGGGAATCATTGCGAGGTGCCAATAAGAATCTCTACGTTGCATTGGTTTGGCGCAAGTCAGCGGATTTTGAAAAAAGGTCAAGACCTATAGAGAAATAAGAGAAGAGATGAGGTTCATTCACTGACTCATTCTTTGGGAGTCGAGCGACCAGTCGTCAAGGATCCCATTTACGTCAAAACTGGATTAAGGCCTCGCATCGCTAGGCCCTCCCCTAGGGGAAGGGTGAACAGTGTGAACCCCTTTTCATTGAAGATAATTTTTTGCAGCCACAGAAATGGCTTCGCTGACTTCAGCAAGAGGATGCACGTGCTTGGGCTTGAACCATGGAAATAAGCCAATTAAATCATGCGTGACTAAAACCTGACCATCACATCCTTTGCCTGCCCCAATACCAATAGTGGGGACGAGAACTTGATGCGTCACGGCTTCTGCTACTTCGGGAACCACGAGTTCCAAGACCATGGAAAAAACGCCGGCTTCGGCGATGAGTTTGGCATCTAAAATTAATTTTTCGCGTTCAGCAGAAGACTTTCCTTTAATCTTATATCCCCCCTCTTCGTGAATGCTTTGAGGGAGCATTCCCAAGTGGCCCATCACGGGGATTTCATACTCTGTTAAAGTTCGAATAACTTCAATGCAAGCCCCTTCCACTTTGACTCCATCCGCTCCCGTTGCCATCAATTTTTGAGCATTGAGAAGCGCTTCGGAAGGCATGGCGTAACTCTGATAGGGCATATCGATAATGACACAGGCTTTCGGTCTTGCCCGCATTACCGCTTTCGCATGATGCAACATATCGTCCAACGTCACATGGGTGGTATCCGGATAACCGAGTGAAACCATTCCTAAGGAATCTCCGACTAAAAGCAAAGGAACTCCGGCTTCATCTAAAAGACGTGCCATCGTATAGTCTGTCGCGGTTAACACGCGAAGCGACTTTCCCTTCTGGCTTTTGACCCATTCAATCTTGGAGTTCATCGAGCAAGACTTTGACTGATTTTGTTTGGAGAGGCAAGATGAGTTCAGGCATCAGCTCGACTAAGGGAGCGAGGACAAATCGCCGCTGAGTAGCTCGAGGATGAGGAAGCTGAAGATCGGGATCCGAATAAATTTCGTTTCCATAAGCAATTAAATCAAGGTCGAGAGGCCGTGGTGCATTGGTCTCACGAATCGAGGGACGCCCCTTCTCTTTTTCAAAGGCTTGGCACTTCTCCAAAATAGATCTGACGGAGTGAACGGTTTTAAAGAGAGCGACTGCATTCAAAAAACGAGGAGATCCGGGAGGACAATCGACCGGTTCCGTTTCTAAGATAGAAGAGGATTTAAAGGTCCCTTCCTCTGCAAAAGAATGCGAGAGAAAGTCAAAACCCTCCCGTATCAAATCCCCTCGATCTCCGAGATTGGACCCGAGCGCGATCACGACTTGAATGGGAGTTGCTTTTAAAGCCATGAAAAAACCATTTTTGCATCGATATCAGGATGGGGAGGATTAAATTCAAAAATGGTTTTATTTTTAGAAACCAAAAGTTTTTAAATTCGGGCTTTATCCTGTCATCGATGCAATTCTTATGGGTTTAATTTAGCCCCAAAACATCCTGCATCGAATAAATGCCGGGCTTTTGAGTTAAAACCCAATGAGCCGCACGGAGTGCGCCAGCGGCAAAGGTATCACGGCTCGATGCTCGATGCGTCAGTTCGATTCTCTCACCCATCGTTGCAAAATAAACGGTGTGATCTCCGACCACATCCCCGCCACGAAGAGCATGAACACCGATTTCATGGGATGTCCGTTCTCCGACAATACCGACACGGCCGTGCTTCGCAATTTCATCCAGCTGCTTCTTTTTCACATCCGCTAAAATTTCAGCGAGACGTTTTCCTGTTCCACTCGGCGCATCGAGTTTGTGACGGTGATGCATTTCAACGACTTCTTGATCGTACTCTTCGCCAAGGATTTCTGCCGCTTTGCGGGTGAGATAAAAGAGCAAGTTCACACCGATTGAAAAATTAGGAGCCAAAACAACGGGAATTGTCTTTGCGCAATCTTGGATAATCTTTAGTGCCGTGGGGCTATGACCCGTTGTTCCGATGATTAATGGCTTTTGATGGCGCATGCAAATTTCGACCATCATCGAGGTAACGGAATGGTGACTAAACTCAATCACAGCATCTGTTTTGGAAATATGCTCACTCAGACTGTCCTCTTTATCGATCTCAGCCACTGCCTGATATTCAGAGCCTGACCTTGCCAGGCTTAAGATCGCCTGTCCCATACGCCCTTTTGCACCCACCATGATGAATTTCGTTGCCATAATCGAGTCAGAGTAACCAAAACTGTTCGGGTTTCAAAATGAAAATACAAAAAACATTATCTCACGCCAAGACACTAAGCAGCCCCAGATTCTCCCAAAAACAATAAACCTGTTTTAGTTTCTGAAGGGAGGAGTCTTGGGCCGCTTTGCGCCTTTGCGTGAAATCCTGCCTTTTCCTCCTCTGACTTCTCGAGAACAAAGCACTTGCTAAACCGAGGGGAAACGCTAGTAGTGATTCCCTGCGCTTCATAGTTCCGCATGTGTGGAATGGCGACAGAAAACCTTAACCCCGTTTCCGCCAGGGTTACCGGCGGTTTTTTCGTCTTTAGATCTTTCGGTCTATTTTTCGGAATTTCCCCAGTAAAACACGGTTTCAGAAAACGGCTAAGGCAATCCCTCAGGTTTACTCCTGAGAAAATTAAGTCAGAAAAAACAAATATATGGCAATGATGGAATTACTCCAAAAATCGATGCAAAACTTCTCCGAAGGAAGCATCGTCAAAGGGCGCGTCATTCAAAAGCGCTCCAAAGAAGTCGTCATCGACATCGGTTATAAATCCGAAGGCGTGATCGATCTCGGCGAATTCGAAGACCCCAGCTCACTTCAAATTGGTGATGAGGTCGAAGTTCTCCTTGAAAGCCTCGAAGATGATGACGGTATCGTCGTTCTCTCCCGCGAAAAAGCGACTCTCAAACAAAATTGGGAAAAGATCGTTCAAACTCACAAAGAAGGCGGCATTATCTCCGGCCGCGTCAAGAACATCGTCAAAGGTGGATTGATGCTTCATGTGGGCGTCGAAGCATTTCTTCCTTCCTCCCAAATTGATATCGTCCCTCCTCGCAATCTCCGCGAATTTGAAGGTAAAATCCTCGAATGTAAGATCGTTAAGATCAACGAAGAGCGTAAGAACGTTGTTCTTTCCCGTCGTGAAATCGTCGAAGCTCAACGTGCTGAAAAGCGTGCTGAACTCCTCGGCAATCTCAAGAAGGGCGATCTCGTTAAAGGAACGGTTAAGAATATCACCGATTTCGGTGCATTCATTGACTTGGACGGCCTCGATGGTCTCCTTCATATCACCGATATGAGCTGGAGCCGTATCAGCCATCCTTCCGAGATGCTCAAGGTTGGACAAGAAGTTGAAGTTTTAGTCACTGAAATTGACCGCGAAAAAGAACGCGTCTCCTTCGGTCTCAAGCAAAAGAACGAAAACCCATGGGAAAAGATCGCTGAAAAGTATCCCGCTGGAACAAAGGTTCGCGGAAAAGTCACGAATCTTGCTCCTTACGGTGCATTCGTTGAACTCGAACCCGGCATTGAAGGTCTTATCCACGTTTCCGAGCTCAGCTGGACCAAACGTGTGGCAAAACCTGCTGACGTTCTCCAACAAGGCCAAGAAATTGATGCAACGGTTATCGACGTCAGCAAAGAAGACCAAAAAGTCTCTCTTTCCGTCCGCCAACTCGAAGCAAATCCTTGGGAAGAAGTTTCTCTCAAGTTCCCTATCGGTTCGACCGTCAAAGGAAAAGTCCGCAATCTCACCGCTTACGGCGCGTTTGTCGAACTCGAAGAAGGTATCGATGGAATGGTGCACGTCTCGGATCTCTCCTGGACACGCAAAATCAATCATCCTTCGGAACTCCTCAAGAAGGGTCAAGATCTC
Source organism: Verrucomicrobiota bacterium (assembly GCA_040388725.1). Taxonomy (GTDB): domain Bacteria; phylum Verrucomicrobiota; class Verrucomicrobiia; order Methylacidiphilales; family CAMAQI01; genus CAMAQI01. Next base: position 6,978 of record JAZKBH010000122.1, read on the forward strand.
GAAGCCAAAGTACTCGAAATCGACAAAGCCAACCAACGTATCTCCCTTGGTATTAAACAATTGTGGGAAGATCCTTGGAAGGTTATCGAGAACAAATATCGTATCGGTGACGTCGTCAGCGGTAAGGTCAGCAAAGTCGCAAGCTTTGGTGCCTTTGTTCAGCTCGAAGACGAAATCGACGGTTTGGTTCATATTTCCCAAATCAGCAACGATCGCGTGGAAAAAGTCAAAGATGTCCTCAAAATCGGTCAAGACGTTACAGCACGTATCATCAAGATCGACAAGACAGAGCGCCGTATTGGTCTCTCCGTCAAGGCCGTCGACTATACTCCCGAACAACTCGAACGCGAAAAAGAGAAATTCGAAGCGATTCGTTCTGGCGAAGATCTCACCTCGATGGAAGAAGCCTTTGGCAAACTTACCGAGGAAGATTACCGTCCCGGCGAAAAGAAATAAGCTTCAAAAGCTCTTCTTTAAGTCGATTCAGACTTCTAAAACGGCTGGGGAAATCCCCAGCCGTTTTTTTTGTGCCTTGAGCACGATTTCAGATTATTTTTAGCCAAATTGGCATTTTGTTTTACGGTTTCCCCTCTTTTTCCCTCTGAAGGGTCGGATTAGTGAAAAAAAGATTAAAGTTATTTTTTAGAATACCGAGACTGTCATTACGGAACCAACCCTTCCGGCAGGAGGAGCCCCTGAAAGAGCCCAAATCGCAACCCACCCTAATTAAAACTGGAGAAAAAATATGGCAACAATCGGAACAAACATCGGAGCAGTGAACGCCTCGTTCTATCTCACAGTCAATAGCGACAATCTTACGAAGAATATCCGTAAACTCGCTTCTGGCTCACGTCTTGCCGATCCTGTCGATGATGCTGCAGGTGTAGCGGTCAGTGCCAACTTGGATGCTCGTATCAAACGCCTCAACGCCGCTGTTGAAGGCGCTCAAAACG
>JAZKBH010000123.1:0-4510 GCA_040388725.1 Verrucomicrobiota bacterium
GATGACGATGGAAGAATGTCATCAAGCAATCGGAAATGGTTCAAAGATCGTTCGGTCTTTGCCTGGAAATAGTCTTTTACTGGGGGAAATGGGGATTGGGAATACCTCGTCTGCTTCTTTGCTCATGGCGCGATTGACGGGAGAATCGATCGATGTCTGTACCGGTGCGGGAACAGGTTTAGATGATGAAGGGGTTCAAAAGAAGATTTCGGTTCTGAGACGGATTTTGGAGAGAGTTCCTCAAGTAAAGGAGCCGTTGGAGGTCCTTGCTACTTTTGGGGGATTTGAGATTGCGACGATGGTGGGGGCCGTTTTACAAGCGGCTCAGGAGAGACGGGTCATTGTTGTGGATGGATTTATCACCACCAGTGCGGTGTTGGTAGCGGAGCTTATGTATCCGAGTGTTGTGGAGAGATGTGTTTTTTCTCATCAATCTCAGGAGAAAGCCCACGGAAAGCTTTTGGAGTTTTTGAAAACGAAAGCGTTATTAGATCTTCAATTGAGATTGGGAGAAGGATCAGGAGCCGCATTGGTTTGGCCGCTCTTGGAGTCGGCGTGTCGGATATTAAATGAGATGGCGAGTTTTCAGTCAGCGGGAGTTTCGGAAAAGGCGAAGAATTAAAGTAAAAACGAGAAAAGAAAAACTCCGTTTGGTTTTACAAACGGAGTTTTTGATGAAGTTTTAAAATTTTCAGAAGCTATAGACAACTTCCGCGATCGCCAGATGAGTCACCGTTTCATCTCCATTAGCTGAGGCTGCGCCAGAAGGATCGTTCACATGGGTAAAGTCAGCCCGGTATTCCGCGCGGAGTAACATATTATCCCAGAGATTGAATCCGACGGTCGTCGTGAATCCAAAAGCTTCGGATTTTTTACCGTTAAGGTTGGGGGCTGTAAGGGCAGAGCCATTTTGGCCAAATTTAGCGCCATCATCGCAGCTGATATATTCAATGCGTTGAGCGAGCGAGAAGAGGTCGTTGAAGATGTATTTTGCATATCCTGCCAATCCCCAATAGCTTTCGTTGTAGTCACGAGGGGAAGAGCCGACAGGAGCATGCGCGTAGTTGTTATAAAATCCGAGGAGAGTGTTGTATCCCAACATCAATTTATCATTGCAGCATTTTGGGGTCCAAACGGTATTGTGATTAAAGAGAAGGGACTCTCCTTCGTTGATCACTTGATTTGCTGCTCCCGCAGGATTGGTGGAGGAGAGAATGCCGCTTCCTCCGTAAGGATTAGAGACGACGATGAATTTGGAACAGAGAGTTTTGGCGCTGTTGCCAAATTGGAGGGAACCGGTATAGAGGACATTACTGTTTCCTGAGCCATCTAAGACCGATACTCCATCGGCATTGTTTCCCCAATCGGCGTTGGCGATGCCGAGATTGAATGTGAAGTTTTTGTTCAAGGAATAGGTTCCGAGAAGACCAACATGTTCTCCGGGTTCCAGGGTGGCGACGAGACCTCCACTGATATTGGGGTTTGCAGGACGTTCAGGGGCTTCAAAGCCGGTGAGAGCGGACCATTTCCCAAGTTTTATCTGGAGGCCATTCCCCACAGGAATGTTAAAGTTCACATAGGCCTGTTGAAGCCAAAGGCTACTCACGGAGTCTGAAGCCGCATTTCCTGTTTTCAAGAGGGCGTCTTCTCCGTAGTTAAGATCGGTTCGAAAACCTGCGGACCAGGTGTTTTCTTCAGGAAGAGCTTTTTCAAGGGTAAGTTTGAAATTGTAGAGATTGAAATCCCCCCCCGACTCCGTGGCGTTTTGTCCGTCATTTGCGCCCCGGGTTACCTGTGCGGTATCTCTTCCTGTGAAGTTGTAGGAGTAGCCAGCATCCACATACCCACTGAGTTTGATCCCCGGTTTAGATGTTTCAACGTAGATCCCCTGTTCTTCGAGAACTTTTTTGAGATCTTTCTCTTTAGATTCCGTCGGGGATTCTGCCGCCCAACTCAAGGCAAAGGTAAGGAGAAAAATAGACGACTTGGTTGCATTTTTAAATTTCGTTTTATATTTAAACATAGTTCTTCCATTGTCATTGTGCCTGCCAAGGGCACAGTTTTAGGCAAGGGAAAAAGGTATTCCCCCATCCTGTCTTTGGCGAGACAGTGACTCGATTGATTGCAAGCGAGTCGAATGAGAACGAGCAAAGCAGGTCTTCTGGCTTCGGGATCATTTTACTGGCCCAGTCTTCCCCCTTCTGTGAAGAAAGAGTGACGTGTTGGGTTTTCATTCCCCGTTACAGCGGCGCTACCGTGCGGGATTTACACCCGCTTCCCTATTCTCCTCCGATCGTAATCGGAGGCACTTTGCTGTTTCGTAGAATCTATACTTTCGTAAAGATCCATCTTTCGGATAGCAATTAAGTAAAGTGCGTCAATCAGGAAAACCAAAAGTTTACCACAGGATCTCACCGATTGAATTGTCTCTAGGGCGAGGGATTCGAGATCGTACTCTTTTGACACTTTTCAAAACCACCTTCGAGGTGAATAAATATTGAATTTGAACGTCGTGCTAGATGACGGAGCTGATGGAGCGCAGGGTCCAGTGTCCTTTGTTTCCACGGAGATCAGTGATTGAGAGGGGCTCAATGTTGATTCTCCAAAAACTTTGAGAGGGAGCTCCGATCGTATGCAGAATCGCAGCACGAATGACGGAGGGATGGCTCACTGCCAGAATACGGCCTCCGCGCTGGCCTTGTATATCCATCCATATCGAAATTCGTGTAAGAAGATCGATGAGGGATTCACCCCCGTGAGGATTCACTTCGGGTTGACTGATCCACGAGGCAATCGCATCAGGTTCTTTATTTTGTAAATCATCGAATCGTCGTCCTGCCCAACGACCGTAATCACAGTCGCGTAAGGTTTGTTCAACTGTAAAAGCAGCTCTAAGTTGAAGTGCCTCTGCCGTCTCGAATGCCCTTCGTTCGGGTCCCCTACAAAGATGATTGAGTTGACCCATATTTTCGATTTTCTGTTTTATTTCCGGCAGAGAAATAATGGGAGGATCAAGCGGTTCATCTTCAGGAAAAGAGGTTGTTTGTACGGCTCTCGTGGGAGCATGACTGATGAGAATTAAATGAGTGGTCATAGGAAAGTGAGATGTGATTCAGAGTTGTCAGAGTCATCGGGGATGTCAAGTCCTCCTCCGCTATTTTATCTTGACCCGACTCAGGCGCGATTCTAATTTTGCACGAAGTTTATGAGGAGAGGAAGCCGGTGAAAATCCGACGCGGTCGCGCCACTGTAAACGGTTTGCATTCTTCGGATATGTAAGTCAAAGTCAGACCCTCCTTCGTCAATTTATAAAAACTCAACCGGGACGCGAAATCCCAAGGAGATCAAAATGTCACAAAGTTCGAACTTGGTTCTCGATTCAAGTCTATCAATTCCCCGACCAACCCCTATTCCTTTCAAGATTCTGGCTCCGTGGCTGGTTTTTGGAGGACTTTTAATGTTGCTCCTAATTTATTTGGTCGGTGCGGAACAGGGGGCCACTTCCATTTTTAGCGGAATGTACGTTCACGAATGGGTTCACGACGGACGTCATCTTCTCGGTTTTCCCTGTCATTAATCCTTTTAGGAGTTGTATTATGATTACGAATTTTCTCGTTCGCGGGATGCTTGTTGGCGTTCTCGCTGGTTTGTTTGCATTTGGTTTTGCTAAAGTATTTGGTGAACCTCAAATTGATTGGGCAATTGGTTTTGAAGAGAAATCTTCCAAAGAAGAAGCTCACTCTCATGAAGCAAAAGAAGAAGGACATAGCCACAGTCACAATGAAGAAGAGTTGGTGAGTCGTCAGATGCAAAGTACATTTGGCCTGTTGACTGCAGTTCTTGTTTATGGATCCGCAATTGGAGGACTTTTTGCCTTAGTTTTTGCGGCAACTTACGGTCGTGTGGATTCTTTGAGTCCTCGATCACTCTCTTTGCTTTTGGCGGGAGCGGGGTTCTTAGTGATTGTTTTGATGCCTGCTTTAAAATACCCTCCTAATCCTCCCGCGGTCGGACAAGGTGAGACGATTGGGTTTCGCACTGAAACTTACTTGTTAATGATTGTGTTGTCGGTGGCGACACTGATTGCCTCGATATGGATTCGACGCCGGATGCTTGATCAATTCAGTGAGTGGAACGCGACATTGGCTGCAGGGGTCGCTTTTATTGCCATCATCTCCGTGGTGATGTTTTTTCTTCCCGAGATCAATGAAGTTCCGGAAGCATTCTCGGCAGTTGTTCTTTGGCGTTTTCGATTGGCATCCATTGGAACCCAAATGGTTCTCTGGACAACTCTTGCGCTCTTTTTTGGAATACTTACAGAGCGTCATTTAAGCGAAAGTTAAAAATGACAACACTGCCTTTATTAATAGGTCACATTCTCCCCGGAGAAGGACATGGCTTTATGTACGGATTTGTTCATCCGCTTCATGGATTGGATCATATTCTTGCAATGATTGCGGTCGGACTTTGGGCGGCTCAATTGGGAAGAAGAGCGACTTGGGTGATTCCC
>JAZKBH010000123.1:4520-12682 GCA_040388725.1 Verrucomicrobiota bacterium
GGTATTTTGGGAGTCGCCGGATTTCCCGTTCCTTTTGTGGAAACGGGCATTCTTGCTTCGATTTTTTTCATGGGGCTTTTGATTGTTGCCGCTGCGAGATTTCGTTTGGCGATGGGAATGCTCCTTGTTGGGATTTTCGCAATTTACCATGGGTATGCTCATGGTGCGGAGATGCCTGAGATGGCCACAGGACTTTATTATGGATTGGGATTTGCGCTTGCCACGACGATCTTACATCTGACGGGAATCTTTTTAGGGGTCGGTTTCCTAAAACTGAGTGAGACGAGTATTTTCGCTCGATTTCCTATTCTACGAGCAAGTGGAATTGCAGTGGTTCTGGGTGGACTCGTGGTTTTGTTAAACGGATAGATTTTTCATCCCCATCTAGAGGGTCTTCTTCAGTTTTTCTTGGATTTCAGAAAACGAATAGACGACTTCTGTTCCTCGATTGGAAGAGAGGATGATTTTTGAAGGATTGAGAAGAAAGGCCGTATCGGCCTGCTGGAGCATGGAGAAATCGTTGAATGAATCACCGATAGAGATGACGTGATAGCCCTGAGATTGGAGCGTCGTGATGGCTTCCTGTTTTCCAAGAGGGTGACGGAATTGGAAGTTTTGGATGTAGCCTTCCTCATCGATTTGCAGGGCGTTACAGAGGATGGGAATGGATCCGAGTTTTTCGAGAAGGGGATCAGCGAGTTCGTGAAAAGTGTCAGAAACAATGATGGTTTTTCCATGGGAGAGGGTCCATTGGATGAATGTGATAGCGTCGGGAAGAGGTTCCATGGTGGAGACGATTTTTCGGAGCTGAACGAGGGTGAGTCCATTTTCACGACAAAGTCGGATGCGTTGGGACATGAGTTCGGAATAGTCGGGTTGATCGCGTGTGGTTTGAGAGAGAGAAATGATGCCAGTCGATTGAGCGATGGTTTCCCAGATTTCAGGGACGAGAACGCTTTCGAGATCGAGAGCGAAATAGAGGGGTTTTGTGGTTGGTGATTTCACAGGATTAAAATCGATGGATGAATAGGTATTTTGTTGAATACCTTTGGAATGGGGAAAGCAGGAAATTTAAAAACAAAATTCATCTGCTTTTTCATTTTTTTCTCTTTTCCCCATTCTAACGGTACTTAAATTAGATTGAGAAGTTTGAAAAGAGAATAGCACCGTAGAGAGCGAGTTCGACAAGTTGTTGGGTGGCACCGAGGGTGTCGCCGGTGATGCCGCCGATTTTTTGACGATAGAGAAGTCCTGTGAGAAGGGTGATGAGGAGTGATGTCATGAGGATGGGGATGAAGGAGGTGGGGAGAAGGACGGCGGTGATGTTGATGGCGATGGTTATGGCGATGAGGGATTTGAAGAGACTGCCGTTTTGAATGTAGTCCATCGATTTGGTTCCGGAATGGGAGACGTAGGGAAGAAGTGCCATGAGAAGGGTCGTACAGGAACGACTGACGCAATGGGCGATGACGAGGGAGGTGATTGTCAGGACGGGATCAATTAAAAGCAAGGACTGGAGAAGATAAAATTTAGCGAAGAGCAGAAACCAGAGGGAGATGGCGGCATAGGAGCCGATACGACTATCTTTCATGATCTCAAGACGTTTCTCAGGAGTCGTTCCTCCGAAGAGTCCATCCACGGTGTCACCGAGTCCATCTTCGTGTAAGGCTCCGGTGAGGAGAATGGAGGTGAGCATGACAATCAGAATTTTGAGTGAGCTTGGAAAATGGGGAAGTGCGGGGAAAAGGATCGAGGCACTGAGGATTCCGATGAATGCTCCGACAAAAGGGAAATAGATCCATGAGTTTGAGGCGTCTTGGGGACGATAATGGAAGAGTCCGTTGACGGGGATTCGAGTGAGAAGGGTAAGTGCCGAGCAAAATGCCGACCATTGACGTTGGATCATGGGATATGTTCTTATTTTTTGACTTCAACTTCACGAAGTTGGATGGGGAGTCCTGTACAGAGTTTTGGAATCCAATTTTTTAATCCATGAGGCATAGAGGGATGGAGCCAGAGGATGGGAACGGAGAGTCGGGTGAGTCGTTCGAGAAGATAACGAAGTTGTTTTTGGGTTTGCTGGGCATTGAGATTGGATTCGAGGCTGGCGAGTCCATCGGAGCAGAGGATGAGGCGATCATGATGACCGAGTCCTTTACGAAGAACCTGACGGTAAAAAAGTTTAAGTCCGGAGATGAGACGGCTTTTCCCACTCGCTTCCCGAATCGTTTGAAGGGAATGTTGAAATTTTTGAAGACCCGATTGACGGATCGTCCATTTTAGTTGGTTTTCTTGAAGAAGAAGTAGTGAATGTTTGAGCGAATGTCCTGAACGTGTCGCACCCCCAAGGAGGTCGCGAACAGAGGAGAGAAAAGAGTTTACTCCTGTGGATCGGCTCGCATCAAGAAAGACCATGAGGGATCTCCGTGTTGGGGTGTGGTGATAGCGAAGGTTCCAGATGCGTGATTGGTTGGGATTTTTGATCGATACTTTTAATGATTCGATCCACGAAATTCGGAGTCCATGTGCTTGAGAGATGAAATATTTTTTGGATCGGGATTCGGATGAGGAATGACAATCTTCGATCCAATTTCCAATGTCAGATTGATGTTGCGGAAAAAATTCTTTTTGAATCTGAGGTTTGGAATCGACGTTGGACGGATTTTGGGCAAGTGGTTGTGAAGATGGAGACGAAGCCGATGGAGGTATGGATGGAGATGAAGGTTTTGTGGGAGCGGGCGGATTTTGATGAACTCGATGACCGAGGCAGAGAATCCATGCTTCGTCGATATCCGCTTGTGTCACAGTCTCATGATTATTCCATGAGGCGGCACAACGGGCAGTACGAAGGACAGCGAGTTCAGGACGCATTCCTTCGAGTTGAAGCATTTTGGCTTGTTTGGCGACAGAGTGGCGGACTTCGTCGGGGATCATTATTTCTGTTAATTTCTGGCGTGCGTTGAGAATAGAGATACGGAGTTGATGGAGAGGGTCTTCGTGAGCAAGAATAAATTTCTCAGGGTTATCTTCGAACGCAAGACGACGTTTCACGATTTCGACTCGTTCTTCCTCCGTGAAGTCGTCGGTGACGATGATTCCATGGGCGAAGCGATCCGAGAGTTGAGGGCGAAGATCTCCTTCATCGGGATTCATGGAGCCCATGAGGATGTAGCGGCTCTCGACGGTTTTAGAGAAACCATCTCGCTCCATTCGGTAAAATCCACTGGCTGCGGAATCGAGAATGAAATCAGCGAGGTGATCGGGAAGAAGATTGATCTCATCAATATAAAGAACGCCGCCATGCGCCTCTTCGATGAGGCCTTGGCGAATTTCCCACGAATTATTTTGAACAAGTTTGGAGGCATCGACAGATCCGAGAAGTCTGTCTTCTGTGGTGCCGAGAGGAATCTCGACAAAGGGAGCCAGTTTTTGATGGGAGACAGGAAGGAGTTCGGCATAGGCGCGAGCGAGAGTGCTTTTGGCGCAGCCGCGATGACCGACGAGGAGTGTTCCCCCGAGTTTCGGATCGATCGCATGATAGATCAGCGACTTCTTGGCGAGTTCAAGTCCGATGATGGCGGTGAAGGGGTAGTTCATAAATCGATTCTATTTTGGGATTATTCCATCTCTCCCGCAAGTTCAAGGGTGAGTTGTTCCAGGGCTGAAAGAGTTTCGGGATTCGCTTTTTCCCAGAGTTGCCGCTCATGGGCTTCGAGGAGTCGGCGGGTCGATTCCTGGAAAGCAGCAGGATTGAATCGTTTGAAGAAGATTTGTTGTTGAGGGTCCAGCAACAGTTTTTGGGCGACGGCTTCGTAATGGTGATCTTCGACGATCTCGCAGGTCGCATCGTAGCCGAAGAGATAATCGATGGTGGCACTCATTTCAAAGGCTCCTTTGTACCCGTGATTGCGCATGGCGGAAATCCACTTGGGATTGAGGACACGACTTCGAAGGACATGAATCAGTTCCTCTTGGATCGTGCGAACCTTCGGCTGGTCGGGACGACTCGAATCTCCGTGATACGTGGCGGGCGCGACTCCCGTGAGGTGTTTGATCGTTGCATGGAGTCCTCCTTGAAATTGAAAGTAGTCATCCGAATCGAGAATATCGTGTTCCCGATTATCCTGATTTTGATGAACGACTTCGACGGTGCGAAGGCGATCTTTCAAAAGATCGGGTTGGGATTCAGGAGAGCCGTCGGAGGCATAGGCGTATTGTCCCCAACGACAGAAGACTTCCGCCAGATCCGAAGACGTTTCCCAATTTCCAGCATCGATTAAAGGCAAGAGACCCGTGCCGTAACAGCCGGGGCCTGAGCTGAAGACACGAAGTTTGGCCTGACGTTGAGCTTCGTCAGCGGAGAATCCTTTTTCCTGAAGGGAGTCGGTGTCGCGACGCCATGCGGCGCGAACGGCATTTTCATCGTCGGTTTCATCGAGTTCGGCGAGACGTTTGGGGATAGTGGCCAGGAGTTTGACGGTATCCCCAAAGGCATCACGGAAGAGACCAGAGATGCGGAGAACGAGATCGACTCGGGAACGTCCCAGAAGTGAGACGGGAAGAATGTTGAAATCGATGACTCGACCGGAGTGAGGCTCCCAAACAGGTTCGCATCCCCAAAGCCAGAGAGCTTGAGCGATATCATCCCCACCCGTTCTCATATTGGAGGTCCCCCAAATGACAAGTGCGATGGTTCGAGGATAGGATCCGTGTTCCTGGCGATGGCGTTCGAGCAGGGCATTCGCCATGGCCTGTCCGCATTTCCACGAGGTGGGCGTGGGGAGCACGCGTGGATCGATCGCAAAAAAATTTCGTCCTGTAGGGAGGATATCGACACGTCCCCGGGTTGGGGAGCCAGCGGGACCGGGGGAGATGAATTTTCCGTCGAGTCCTCGGAGGAGTTGATCGATTTCCTTGCGACAACCGAGAAAACGGGGAAGGAGTTGTTCGTGGAGAAATCGACGGAGGATCGCAAGAGATTCATTTTCGGAAGAGTGGATTCGAGAGATCAGGGCATTCTCGATCCATTGACGGGCTTGGAGTTCCAAATCGTCCCGAACTTTTGAGGAGAGGTTTTCAAGATTGTTTGCAGAAGGGTTTATCGCTTCCAGAAGTCCCGGACGATTTCCAGAGGATTGACGAAGAACGCTGAGAAGAAAGTCCGTCTGTTTTTCATCCGTCGGAATATTTCCAAAAATATGGAGAGCGGAACGAATTTGGCTCTCTTTGATTTCGCAGAGGAAATGGCTGATGGTCTCGAGGGTGAAATCTTTTGATTCAGATTTTGAATTTTGAGGGAGATCCTTATTCCAATCGCATGTAGTTAGTTTTTGCTGGATTTCTTCTTCGAGTTCTTTTGCGCGTTGTGGAAGAAAATCGGAAAAATGGGCATGTTCTTCCAGGAGACGTTCGATGACTTCAAGATCTTCATAAAGTCCGGCACGGGTGAGAGGTGGGGTGAGGTGATCGACGATCACCGCGGAAGTTCGACGCTTTGCTTGGCTCCCTTCACCGGGATTGTTGACGATGAAGGGATAAAGATGGGGAATCGCACCGAGGCAGAAAAAGGGATAGTCTTCGTCGCTGAGTGCGGTACTCCGTCCAGGAAGCCATTCGAGGTTTCCATGTTTTCCAAAATGAATGATGGCGTGGGCATTGAAGTCTCGGCGAATCCATGCGTAAAAGGCGAGGTAGTAGGGGGAGGGAGGAAGATCGGGGCTGTGATAAATCGCCTGAGTCTGTTCTGAAAAACCACGGGGTGGCTGAATTCCAATAAAAACATTTCCAAGTTGGATTCCGGCAAGAGGGATTGAATCGTCCGAAGGGATCGGCCATTGCTCAAGCGGTTTTCCTCTTCGAGATTCAGAAAGGGATTCAAGAACAGATTGAAGCGTTGTTGCTGGGATTTGAAGGGAAGCTGGTTTTCCGTAGGAATGTTCTGGATCGTTGGTCACACCCGATTGAAGCCAAGTCATCAATTCTTCGCCATCTTGGGGAAGAGGATCGATTTGATAGCCATTCTTCTTCATTTCATCAAGGACTGCGACTGTACTGGCGGGAGTATCAAGGCCGACGCCGTTGCCGATGCGACCGTTTTTATTTGGATAATTGGAAAGAATGATCGCCACTCGTTTATCAGCGTTTTCAGTTTTTCGAAGTTGAATCCATTTTGAAACAAGTTCGGTGACATGGGAGATCTGTTTGTGATCAGGGAGAAGATGTTTGACGGTGAACTCCAGGGAGGATGAGGCTTTATCTTCCTCTTTGAATCCAACGACCGTGGTGAAAAGACGCCCATCGATCTCAGGGAGAGCGATATTCATGGCCACTTCGGTCGGAGTCAGACCCGAGGAACTCTTGAGCCAATGTTCTCTGGAATGAATGGAGATGGGGACTTGAAAGACAGGGACATCGATGGTTTCAAAAACGGAAGAACTTTCAGCACCACCTGAAGCCATTGAAAAACCGTGCATCACTAAAATCGCTTCTGGTGTTTCTTTTTTAATTTCTTTCTGAATGAAATTTTGAGCCGAATTCTTTTTAAGAGAATGAGCGAAGGAGGCGTGAATACGAAGTCCACGTCCCTCAAAAGATTCGATCAGAGAACGAATAACAGCGAGATCTCCTGTTTGATACCAAGCTCGATAAAACCAGAGGGATACCAGAGGGGCAGATGAACGAGGAGATTGATAATAGAGACCGCAATCCGGCATGGGAGTCGGATCAGGGAATGAGTCGGTCTTGTTTTGGGAGAGAAGATCGAGTGCTTTGGCGGCTTTGAGAAAGTTTTCAGAACCGCCATTTTGAAAGTAGTCATAGAATCGGCTTCTGATTTCGAGAGAAAAGTCGTTAGCGAGTAAGCCAAAATCTTCAGTAGCATCGGTGGCAGAGATGAAAAGAAATTGGGGTCGAGTCTCTTCTTCCATGAGAAGGGCGAGAGCAGAAAAGAGGTGAGGAAAATAGCTTTCACCTCCTAACAGACGGATAACGACGAGTTTACACTTACGGATGACACGCTCCACATAATCATCGGAAGCCACAGGCTGGCGAAGCGGTCCCGCGTGAGCGAGTCGGAGACGAGATCCAAAAAGAGCCCCCCAACTTTCGACGGCACAAGCAAGGTCGGTATCAGCTGTGCTGAGGAAAAGGATTTCCGAGGGCGATTGTTCAATGAGAACGAGTTCGCGCTCGGCATCGATTTCGCCCGGTTGGGTGGTAATACGGTGCATGTGTTTGTATTGTTTTAGGGGGAAGGCCGAGGTTCCGAGGTCGTGTCTTTAAAATGCCTTAAAACCATGGCCTCGGAACCTCGGCCCTCCCTTTGAAAGAGAGAAAGAGATCTAGTGCCAACCCCCTTGGGTTAACTCGTTCATGACTTGGGTCGCTCTATCACGGTTAGGATGATAACCGATGAAGACGATTCGCGAATCGGTATCATGACGGTGATCATCATCAAAATACGTTTGAACCCGTGAGCGAACGGCTTGCAAAACGAGGGGATGATGTTGACCTGCGATGGATGCAAATCCTTTTGTGCGGAGGATCGGTTCACGCAGGGTCACTTCTTTCACAGCGGCCTTGAGCTTTTCCGCATCTTGAGGTTTATGTGAGGAGAGAACGAAGGATTGCCAACCGGTATCGTGTTCGTGGAAGTGTTCGTGCGAGTGTTCTCCATGTTCATGCTTGTTCAGTCCTGAATGGGCATGTCCATCGAATTGCGCCTGATTTTCCAATGGCTTGTCGACGACGGGGACGGAATGTACGGGACCATGGTGATGGTGTCCGTGGGAATGTCCGTGACCGTGATGTCCCGCTTCTTCTTCGTCATGAAGTTGAAGACCGAGACAGAGACGGGTATCAAGTTCGGCGTGATAGGCGAGTTCGAGAAAACGAACCTTGGGAGCCTTTTTACGAACCAAGGCTTCAGCGATTTCAAGATTACTTTCACTGAGGTCATCGATTTTATTCAAAATCACGACGTCGGCATTCTCGAGTTGCTCATTGAGGATCTGTTCCACTGAATTTGTATGGTTGGGGACTTCTCCCCCGGAAGAGGCACCTGGAATCGGCTTTCCAGCATCAAGGGCGCCTTCGATCAATTGGGGGGTATCGACGACCGTGAGAACGGCATCGAGTTGAAATTCATTCCGGATTTCAGGCCA
>JAZKBH010000123.1:12692-15021 GCA_040388725.1 Verrucomicrobiota bacterium
CGCTTTGCTTTATTCATGGTCCTTAAGCCAGATAGGGGTTGGCAATGCCAAGCCGGAGGTTTCGATGATGATATGATCGATTTCGTGACGACGAGTCTGAAGCTTCTTCATGATCGGGAGGAAGTCATCTTGAACGGTACAGCAGATGCAGCCGTTGGGGAGATCATGAATCTCCACTCCACACTTATCGCCAACGGCGCGTAAAAGGGCCCCATCAATGGAGACTTCTCCGAATTCGTTGACCAAGACGGCAAGACGGCGGTCAGAGCTTTTTTTGAGAAGATGGCTGATGAGAGTTGTTTTTCCAGATCCGAGAAATCCGGTGACAATGGTGACAGGGGTTTTCATAGGTTAAGTCCTTTTGTTTTGTGTTAATTAAATTATAGAAGTTTTAAGGTTGGTTTTTTTTGAGTTCAATAATTGGAGATCATGGAGAACGGATCCAAAGTCGGAAGTGGACTGAGGGTAATCAACCTTGGGACGCTGAATGACAATGAAGGGAATTTTTAGTTTTTGAGCGGCTTGTGCTTTTTCATGGAATCCTCCCGCATCTCCGGATTCTTTGGTAACGACACAATCGATTTTCCAGTTAGACCAGAGGACTTGATTGAATTCAGAGCTGAAGGGACCTTGCATGGCGCAAAGATGATTGCGAGGAATTCCAAGGGAGAAAGCACGGTCAATGGAGGAAGTATCCGGAGTGACGCGGGCAAACCAATGACAATTCTCTGCCCCCGATGATTTTAAAAAGAGATCGAGATCTTTACTTCCTGTCGCAAGAAAGATTCGTTTCCCCATTTGAATCGCTTTTTGTGCTGCTTCTGAAATATCGCGGCAAAGGATTGCATCGGAAGGGAGAGGGGATGCTGGACGTTCATAACGCCAGTAAGGAATACCGAGTTCTTCAGAAAGAGAGATGAGCTGTTTCGAAATTTCGGAGGCAAAGGGATGAGTCGCATCGATGATCGAAATTGCTTCGGTTCTCTTGAGCTCTTGTCGGCGCATTTCAACGCCCATTCGACCTGAGCGGACGGTGAGACCAGGACAGTTTTGAATGGCAATTTCTTTTCCGTAATCCGAGGCGGTGGAGATGATCGTAGGGAAGCCCGACTGAGAGATTTCTTGTGCCAAACGGTTTCCATCGCTGGTTCCCGAGAAAATCCAGACGGATTTTTTGTCGCCGGTTTTTTTGACTTCAACTTCCGTTGGGGTGTTTTCATTCCATGAGCGATATCCCCGGGGAGTGTAAAGAAATCCACGTTTTTCACGGGTGAATCGATTGCCGATAATGATCGAGGTGAACATATCGAATTCACGCTTGCTGAGTTCGGCGAGTGTGACGATCTCCGACTTTTGATCTTCCCGATAAGCATTCCGAACAATTCCGCAGCAGGTTTCGGGCTTTTTGTGTCCGAGAAAAATATCGAGAATTTTGTAAACACCCTCGCGTCGCTGTTTGCTCTGGACGTTATAAAGCACCGAGACGAGATCCGCCTGCGCGATATGTCGAGCGCGATGTTCAATCCATTCCCAAGGACAGAGAAGATCGGAGAGTGAGAGTGTTGAGAAATCATGCGATAGGGGAGATCCTAAAATCGATGCGCAGCTGTTGGCTGCTGAAATTCCAGGAATGACTTTAATTTCAAAGGTATCGCTTTCTTCAAGGAGATCAAAGGCGACTGCCGCCATCGCATAGATGCCGATGTCACCGCTCGAGAGGAGGGAAACCTTCTTTCCTTTTCTCGCGAGATCGATGGCGAGGGCGGCACGTTCAGTCTCTTTGGTCAGAGGCATGGTATGAATTTCTTTCCCTTCAATCCAAGGACGAATCCAATTCAGATAGAGATCATAACTGACGATCGCTTCGCTTGCTTTTAATGTTTTTTCGGCCAGTGGCGGAATCAAATCGGAGATTCCAGGGCCGACAGAGACGAGAAAGAGAGTTCCTGTTTTCATAAGTGACTTTGAAAGGTTTTTTCGAGGTCAGCAGCAATGGCGACCGTGACTCCATTGTGGGCTGTTTTGTTCGAGATAAGTTCACCGTGTGGCGAAGCGAGAAGAGCGCAAGGTTCACAAACCCCATCGACTCCGAGGGTTTGTTTGACCCATGGAGAAGGTTGGATTATCCATGGTCGGGAGGAGACGAGTTTTCGTGAGAAAATGCGGAGTGGAAGTTCATTTGATGCGCACCATTGGCGAAGTGAGATTTCATTGGCTTTGGCATCAATCGTAGCGACCTCTCGAACTTCATTTAAAGACCGTTTTGCAGCTTTAAGAGACTTATTCACTGCTGTTTTGATTTGCGTGAGACTAACTCCTCGACGGCAAC
>JAZKBH010000124.1:0-3556 GCA_040388725.1 Verrucomicrobiota bacterium
CGCTGGCGAGTCCTAAGTAGCGCCACCTCTAGGACTCGCCGCGCTCGTCCCTCCAATTTATCCAATCCATTGTAATAGGATTATTCTTACGGAACCAAAACACTCAACGACTTGTTTCCAAACGAAAATTCGCAAGGCGTATATCCCGTCCACTCCCCATCCACTTCCAGAGGAACGCGTTTCTTTTTACTCGTAACGCTAAACCCCTTGGTTTGAAAATAAGTGACATCTTCCATCGTCGTGTGATCTCCCCAAACAATCCCGTTTCCATAACGAATCAAGGAGATGTAGTCGACCTTATCAAAAAGACAAACATCCATTAATCCATCGGAGAGTTCTGCTTTTCGAAACACCTGAAGAGGACCACCATAAAATCGACCATTTCCCACCAGCATAAACCTCGTTTTGTAACGGATTCCTTCCAAAGTCTCGATTCGCAACTTGGGATGTTTTCGAGAAGCGACTTTAAAAAGAGTTAAAAGATAGCTCAAAGGTCCAAATTTTTTCTTTGATTCCCACGTGGTTTTTTTTACTACTTTCGCATCCAAGCCCACCCCCGCCAACTGAACAAAAGAATGTCCATTGGCATTCGGCAAATCGACTGCCTTGGTCTTCCCTGCTAAGATGACATTCCAAGCCTCTTGAAGGTTGTTGGGAATTTTCAATTCTGAAGCAAAAACGTTAATCGTTCCGACCGGTAAAATCCCAAGAATAGCCGAACTCCCTTTAATTCCCTGAACGACCTCATTAATCGTTCCATCGCCTCCTGCAGCGACCACAATGTCATAATTTTTTTTAACCGCCTCGAGGGCCTTATTGACCCCATCCCCCGCAAACTCCGTCTCTAAAAAATCAGCTCCTTTACAGATCTCTCGGATCTCATGCCATTGAACTTTTGCTTTTGTACTGTGGGCTGCCGGATTGAGGATCACTGCAATTTTTTTCATAACTTCTTTAGGAGTCATTAATTTGGCGTTTTGGATCGGTTATCTCAAAATGGGAGGGCCAAGCTCCGCGAGGCCAGCATGACAGACGATAAAGGAATATCTGACATTCCACCTCATTCTCGCTCAATACTGGCATTTCTACTCTTCAGCCCGTTCCTGAGATGCCCATCCCCGTTCAAGTTTGTTGTCACATTGATCATCAGCAGATATCCTCACATGCTGGCCTCGCGGAGCTTGGCCCTCCCGTTTTTAAATCCCATGAGAGATTCCAGAAGGGGTCTTCGCAGAAGAATCATAAAACTATCCCTGAATCCGACTCAAAACCCAATCTGCCGCGCGTTCTGCAACGCCCGGCTCACCCAAAGTCTCGACGATTTTTTTCATTCGTTCACGAATCATCTGGTAGCGCACCGTATCAATTAAAAGTCGATGCGTCTCTTGAGCCAAGCGAGGAGCGGTCAGATCCTTCTGTAATAATTCAGGAACTAACGACTCCTTGGCCAAAACATTAATCATACTCAAGTGCTTCACCTTCACGAGTCGCTTTCCAACGGCAAACGTAAAAGGATTGACCTTATAAACGACAATCGGAGGCGTTCCTGCGAGTGCACACTCCAGAGAAGCAGTCCCAGAAGCTACCATCGCTAATTTACAACGGCTCAAATGAGTCAATGAGTAACCAATATACGATTCCAAGTGAATCGCCGAACGTGAGAACTCATTTAATAACTCATTTCCCAGCTCAAACGTTTTTTCATCCGGAGCAACCCATACAAATTTCAAATCAGGAATCCGCTGAGACATGAGATGAGCGGCCTTGAAAAGAATCGGAAAATGTTTTTTAAGCTCATCGGCACGACTTCCCGGAAGCAATGCAATTCGCTTCTCATCACGATATTCTTCCGCAATCGGGAGTAAACGATCCATCGTGGGATGCCCCACCCATTTCACTTGCAGACGAGGCGCATGTTTTTGAAGCCATTCTTGTTCAAAAGGAAAAATCGTCATCACGGAATCCAAGGACGCTTCCATGGCTTTCGCGCGTCCCGATTTCCAAGCCCAAACTTGCGGGCTAATATATTGAATCACGGGAATTCCGGGAGCTTGGCGTTTGATCGCCTCTGCAAAGCGAAGATTAAAGCCCGGATAGTCGATTAAAACAATCGCCTTCGGTTTCTCCGTCAGTGCTAAGGTTAAAAGCTGCTGAAAAAATCTTCGAAACTTCGTGTAATGCTTTCCGACTTCAATCAAGCCCACGACCGCATGCTCGGTCATATCAAAAAGTTGTCTCTGACCCGCGGAGAGCATATGTGTCCCTCCCGTCCCAATCACTTCGATCAAAGGATTTTTAACCCGCAAAGCACGAATTAAAGTCGCTCCGTGATGATCGCCGCTGCTTTCGCCGGCGATCATTAAAATCTTCGGACGCTCTATTGTTTCACTCATCGATTCGCCCATATGAGCTCCGTAATTTGCATGGCGACTTCTAAGGCCACTGTTCCTTGTTCGCCACTGACTTTAGGGGTCTGCTTGAGATGCACGCATTCCACAAAAGAACTGAGTTCTAATTTTAAGGGTTCATCTTTTTGAACCTGAACTTTATCGCGCGTAATCTTCCCATCAATCTTTCGATAAACTTCACCCGATTGATTCTGATAATCGAGAGAAAGGTAAGTATCATCTTGAAAAACCCGAATCTTTCTCATTTTTTCGGGACTGATTCTACTGGTGGTGATATTCGCCACACATCCATTCTCAAATCGAATGCGAACATTCGCAATATCTTCTCCCTTACTTAAAACAGGAACTCCGACCGCATCAATTGATTGAATGGGGGAGCGAACTAAATGGAGAATGACCTCCAGATCATGGATCATTAAATCGAGCACGACACCGATATCGGTACTGCGATTCGGATAAGGAGAAAGTCGATGGGCTTCGATAAAACGAGGCTTTGAAAGCATTTGTTCCAAAGCGGCCAGTACGGGATTAAAGCGTTCAATGTGTCCCACCTGGATAAAAGAATTTTTCTCCTTCGCGAGACGGACCAATTCCCAAGCCTGTTCAGGAGAATCCGTAATCGGTTTTTCAATTAAGACCGGCTTCCCGTGCGAAAGAAAAACACGGGCAGCCTCATAATGAGCAAAAGTCGGCGTCGCAATCGTCACCGCGTCCACGACATCGCGAAGCGCTTCCAAAGAGGTGAATACCTTCGTCTTATATTTTTTGGCAATCGATTGGGCTTGATCGGCATTCGAGTCGAAAATCCCGACCAAATCACAGGTCGGAAGATCTGCGTAAATGCGGGCATGCTCTTTGCCGATATGCCCCACCCCGACGACTCCCATTTTTATTTTACTCATATTGCCACCATCGAAATCTTATATTGTTGAGCTCGATCTTGAAGAAGATCCTTCTCTAAGAGCAAGGTTTTTTTCGATTCATAGGCAACGACCGAAATCCCTGCCTCTTTTGCCGTCTCTAAGGTCCGAAGTCCAATCACAGGGACATCAAATCGAAAATCTTGGTTGGGCTTGCTGACTTTCACCATCACCGCAGCCCCTTTTCCTAAGGCTCCCCCCCGTCGAATCGCAGCATCCGTTCCTTCA
>JAZKBH010000124.1:3566-17265 GCA_040388725.1 Verrucomicrobiota bacterium
TCTACCGCCAGAACGGTTCCTTTTTTGACGACAACCGTCTGGCCAATATCCAGACGACTCATCTCTTTTGCAATTCGAAATCCAAACTCGACGTCACTCTCCTCGACTCGTCTGAGTTGGGGTCCCGCAAAATGACCTTCCACCGCCAGGTATTCGTCTAAATAAGTGGTCGCCGGCAAAAGGGTAATCTTCTTTTTCTGAAGCTCATCCGCGATCGCACCAAAAATTGATTCCGCATTACGCTCCTTTAACTTCGCTAAAAGAACAAGCGCTTTGAGATCCGGTCTCAATTGAAATAAATTGGAAGGTGCAATTTGCCCCGCCATCATCACCTCATTGACTTTTTGTTTTTCAAAAAAAGAGACGAGTCGACCCAATTGACCGACTCGCATCCATTCTACTTCGTTAACCAATCCTTGAATTTCAGGCTTAGTCTCCCCCTCAAAAGCGGCGACGACAATCCTGGAGACTCCTTGCTGACGAGCTTCGCTCGCCAAAAGTAGAGGATATTCTCCACCTCCTGCAATAATCCCAAGAGATTTCATACTCCTCCTTTGGAGTCTAGGAAGGAAGATCTCATTTAGTCTTCATTCTCCTCGTCTTCAAGACTGGCCGCTCTTCCTGCTTTGCCCTCTTTAATCCACGTCAGCCAGATGCAACACTCATACAAAATATACATCGGTCCTGCTAACATCATGAGCGTTAACGCATCCGGAGTCGGAGTAATAATGGCCCCAAAGACCAGGATCACTACAATCGCATGACGACGTCCTCGGCTTAACATTCGAGAGGAGACAATTCCGATAAAATTTAAAAGTAGAACCACAAGAGGAAGTTCAAAACAGATCCCAAAAGCTAGAAGCATATTGACGACAAAATCCAAATAATAAGAAATGGTCCAATTCGTCTTAAATCCGAACCATTCATTATATTCGATAAAAACTCGGATCGTGTTGGGAAGAAGGGCGAAATAACAAAACAGCACCCCCACCAGAAAAAGAATCACCCCTGCCGAAAAAACAGGGATAATCATACGACGTTCTTTCTGATCCAACGCAGGCAATAGATAAGATCCGATAAAATAAAAGATAAACGGAAGCGAAAAGATAATTCCACCGACAAAACTGATTTGTAAGTGAATATTGACCGGGTCGGTCACATTTAAAACATTCAACATCGAATCCGGATCTTGCCCTGCTTTTCGTAATGGTTCCTTTAAAACATCCAAAATTTCGACCGCATAATAAGCGGCGATACACATCGTTGTCATCAAGACGCCGATCGACTTTAAAAGGACTCCGCGAAGATCCTCCAAATGCTCAATAAATCCCTTCGGACTATCTTCAAAAAAAGCCATAAATTATTTATGATTGGAATAAGCGTGCTCAAAAGCGGCCATGAGCTCCGAAGCAAAATTATCAACTTCGATCGTCAAATGGCGCACTGAATTCACGAGATAATTATAACCAAACATCGCAGGAATCGCGACCAAAAGTCCCGTCACGGTTGTGATCAGCGCCCCTGAAACCCCGGGAGCCATCGCAGCAAGACTTGCCTTTCCGGCGATCGCAATACCGCTGAAAGTATCCATCACCCCCCAGACGGTTCCAAGAAGACCGAGAAACGGAGCTCCACTGACAGCCGTAGCGAGAAGAACCATTTGATCTTCAAGAAGAAGCCCTTGTTCACCCACTTGACGTTCAATTGTTGATCGCACCGAGTTCATTGCGGTAACCGGAATTTTAGTCGCATCTTGAAGACGAATCGAAAAGGTCTCATCGACTTCTGAAGACCCCGTTAAATGACGTGCGAGTTCTCGAGATCCGGCACGATAAACTTCATACGCAGGAGCACCTAAAAATTGATCGTTTTTCAAAAAAAGCTCAAGAGGCCGAGAGGATCGACGAAATTTTTGAAGGAAAAGCGCCATCTTGGAATTCGCACGGCGAATTTGAATAAACTTCGAAATCATGATCGACCAACTAAAAATCGACCCCATCGCAAGCGCTAAGATAACGAGTTTCCCCTCAAGGGTCGAGTTATGAAAGGCATAGAGGAGCCCCCCGCTCGCAAACATTGGATAAATCATGATCCCGGACTATGGCGAAAACCTGTCGTTCGTAAAACGGTTTTTTGAAGAAGAAAGGGAGGATCTCACACGGAGTCACAAAGACACAGAAAAAGAGTTTATCCGCAGATTGACACAGAAGGACGCAGATTTTAAAGGCGATGCTTATGTTTTAAAAACAAAAGAAACTGCCTTTCTCACCGAATTTCAAATCTGTGTAAATAGGTGTCAATCTGCGGATAAACTCTTTTTTCTGTGTCTTTGTGACTCCGTGTGAGCTCTTTTTATTTCTGATGATTCCACTCGGCAGTCCCATAACGGCTCTGCTCCAACGCTTTGGCGCGATCTATCTCTTCGAGGGTCAATTCACTCTCCTCGAATTGAATATGAAAGAGATCAGAAAAATCTTGAGGAAACCGACTGCGAAAATCGGTTCTGAGTTGATCCTTGGAAATGAGAACACTCCCCTGCTGAAGCATCCCCTCGCGGGTTCGACGCTGCGCGGCACCCGCTAATTTTTCATTCCCTAAAACGACATCATATTTTACCGCTCGTTGGAAGCAGGCATCTTTCTCTTCCGGATCACAACAGGGAGCTAAAATCGCTTCCACTTTTAAAAACTGCAATGACTTCGCCACGGCCTCATGAATTTGACGATAACTCTCAGTCGTACTTAACGCTAAAATCGGATCTCCCTTCGGCAAAATGACCGTATATGTCACATCCGCTAGATGATCAACGAGTCCTCCCCCGGTATAACGCCGAACAAATTCACGACCCGCAGGGACGACGGAAGTCGATTGAAAGTAACCGATCGAAACCGCTGAGCGGTCCCACTCATAAAGCCTTAAAAGAGGGGCCTTGGAGAGACGCAAAAGGGACTCATCGACCGCCATGTTCCAGGCAGGCGATCCCATTCCGCTACGAATCAAACGCCATTTCAAACCATGACTCGATTAAAATATTTTTTGAAAGAATCCCTCTTTTTTAGGAGGAGAAGTAAAAATCTGATATAAAAATGCCATCACCGCTTTGGAGGCCTGCTCTGCAAATTCGGGTTTGTATTTGGCGTTACTCGGATTTGCAAACGCGTGAGGGGCATCAAATCGAAAAATTTGATGATCCTTTTTGAGTTCGATCAAGAGCTTTTCAAATTCATTCACACTCTCCGGCTTTACCCATTCATCCTGAGTTCCAAAAATACCGAGCAACGGAATTTTGAGTTTATCGAGTTTATTGCGATCCGTCTCCACCGGCCCATAATACATGACCGCCCCATCAATTTTATCGACTTGGAGTGCCGACTGAAGACTGAGTCCACCGCCCATACACCATCCAACCGTCGCTACTTTGGCGACTTTAAAGCGTGGACTCTCTTTTAAAAAACGGACACCGGCTCCAATGACTTTTAAGGCCAGTTTCTGGTTCAGATCCCGCATTAAGGCTCCGGCGCGGCTGGCATCATCCGTAGAGGTTCCATTATACAAATCAACGGCTAACGTCACATAACCATGCGCGGCATACCAATCCGCGGTCAATTTCATGTGAGTATTCAGTCCCCACCATTCATGAATCAAAAGGACTCCTCCAATCGGCTCTTGCTCAGGAACAGCCAAGTAAGCAAAATCATCGACTCCATAGTCTCCAAGGTTCACCAAATTTCCCGTCGGTTTTCTCTCATCATCTTCTTTGAAGGGATGAGCCTCTACAAATTTTTCGGTCTTCGTTGCATCTTTAAAAGCTTTTTGATTCGCATTTTCAGGAGCAGCTTCCAGCCTGAATACCAAGCCTAACACTGCGACGAAATAGAAGATTTTTTTCACCATATATGTTATTTCATTGTTTGAACAGCAGACCATGCGGCCTTAAATTCGGGCAATTGACTTGCTCCAAAGCCAATCGATTTTTCGAAAGATTCACGAGCCTTTGCCTTATCTCCCTCCAACCAGGCGCGACTTCCGATATAAAAATAAGCTTCGCACATAAGCTGTTGCTGCATTGCAGGATTGGTGGTTTGAATCGATGAAACCAATTGGGAATCACTCAATGTCCCAGCCAACAATCGCGAGACCCGCAGAAGCCAATCGACCTCTTCCACGTTCGGGCGACTGACAAAATAGGATTCGAGCCGCTTGATCGCTTCCTCTTTTTTCCCTAATTGCATATCACTCAAAGACCAAAAAATTTGAGCATAATCCAAATAAATCGGCGTCGGCTCTTTCACGATTCCCACGATCTCATCGTCTTGACGCCGTCTCGATGCGTTTTCGTCTTTGATCTTTTTTCCGGAGAGCTCAATTCCCTTTTGAAAGGAATCCGACGCGCGATCCCAGTTCTGCAAAACATAATTCACATATCCTGCAGAAAGCCAGGCCTCTCCATTCTCCGGATTTAATTCCAAAACCTTTTCGAAATCGAGGATCGCTCCTTTGGCATCTCCTTGTTCTGATTTTAACAAGCCGCGATTGTAATAAGCATCTTCATGTTTGGGATTCCATTGAATCGCCGAATCATAGTCCTTCGCGGCCTTCGACATATCCCCATTTTTATAAGATAAAAGAGCGCGATTGTAGTACGCATTGGCATGACACGGATTGACTTCCAATGTTTTATTATAATCCTGTAAAGCGCCGTTCAAATCGCCCATTTGAGCCTTTAATCGGGCGCGGTTAAAATACGCACTGGCAAACTTAGGGTTAATTTCCACTGCTTTGGAATAACTCACCAACGCGCCGTTCAAGTCTCCTGATTTCTTTTGGACGATCGCACGATGGTAGTAACCTAATGCAAAATCAGGATTGACCTCTAATGCCTTCTCTTGATCTTTTAATGCCGAGAAGAAATCTCCTTTTTGCGCCAACAATGCACCCCGTTTGGAAAGCGCATCAAAGTTTTTAGGATCTAACTCAACTGCTTTATTATAGTCGGCTAAGGCTTGATCCTCATTCTGCAAAGCCACATAAGCCATCGCTCGATTGTAATAAGCCGTCGCAAAGGTCGGCTGAAGAGCAATGGCCCCATTAAAGTCGCGAAGAGCCACTCCGTATTGCCCCATTTTACAGCGCACATAGCCGCGATTATTAAGTGTATTCGGATTATCGGGAAAAATTTCAAAGGACTTATCAAAATCTTCTAAAGCCGCCGATAATTCATTCCGCATCGCACGAGCAATTCCCCGCTGATTATAAACATCAGGCTTTGTGGCATCGAGTTGTATGGAATTTGAAAAATCTTTCACCGCATGATCAAAATCACCCATTTTGGATCGAGCCATCCCCATGTTGAAATGAAAATCAGCATTCTGGGGCTCAAGCGTCACCGCTTGGATGTAATCCATAATGCCACCGACGTAATCATTTTTGGCGCACTTTAATAACCCGCGACTATTAAAAAATACTCCACGAGCACCATCCATTTGAATCGCTTTATCATAATCGGCAAGCGATTCATCTAGTTTTCCTAAATTATAAAAAGCGAGGCCGCGATTGTAATAAATATCTGGATTCTTTGTGTCTATCGCAAGCGCTTGTTCAAAAGCAACGAGGGCCTGTTCAAAATCCCCTTTTTTCCCGAGTGCCACGCCTCGATAATAATAAGCCAATGCGTTTTTTGGATCGAGAGTGATGGCTTGATCGAGTGATTGGACCGCATCCCCCGAGCGTCCTTCATTAATCGCCCGGAAACCGTCTTGCAAATACTCTTGAGGACTCGTTTGTGCTTTAAGACCAAGCACAATCAAAGCCAGCAACAGGAGTACTCGAAAACAAGCAAATTTCATATGATCTGCCCGAGCGTAACAACGGCAAATCTAAAGCCAAGGCAGAAAACAGAAGAAGATCTCACACGGAGTCACCAAGGCACAGAAAAGAGAGTTTATCCGTAGACTATCGCCGATTTACACGGATTTGAAATTCGGAAAAGACAGTTTCTTGTTTTTAAAACTAAACCCCTGCCTTTGAAATCTGCGTCCTTCTGTGTCTTGGTGTCTCTGTGTGAGACTGTCTTTCGCTTAACCGCCAAAGCCAAAACTGGTCTTCTTAAATAACCCTTTTGTTTTGGATCCCTGAGGATTCGCGACCTTATCCATTTGCCAGCGATTGTAACAAAGCTGGGCAAGCCGAGTGATGATCTGTGAAATCGGTTCATTCGGCTCTGAAATTACCAACGGTTCTCCCCGGTTAATGGAATAAGTGACGGGACCGGGATTCGACGGAATATAGGCCGAAACGGGGTGCTCTAATGTCGATTCAATTTCATTTTCTGAAATCTCGACTCCAATCTCGGCTTGATTGACAATCACTTTGATTTTAGAAGGAGAAATTTCGCGCTCTTTTAAAAGCTTCAGAAAACGTTGCGCCGAAAGAAGTCGGGTTACGTCTCGGCTCGTAATGACAAAAATGAGATCACTGACATCGGCCGCTGCAATCGTCGGTTCCGCATAACAAAGCCCTGTATCAATCACCACATGAGAAGCGACACTTCGCATCGCCTGCAAAATACTGGTCGTAATGTTATAATCAAAACCCTTCGGGTCAAAATCTTCATTGGGACAAGCCAAATAACGAAATCCAAGTTTATGTGTGGAGAGTAAATTCAAAAGAAGCTCCACATCGATTCCGCCTCCGGCATTGACGGCTTCCATGATCGTATTACGAGGAACGTCATCCAACATCACGGGGAAATCGCCGGGATTGAGGCTGCAATCCAAGAGAGCGACGCTCTTCGAAAACTTCGCGAGAGCCGCAGCGAGATTGGTCGAAAATACGGTTTTTCCCACTCCAGAACGAGCGGAGGCCACGGTCATCAAAAATGATTCCGTCACTTGGCCCGTTTTTTGAGCTCGGGCAGACTCGTACTGTTGTTGCGCTTTTTTAGCGGCGATCGATAAAACCGTCACCATTTCTTCTGGGGAAATCGGTCCATTGATGAAATCATTTAAACCAAATTGCACCAATCGCTGCCAAATCTGACCTCCCTCATCGCCTTCGAGAACGGGGACAATATAAACATCGTTGTGGCGCTGCTTCACTTGAGAAATGACATCGAGACCTGTCATATCCTGCAAAAGAAGTCTCACGATCAAAATACGAGGGCGGCCTGGAGGAATTGATGAGAGCGCCAAAAGGGAATCACGTCCCTTTTTGGCTTCATTGACAAGAGAGAGATCTCCATTCAAGCCAATGGCTTGACGGATTGCGTCGCTCCGAATGTCGTCGTCATGAAGAAGAAAAACTTCAACCATTTCTATTTTTCCAATAACAAATTAATGATGAAGCTATGTACTAACCCAAAAGAAAGGAAAAGTCGACCTGGAAAACGGAAAAAGACCTAGGGGATATTACGCGCTTCCTGCTGGGCACTTCTAAGCTGAATTTTGGTTTGGGGCTGATCCTTTAAAACGCCCGTATCGTCTGGAGCTTCGGGACGAACGCGAGTTTTAGGTCCTTCTTTCATCCGCGTCGGTTCATTGGGATCAACGCTCTCCGTCTTCACTTCAGGAGTCGTCTCCATCGTTTCAGGAGCTTTTACGACAGGAGCAGGAGCCTCATCTTGAAGAATCACAGGCGTGGGCTCTGGCTTAGGCGCTTCGACAGGTGAATTTATCAGTTCGACGCGACGAGTGACAGGAGCCTCTTGAATCGGCTCGACTCGAGGAGCAGCCGGAGTGACATCAATTAAAGGAACTTGTTCAACCGAAGGGGAAGTCACAACAGTGGCTCTCGCTTCTGTTTTAGTTTTAGAAGCAACTCCGTTTCCAATATAGGGCTCATTTTTTCCCTTGGATTTATTGGCTACTGATGGATCCATGTCATGAGCTAATTCAATCATTTCTTTTGTTTTTGGAAGAGGCATCGCTCTTTCAGGATCAGCATTAAAATGAATAATTGTTGGCTTCAAAACAACAACGATCTCATGAACATCGTTATTTGGAGTATTTTTTTGTTTAAAAAGACCACCTATAAATGGAATATCTCCCAGAAAAGGAACTTTTCTTTCGGAAGTAACATAATTTTTTTCGTAAAATCCTGAAATTACAATCGGCTGACCGTCTCTAACCACAGTTCGCGTCATTGTACTTTTATTCTGTAATGTTGGAAAATCTGTAGCTCCAAGCGATCTACTTGTATCAATGTCGGTGATACCAACATTTACACGAACTCCAATATTTCCATTTTCATCGACCATTTTTAAGGAATCATCAATTTCAGGAGGAAGAGCGAAATTATTTTTTCCAACCGGATTTTTAAGATCCTTTGCATCCATCATTGTAGGAATGCTCTTGGTTCCGTCGGAGTTCAATATACTGATGGTTTCACCCCCAGGACCCGATCTTTCAAGATTTAATGGAAGAATCTGAATGTAGGTTTGAAAGTCTTGATACGTCACATTTTGTTGAGTCGTTGAATTCGTAACAGACGTTGTTGAAATAGGAAACGAACCCCCAGTTGTAAAATAACCTGTTTGTCCATTGGTTACAGTAATCGTTGGAGATTGCAGAGTTTTTCCAACCCCTTCTGTCTCGAGAAGCTGAATAGCGACATCTACATTTTTATTAAGTCCTGCAGTGATATTTTGCATAGGCGATGCCCCTGCACCACCCACGCTAAACATCTTACTAAAAACAGTTCCAGCACTTGTTGCGCCAGCCGCGAGAGGATTTAAAATCGTACTTGTACCAGCCGCCGTGGCGCCCGTACCTGCAGCAGCACCCTGCAAAGCCCGATATGAGAGTGAATCCGGCCATTGAACACCCACATTTCTAGCTTTTGATAGATTAACATCTAATATCCATGCTTGAAAACGAATTTGAATCGGGTCTTCCACCACCAAAAAGGAAACAACTAAAGTCGAAAATGTTCGTGCGACGCGTAATGCCTGAGCTCTTTGCAAGTCGTCTTTCACTTTTCCAAATAAAAATATTTTTGCAGGGACCCCTTGAAGTTGAGTGACTGTACTTTCTTCCAAAGTTCCTCGGGTCGCATCCGGATCACTATTGGAATTCGTCGGCATCAAGGGAGCTGTGGTCGTGGTCGTTGCCCCGGATGAAGTGGTATTTGAATTTGAAATAATCGGATTACCGGTGGTTGAAGTCTCTGTCACCTTCAACTCCTTTTGCTTCATCTCAAATTTTACCTTCACCCTTAATCCAGGAACAGCCGCGATCTTTTCGATCGTTTTCTCAATATCGCGCTCTTCGGGAGTGGAAACCTCACCCTCTTCAACTTCTTCTGTTGAAACCTTTGCCTTAACGACAACAAACGTCGTATATTTTTTTGCAATCTGAACGGCATCATCTAATTGCACCTGAGTTCCTACTTTTCCTTCAATTAAAAGTTGATCTTTATTCACCCGGTCAAACCGAGCAGAGAGAGTGACATATCCCTTATCTGCAAATTCATTATTTACGTAAGCTTCTTCTGCTCCGCGGCCATCAAAGGTGGTCACATGATAGCGGTAGATATCATCCCCACAAATCACCGTGATCGTTGTTTTTCCGGGTCGAATCGCTTCAATTAAAAGAACTTTATCGGAGATTTGTGTAATTTTAGCAACGCCCGCAAACGAGTTCATATAATCGTCGATCGGCTTCGTTGTCTCAATTTTTTCGGTTTCTGAAATATTGACATAAAGACGTTGAACCGCATCTTTGCTTCCGCTTTTCACTTGGGCATGAGTCACAACCATCGTCATCGACAAAGAGAGGACAAGGATACAAATCCATGGAAAGGAACGTAATTTCATTTGGGGGTCTCCTTACTCTCAGGGGCAGTCGAATCAACCGAGGGAACGGAAGTGCCATTTTCTGGAGATTCTGTCTTCGGTTCCTCCTTTGATCCGGCATCGCGTTTTTCTGCTTCCTGACGTTGTTCTTCTGCCACACGGTTTAAAGTTCTCTTTGATCGAGATTAAATTACTCCAATATCACCACTCAACTCTGTGCGTTCAAAACCACGAGTCCGAATGGTTTTTTGATCTTTCACACTTCTTAAGACCAAACTCATATCTCCCATCGTTTTTGCCTGGATCAATCCTTCTGCTTGCTCAGGGGTGACTTCCACCGTCGCCGTATCCGGTGCCGTTTTTGGGAGCCCGGCAGTTTGCTCGGTTTCCGCACTTGCAAAAAAGCTCAAAATTTTGATGTTTTGTAAAAAGATACGGGTTCGAATAAAATCCCCGGCTTTATCTTTTTCAGAAAGCATAATATCGACGAAATCCCCATCTGAGATCAAATTTCCGCTTGAACTCACGGGGGTGACCTGAATGGCAATCGCCCTCATTCCAGGAGTAATGCGGTAAGACATTCCTCCGATTTCATGAATCGACTTCACCTTCGATACGGTGGCCACTTCTTTGGCGTCCACGGATCGTACTGTAAATTTTCCAACCACTTTTTCGATCTCTGAAAAAGCGCCGTCCGGGATCATATCCAAAGGATATTCACGAAGCTCGACCATCACTCGATTGATTTCCGTTCGGGATTGAAGAGGCGCTTTAAAGCAGACCACCGCTTTAGTCTGAGCCTTAGGAACATCGACAGGACCACGTCGCTTTAAAACTTCTTCGAGCTTATTTTTTGCTTCTTCAGCGGCCTTTAAAGCATCTGTTTTTAACTGTTGTTCCGCTTGGACTTGTTGGTCTTTTTCCGTCTCTAAATCTCGTAATTGCTTTGTAATTAAAAATATACAAAGAACGCCAACGGCGAGCGCAGCGAGAAAGATCGGATTGACAAGTTTCTTCTTCACAAGTGCCTTACAACAGTTTTTCCACAAAAAACATTAAAAAAATACCGGTTTGACGTCAACTCTAAAAAAAAGGCTCTATTTTTAATTCGTTTTTAGAGTTTTATTTCAAGCGCAGTATTAAATGTAATTACAGCTTATTTCTCAGAACCTAAAAACCATCTATTAGATATTTTTTGTAGTGGGTTAATTTTATTAATAGATCCTAATGCTTTTTCAAAAAGGAATCAACAAAAAAATTCTCTTAAATAAGAAAAAGAGTGAAATTTATTTTTAACCTAGGCCTTTCCTTGGAGCGCGGACGGTTTACTCCGACCTATGCGCATTAAGAAAAAAAAGACAATACTGTTTTCACCACAGAGAAAAGGCAGAGACACAGAGTTTCGAGAATAACTCTTGAAATTCCACCTCGAAAAGAGTCCCTCCAAGTTAATAGAAGGTTTCACAATCTCATTGATGATACATCTAAAATGTCTTATCAACAATCCTCCAAAACTCTGTGTCTCTGCCTTTTCTCTGTGGTAAAACGGTATTTGCCTTTCGTTGTTACCTGCGACCCAATCGAAGCAAACCCTCGGCATTCCCGTGTTAAATCTTTATTTACTTCCCGGCTTTACGGGAGGAATCGACTTTAAATCATCAGGCAAAGCATCGGGAGAAAAAGTCTCGACCTTGAGTTTTAAAAGACTGTGCATCGGAACTCCGAAGTCCGGAGGACACTCTCCACTGCGATCGACAATCGTTCCAACGGCCACAGGAATTCCTCCTGCTGCACGAACGAGGCGCAATGTTTCTTGAACGGCACTCCCCGTGGTAATGACATCTTCGAGGACTAAAAAACGTTCTCCGGGTTTAATCTCAAATCGTCGAATGGCTAATTTACCTTCTAGTTTCTCGGCAAAAATATGACGCCCCTCTAAATGTCGCGCCACTTCTTGACCCACGAGAATCCCTCCCATCGCGGGAGAAATTAAAGCATCATAGGAATAGTCTTGAAGCTTTTGAGCGAGTAAACCACAGATTTCCGAAGCGAGCTTGGCGTGTTGCAGCAAAAGCGCGCATTGAAAATACTGACGACTGCGAAGACCTGAGCGCAAAATGAAGTGTCCCTCCAAAAGCGCTCCGGTCTTTTTAAAGGCCTCAAGCAGCTCCATCGATCGCCACCACTTCAATTTCAACTTTAGAATCGCGAGGCAAACGAGCGACTTGAATGGTCGAACGCGCAGGAGGTTTTTCAGTAAAGTATTTGGAATAGACCTGATTCATTCCTTCAAATTCGGCAAGATCTTTCATGAAGACCGTCGATTTCACGACGTGATTTAAGGAAAGTCCTTCGGATTCTAAGAGCGCTTTAATACTTGAGATCACACGCTCTGTTTGCTCCAGGATTCCGCCTTCCACGAGCTGTCCGCTGGTAGGATCGAGAGGAATCTGTCCTGCGAGGTAGATCATATTTCCAACACGAATCCCTTGGGAGTAAGGTCCGAGGGCTTTTGGCGCCTGAGCGCTTGCGATTACTTTTTTGCTCATAACTATTTTCCTTTGAGTTGAACCATGGTTCGTTTGTGTTTTTTGTAGAGAGCCACTTCTTGAAGTCCAACTTCTTTTATAATTTCAGCCAATTTAGGAAAGTTTTCTCCCGTTTGAACATGAGAATGGGCATCTGACGCAATCGTAAAAGGAATTCCCATCGCCATGGCCTGCTTGATGATGGATAAATCGGGATACTGAATTCCAACCGGTTTTCTCCAACCGGCGGTGCTTAATTCCATCGAGAGATCTGCTTTTTTAATCTGCTCCAAGATGGGAGTAAAGACATCTGCCGGATCCCGACCCGGTAAAAAGTATTTATGAATCTTCACCAGATCCAAGTGAGCTAATCCATCGATATGCCCTTTGGAAATCATCCGACTTAATTCAGCGAGATAGTTTTCGTAAGCTTTTTCGACACCTAAACGCTCGAATTGCCCCCCTTGGTCCGCAGAATCGAACATTTTATCTTCTCCTGAAAAGTAGTGAACCGAGCCAAGTACAAAATCGAGGCGAGACCAATTCTTCTCGACCCAAGCCCTTCCCTCTTTGGAGGTCACGGGATCGTTATCTAATTCAATCCCAATCCCGATCGATAAATCCGGATTCTTTTCTTGAAGGAGATCGACTTGATCGATGTTTATGCCGGGATGATACCGGTCATGGTCTGTAAAAATAAAATCGGTGATTCCGACACTCCGGCAATGATCCGCCCAGGGCTGTAATAGCTCTAGAGTATAAGGAAGATGTTTATGCCCCTGAGGATGCATGTGATAGTCACTAAAAAGCGTCATAGAAAGAGACTTTCAGCGAAAACGAAGGGGTCAATTCAAAAAAACAAAAGGCATTATCTCACGCAGAGACACGACGGCATAACGGAAATCAAATACAGCCTTCTATTTCAAAAACAAAAACCTTTTTTACGTCGCGTCGTTGCGCCGTTGCGTGAGATAATGCCTTTACTCGTGAGGGGGAATCAGCGGGATATCCTCAGGGGAGGTCGAGATGGCTTTCTGAACGGGCCGGACCTCGAAGGTTCTTTGGACGCGATTAAATAGTCCTGAAACAACGCTTCCATTGGAATCAAGAAGCTCTGCGACGACGTCATAGCGTCCCACTTTCAAATTTTTCCAGAAAATTCCCTTCCCGATGTCATCCACTCCCTGAATATTACTTAAGCGGTATCGGACTTTAAACCCTTTGTTTTGGTCGGGAAGGAAATGAATCCGGTAATCCAACCAAACCAGTCCGTCTTCCACCGCATCTACCCCTCCGCTAAAGGGCATATTGAGAGTTAAAAATGGCGCATTGGGATTAATATAATTTTGATAGTCTTTTTTAATCACATAAAAATAAAATA
>JAZKBH010000125.1:0-6717 GCA_040388725.1 Verrucomicrobiota bacterium
CGGACGCTCCGATCGGATGACCCAATGCGATCGCTCCGCCATTCACATTCACACGATTCAGATCCCACTGGAGCTCACGACCGACTGCGCAACATTGAGATGCAAACGCTTCATTTGCCTCGATTAAATCGAGCTCTTCCAATTTCCATCCTGCCGTTTGAAGCGCCTTACGCGTTGCGGTGACAGGTCCCATTCCCATGTACTCCGGTTGAACTCCCGTCGTCGCCCAGGAAACAATGCGACCGAGTGGTGAAATGCCTCGCTTTTGAGCCGACTCTGCTCGCATTAAAGTCAAAGCTGCCGCCCCATCATTCAAACCGCTGGAATTGCCCGCCGTAACGGTTCCTCCTTCTTTTTGAAAAACAGGACGAAGTCGAGAAAGTCCCTCCGCCGTCGTCTCTTCACGAATATCCTCATCATGGTGAATCAAGACCTCTCCTTTTCGCTCTTGAAGGGTGATCGGAATCATCTCTTCGTGAAAATAGCCTTTATTTGAAGCGTTCGACGCGAGCTCTTGAGATCTTTTAGCAAACTCATCTTGCTCTGTTCGACTGATCTTCCAGTCGCGAGCTACATTTTCGGCGGTCTGTCCCATATGATAATCATGGAAGGCATCCCACAAACCATCTCGAATCATCGTATCGACCATTTGCGTATTTCCGAGCTTAGTCCCCTTTCGCATGGCAAGCGCGTGAGGCGACTGACTCATGCTCTCCTGTCCTCCCGCAATGATGACCCCATGATCATCTTCAAGGAGTGCTTGATAGGCCATGACCACGGCACGTAGTCCTGAACCGCAGATCTGATTCACGCCCATCGCGGTGGCTTGATAAGGAATTCCCGCACCGACGGCGGCTTGTCTCGCGGGATTCTGTCCTGCTCCCGCCGTTAACACCTGTCCCATCACCACCTCCGAAACATCCTCGGGAGCGATCTTCGATCGACGAATCGATTCCGAAATCACTTTTGCTCCCAGCTCATGCGCGGAAAGCGAGCTTAAGGATCCTCCCAATTTTCCAATCGGAGTTCTGACGGCAGAGGTAATCACAATGGAGTTCATTCTTTTTTGTTCTCTTTTGAGGTTTTAGAAAAAAGAGGGACCCAATCTAAAAAAGGTTTTAGCGATTCCGGATTCGCAAGGGTACTCACTTGAATCGCCTCCTCCACGGGAAGCCCCATCAATATTCTTTTGATCGGAACTTCTACTTTTTTGCCATTCAAAGTCCGAGGGATTTCAGGAACGTGATAAATGACATCCGGAAGATGACGAGGAGAGGCCTCCGTTTTTAATTTGAGACAAATTTTATTTTTTAAAGATTCCGTGAAATCATTCTCAGGAGTAAGCGCAACAAAAAGGACTAATTGATCCTCCCGACCAAATCCCCCCATATCCAGAACAAGGGCCTCCATGATTTCCGGAATCTCTTCCACGATGGTATAAAACTCGGAAGTTCCCATGCGGACCCCTCCTCGATTCAACGTCGCATCGGATCTCCCATGAATGACGCACGGCCCTGCGGGTGATTCGAGTTCAATCCAATCCCCATGACTCCAGACTCCGGGAAACCGTTCGTAGTAGCTGCTTTTCAGGCGAGCATTTTTTTCATCCCCCCATAAAAACACGGGCATCGAAGGGAAAGGAACGGTCAAAACCAATTCTCCGACTTCTCCTAAAAGGGGTTTTCGATTTTCACTCCACGCCTCAATTTTTGCTCCCAATCCGAGCGACTGGAGTTGACCTGCATAAACGGGATGATGAGGATTGGATAAAATAAAGGCAGAACAGATATCGGTCCCTCCACTCACCGACCCCAGAATCAGATCCTCTTTTACATTTTGATAAATCCATTCAAAGGCTTCTGCAGGCAACGGTGCGCCGGTCGAGCCCATCCCTCTCAAGTTTCGAAAAGAAAAGCGATCGCGCGGAATCAGTCCGGCTTTAATACAAGCGACAAAATAAGGGGCACTCGCTCCAAAATAGTGAATTCCCTGCCGTTCAACAAAATCCCACAAGACTTGAAAATCAGGATACTTGGGACTTCCATCGTAAATCACCACCGTCACTCCCGGGAGGAGTAATCCGGAAATTAAAAAGTTCCACATCATCCATCCCGAAGTCGTGTACCAGAAAAAACGCTCCCCCGCGCGAAGATCGAGATGAAGCGAAAGAGCTTTTAAATGCTCTAAAAGGATTCCGCCATGGCCATGCACAATCGCCTTCGGCTTTCCCGTCGTCCCCGAGGAATAAAGAATCCAGAGAGGATGATCAAAAGGAACGGGTTCAAAAACCAGTGGGGGAGGAAGCTTCGAAGAAACAAGATCATTCCATCGATGAAAGGTCACTTCTGGACTTAAGCCCTCTCCATTCCATTTTTCATCTGACGAAGAAGGAACTACAATCAGATGCTTCAACGTAGGAAGTCCCGCGACGATCTCCTGAACGGTTTTTAAATGAGGATGTCTTTTTCCTCCATACCGATAGGAAATCGAAGCCAAAAGAACTTTCGGATGAATCTGAGACAAACGATCGAGAACGCCACGCGATCCAATTTCAGCCGGACAATTGGACCAGATCGCTCCGATACTTGCTGTCGCTAAAAAAGCGGCGATCGTCTCGGGTATGTGCGGTAGAAAACCAGCGACGCAATCCCCTTTCTGAACCCCTCTTTGACGAAGCTCATGGGCAAGCCAGGAAACCTGCCGATAAAGCTCCTTCCGCGAAATAATCCGCTCCTGATGATTTCCCTCTAAGATTTCGGCTTCGTAAAGAATAGCAGCGCCATCCGAGTCTTTTTGTCGTAAAGCGTGCTCTGCGTAGTTCACCATCGCTCCTGGAAACCATCGGAATCCAGGCATGGAAAGTGAAGTCAAAGTCTCTCTTTCCTGAGAATAAAAATGAACCTGGAAATAATCGGCGATCGAACGCCAAAAATCGCCCGGGTGATCGGTCGACCAATGCCAAAGCTCTTCATAGTTGAAAAAACTCAAATTCCGATGTTTCAATAGCCAGTCGAGATAATCGCTCAAATTTGTTTGAGAAACTCCTTCAGGAGTCGGCTCCCATAACGCTTTTAAAACGGTCCCTTGTGAAGAGATCTTTTCCATTTTATGCCCCTATCGAGCTTCAATAAAAAGACAGAGGAACGTCGCCGATTTTTTACTGAGAAGCTTCAACGAATGATTTTGAGTCGGATCAAAATAAAAGGAATCTCCTGGATGAAGATCCACCTTCGTCTCTGCCAAAGTCATCTCCACATCGCCCGATAGCATATAAATAAATTCCTGTCCGCCATGACGAAACTTCCCCTCTTTGTCTCCGGGCGAAATCGTGAGCAAAAAAGGCTCCAACGGTTTATTCGGGTAATCGACCGCAAGCGCTTCGTAGGAATATCCAAACTTACTCCCATCTCTTGCCAGTTTTTTCCCTTTTCCTTTACGTGTTAGAACAAAAAGAGGAGGGGCTTCCGGCTCTTTAAAAAACTCCGAAAGTTTTACCCCCAGCGCAGATGCAATCGCCACCAAGGTTGAAATCGGAGATGACGTTTGACCATTTTCAATCTTCGAAAGCGTACTTTTCGTCATCCCTGCCCGCTTCGCAATTTCCGTTAAACTAATCTGGGAACTCTCCCGAATTTTCCGAATATTTTCGCCAATCATCCGTTCGTTCATGAGAAACACTGTATCTCATAAAGAAACAATAGTCAAATCTGAGAAAAATACAATCCTCACGCAAAGGAGCCCAAGTCTCTTCCCTTTCGGATTCAACACACTTCAGTATTACTAAAAAAATGGAGCGGCACAGGCCCTGTGCCAATCATTGGATCGGGAAGGCAGTGGGCCACTGCCCCTCCATTTCTAATGCAGAAAATGAATTCAATTTAGTGCTAAGCCTTAAGTTAGTTTGAGGGAGGAGACTTGGGCCCCCTTTGCGTCTTTACGGAACGACTATTCCTAGTTGCCTGCCCTCGGCTCTCCAAATGGTTGCCCGTTATATTTTGCGCTATCGCGCAGGGAGTGCGTGAGAACTGGATTAGGTTTGACCTCTCCGCCGTTGACACCCTCACCTGAATGAAATAGGGTTTTCCCAACGCGCTCGTGGCGAAATGGCAGACGCGCTAGATTCAGGTTCTAGTGTCGAAAGACATGGAGGTTCAAGTCCTCTCGAGCGCAATTTTGTAAGCGAGAGTTATCTACAATCATTGGAAAGCTCATTGCCTGGCGCAGGGGAAAGTGCCTTATGGGGCGCAACTCCTCTCGAGCGCAGTTTTATAAGCGAGAGTTATCTACAATCATTGGAAATGCTCATTGCCTGGCGCAGGGGAAAGTGCCTTATGGGGCGCAACTCCTCTCGAGCGCAATTTTAAACAATCCCGACCTATCAAAAGCGATGGTCTTGAATAAGAAGGAAGACTCCTTTGACTCTCCTAAATCAAATTCATTGCGGCTTGAAAATGTTCAGGAAGAATAGGTTTCACCAGGTAATTTGTTGCGCCGAGATCTTTTGCTTTTTGATGATCTCTTTCTGCATTTGAACCCGAGAGCATAATTAAAGGAATTCCTGTAAACTCCTCTTGCTTTCGAATCCACTCCAGGACAAAAAAGCCATCCACAAATGGAATTTTAACATCAATAAACACAATGGCGGGAATCGGGCTAAATTTCCGATCCGAATGCTCCCCATTGCCTGAGAGATAATCCATGGCCTCCTGTCCGGTTCTCACCACATGAACAGGACTCGAAATTAGAGCCTTCTTGGCAGAGATAGAAAACAAAAAAATATCATCATCACTGTCTTCCACCAATAAGATTACCTTTGGATTTTTCATGGAATGATATCTTTAACCTAAAAGAAAAAACGAGAATCGATCAAAAATCGAAAAAACTCCCTCTACTTCAAATGCCTTTCTTGAGGTTTTCGTTTTCGCTTTAAAGGCCCTTTAAGCATCCCTTTGACACGTCTATTGACGTGATTAAGATCCAACGTATCGAAAATCTCGGAGGGACTTAACTTCAAGACCTGACAAATTTTGATAAAAATAAGAATATTACAGGGATGAACTCCACGCTCAATACATCCAATCGTGGTCCAATCGACATCGACAAGCTCCGCAAGAGCATTCTGAGTCAGATTTTCCTCAATCCTTCCGTGCTTCAATGCCTTACCTAACGATTTGAGGACTTTTTTATCCATTCGCTCTTACAGAAAAGCGAGTTTTACATTTTCTAACACAGGACATATCCATTCTTAATAAAAAATAGGAGGAAAAGGGAGGCTTCTTCCCCACTAAAAGGAAGCTTTTTAACAATGCTTTGCCGTAGCGAGATGGACTCTTGGAGAGAGAAAAAGAATTACAAATGAATTTATACTTTGGACCTAAGTATAATAAAGATCCAAATCAATTTTAATCCCTTTGTAGAGATTGACCAGACTTAATGCGAGCAACGGATATCGCTTGATTCCTGCAGTGCTGGGAATGACTTAAGGATTTAACGGAGGTAAAATTCCCTTCGCCCGCAATTTATCCTTTTTGCTGGGACGCTTTCCTTTGATGCCGCCTGTTCCCACACGAGGAACTTCGACTTTCAACGGCTCAAATCCGGCAATCTGTTCCCGAGGGATGTTTAAACTATTCCGTTTTTCAATCAGTCGGAAGTGAGCATGGCTCTCGGCACTGATAAAGCTCACCGCGATGCCTCGTTCCCCTGCCCGGCCCGTTCGACCAACGCGATGGGTATAATCAACCGCTGAACGGGGAAGGTCAAAGTTCACCACCACGGGCATTTGCACAATATCGATTCCTCGCGCTGCAATATCCGTCGAGAGTAAAACTTGAACTTTCGATTCTTTGAAGTCGGCGAGTGCCTGGGTCCTTGCTCCCTGACTCAATTCGCCATGAAGCACGGAAGTCGAAATTCCTAAGCGAAGTAACTTGTTTGCGATATGTTCCGTCGCGTATTTCGTTGCGACAAAGACAAGGACTCGAGTCCATTGATTCTCTTTAATGAGAAACTTGAGCAATTGCGTCCGCTGCTCCAGATCGACTTCGATCGCACGATGAAGGATATCGGGCTTTGTCTCCGGTTCCGTCGGGAGATCTAGTCGGGAAGGCTTCTGCAAGAGATTCTCGGCGAGACTTTGAACCGCAGGAGGAAACGTGGCGGAAAAGAGAAGGCTTTGTCGACGGGCAGGAATGCGTTCGACAATATAGGCGAGTTCTTCGGCGAATCCTTGGTCGAGGAGACGATCCGCTTCATCCAACACCAAAATGGAGACGTGAAATAGAGAGATCGAGTTATGATCGATCAGATCAATTAATCGCCCGGGAGTAGCGACAATGATGTCCGCCCCTCCTCCTAAGGCCATCATCTGAGGATTAATCGAAACACCCCCATGAATGACGAAATTCTTAAGAGGATCCGGAAGAAATTGACAATAGAGCTCGATCTCTTCTCCGATTTGCGCGGCTAACTCTCGAGTCGGAACCAGAATCAGCGAACGAACGAATCGACCTCGTTTACGAGGCGATTTTGAGAGGATTTGAAGAATAGGAAGAACAAAGGCCGCCGTCTTACCGGATCCTGTCTGTGCCGAGGCTTGAAGATCCTCGCCCTTTAAGATCGCAGGGATCGCTGAGAGCTGAATCGGAGTCGGGGTTGTAAAATTTCTTTCGGCAATTGCTTTTAACAGAGGAGCCGAAAGACCAAGTGAAGTAAATT
>JAZKBH010000126.1:0-2529 GCA_040388725.1 Verrucomicrobiota bacterium
CCGAGAGAAAAATCGGATTTCACCAAAGAAGTCGATGGGGTTCTCTGTTATCAATACCTTCAAGATTCCCGATGGTTTTATACCTCCAAAGAAGGGGTGGAGTTGGTTTGGGATGAGGCATTGAAATGCTTTCGAATCGATGGCGTGGATGAAAAAGGGGAAATGGTCGCCCATAATCCGGATGGGAAAATCTTTCAGCCAAAAAACGGCAAATGGATTTATCATCAGGCGCTGACCGGAATCGATTGGATGATCGATCCTCAAGGGCACTATTATCTTCAAGAGCAACATGGCCGACATGTGACGGAAGCGGGGCGAATGATTCAAAGCACCTTTCGAGGATGGATGGTGGATGATGGTCCGAAAATTGGGACAAAACGCTTGCAATGGGGGGTCGATGTCGAAGGTTACTACCTTCGGAGCGCTTTTAAAAAAGATGGATATCAGGGGTTGGTTCTCTCCAACGGACTTGAACTGCGCTGGAAAGAGAATGATCTCCGAAGTTTGGAATATCTCGATGAAGTCCGCTCCGCTTCGGAGTCGACTTGGACTCCTCGACCTTTGGGCCAGACCCCTCATTTATGGAAAACCGATCCTGGCGCTCTCTATTCGCGGCTGACTCAGGAACAGGATCGAATTCCCGAATGGGATTCTATGCTGCTTTCTTTGAGAGGGGAGCTGACGCGCAAGCAGTTTAAAGAAGATCTAGAAAAGTTTTATGGAATTGTGATTCACGACTCGCAAGCGGGAAATCAAGCTCCTCTGCTGCTTGCCTGTATGGCTCTGACGCTCGATTGTTATCCCCGAGACTCTATTGCTCGATTTTTAAAAGTGATTGATTGCGTTCCGGTGATGGAAACATGGGCCGGGGTTGCTTACGCTCACGAAAAGCGAGTTGAAATTGCGGTTCCTAAAGGAGTCGGCTCTTATTATACCCATTATTTACTGAAAACACTTCATCATGAATTTGGACATACGATCACCCTTGTCCCGGAGATCAGTTTTAATTGGAATGAGTTTCATGCGATTAACCCCAGCTTCCATTATCGAAATCAGTATATGGCAGGAGGAGGCTCCGATGAGGATGCTAAAGATACGGCACGCGACTATGGATTGACGAACGAGCACGAGGACGTGGCGACGATTGCTGAGTTTTTAATGACCGACCCTTCCGATCTCTCCAAAAAGAAGAGTGACTTTTTCAAAAAGAAATATGCTTATTTGAGCCGGTTTTATAACAGTCGCTTTGCCTTCCACTTCAATCCCGATTACATGAGTAATCGAGTTTTCGAACCCTCCCTCTATCACTGGGCATCCGTTGCCTCCATCGTCAAAGATTTGCCTTCCATCCGATTGCAGTAAAAGGGGGGAGCGCACGATGGCGCTACGCTCTTACAGAAAAGACATTTTTTACACGGAGGTAACAAAGTAAGCAGAGGAATTTATTTTTGGCTTTAAAACAGCAAATTCTTTCTCCGTTTACTCCGCTTCCTCCGCGGTGAAAAATGACTTTTTGTATTTCGCCGTGTCATGGTGTCGTGATGCGAAACGCTGAATTTGCATGAGATAAAATTCTCCTTACGATTTAACGAACCTCTGCTACGGTTTTGGGAATGAATTCCGCAAATGATTTTTACGAAGCAGGTAATATGGCGCTCGCCATCGGTGAGTTGGCAGACGCGGAGGTTGAATTTCGGAAAGCGACGGAAGCCGATGCCCAATACTTTGATGCTTGGCATGCGCTCGGCATGGTTCTCTACAAACAGAATAAATATCCCGAAGCGATTGCCGCCGGATTAAAAGCAATCGCCATCAATCCCAACGATCAAATGGCATGGACGAGTCTTTCCATTGCCTATATGCGTAACGGCCAAGTTCCTGAAGCCGAAGATGCGAGTGCGAAAGCAAAGGTCATTTCTTGGGGTGGAAAAGTCGATAAAATGCAGATGGATTAAAGGTGATGCTCGTTTTTCGAAAGTTCAGTTTTTGGTTAGCGATTCTCGGCGTTGCTCTCACTGCCAAATTGGTTTTAAGCCTTCGCAAAGAGACTCCCAAGCCAGCGCCCATGGTTCAACCGGCCATGGCACCTTATGCGAAATCGGTCGCGGCGACAGGCATTGTTGAGGCGGCCGAGGAGAATGTCAAAATTGCGACCTCCAAAGCGGGACTCATTGTCGAGATTCCGGTGAAAGTCTCCTCACAGGTGAAAAAGGGAGATCTTCTCCTCCGGCTGGATGATCGGGAAGTTCAAGCTCGTTTGAAAACACATGAGGCCGAAAAAAAATCACTCTCGGCTCAACTCGAAACCGAAAAAGTTTCAATGGCCGATGCCAAAGATCAACTCGATCGAATCCAAAAACTGAAAGAAGAACAAGCCGCCACGGAAGAAGAGTGGAAACGTAAAGTGTATCAGTTGGAGGCAACTCAATCCAAAATTCGAAAGGTTGAACTCGATATCGAATCTTCCCAACGGGCGATGCAACAAGATGAGGCGGAGTTAAGTCTACTTTCGATTTTCGCTCCTCGTGA
>JAZKBH010000127.1:0-4469 GCA_040388725.1 Verrucomicrobiota bacterium
CTCGGGCTGCTTTTCTTTGACTCCCCGTTTTGAAGGTTTTCGCGACGCCATGAATGATTTTGGTATCGCTTGCGATCGAGGACTCGTTTACGAACTCAAATTGGAAACTCCTACATCTCCCTACAAGGAAGCTGTTCGCGAAGCGGTCGAATATCTCGTAAGCAAAAATCCACGCCCAGATGCCATTGTCTGTAGTAATGATCTGGAAGCGATGGTTTGCTTGAAAGAACTTCAAAGTCGAGGCCTTGCTGTTCCAAAAGACATTGCTGTCGTCGGATTTGACGACCTTAAAGATGCCTCTCGCTGCGAACCTCCCTTGACCACCATCCACAACCCGATGAATCTTCTCGGCCTGGAAGCAGCAAAACTCATTTTATCGATCATAGAAGATCCGACACGACCCACACAAAGCATAGTCTTGCCCGTAACTCTTGTTCCACGCGAAAGCGCTTAGCTCAAAAAACACAATATCCTCTTAAAAAAGAAAGGAAGCCGATGAAAGATTCGCTTTTCAGACTTCAGCTTATGTTTTTAGACCATTTCTTCTTCTTGAATCCTCATCGGCAACTCAAACTCATTTATCCTCTTCCGAGGTAGAAAGATTCATTGAATTCCTCTCCTAAAATCATCTTTTTTTTAGCATTTCTTCTTTCTCCCCTCATTCCCTCCTTTTTATTTTCCGAAGGGCTATCACCAAAATCAATGGAGTGGAAAGTGGAGGGGCAAACTCGTGAAGCTCTTGTTTTTTTGCCCAACAATCCCAGCGATATTCCTTCTCCCCTTGTCTTTGTTTGGCATGGACATGGAGGACATGCTCAAGAAATGGTTAATGCCTTTCCTCTCTATCGAAATTGGCCTGAAGCCATTGTTGTCTATCCCCAAGGCCTTCGCACTCCGGGAAAATTGACCGACTTTGAAGGACATCTCTCGGGATGGCAATTCAATGTAGGGGACTCGAATGACCGGGATCTCAAATTTTTTGATTCTATGGTCGAATCCCTTCTCAAAGAAGACGAGACCCATCGCCGATACATCTTCTCCACAGGACATTCCAATGGCGGACGATTTACGCAACTTCTTTGGGCCGCAAGAGGAGAAAAGCTCACCGCCATCGCCCCTTCGGCTAGTACCATGATGGGACTTCTTAGCGACCGCCTAAAACCACTTCCTTATCTGCATATCGCTGGACAAAAAGATCCTCTCGTTCCTTTTTCTTTGCAACAAAAGACGATCGAAAACGTCCTCAAAATCAACAATTGCGATGAAGGACAAATTGAAAATAAATTTACGACAAGCACTGTCACCCGTTACAATTCACCCATACATACACCCGTTCTCACTCTCATTCATGAGGGAGAACATACCGTTCCTCCCGAATCGATCCCTCTCATCGTTAAATTCTTTAAACAATCGATTCCCTCCGAATAACTTTATATCAAAAACGGCCATTAGATCTAATGCCGCTTTACGATGCTTCCCATAAGACTTTCTGATTACGGAAAAACAAAGGATTGAAAAACTCACGCGTCTGTGAGTTTATCTTTCCAGTTCCACCAACAGAGTCGTGGGGGATCTGGATTTTTTTCGGATGCGAAATAGACTGCGCAGCGAAAAACATAAAGGACACATTTATCCTGATGCTGTCCACGAATTTGGCAAAGCTGGCAGTACAATAGTTCAGGATCAAGACCAACGAGGCCCCTAACACTTGTGATTCCTAAATCAAATAAATCCTGAGCAAGACTAGATCCTACCCCCGGAATGCGTCGAAGTTCTTTTTCAATCTGAGCTGGCATTCGCCTTTTCATTACGATGATTGGCTGGGATAGGCGTTGAAAAATATCGATTAAATGAAGAACAA
Organism: Verrucomicrobiota bacterium; assembly: GCA_040388725.1. Taxonomy (GTDB): domain Bacteria; phylum Verrucomicrobiota; class Verrucomicrobiia; order Methylacidiphilales; family CAMAQI01; genus CAMAQI01. Next base: position 1,862 of record JAZKBH010000127.1, read on the forward strand.
AACGAGTTTTTTTTAACGAATCTTATCCAACTCGGCCTTATACTTTTTAGGCAAAACAAGCTCCTCTGGAAATGGTCCTTTAAAACGATAGACACAAGTCTCTGTTCCACGCTGATAGGCCAAAGGAAAAAGCGTCGTCACATCAATCCAGGCGGTTTGGTCATTTTCAGAATATTGATAAGCTTTTTTCCCTTCATACAGAACAATCTTCTTATAATTATCCAGCGATAACCATTTGAAATAATCGCTTGCATCACGGCGCTGAATTGTCCCACTCGACATTGTCTTAGGATTTAATGAGGTAATCCAGCCGCGGGGATCCTGATAAATGTAAATTTCATCCACATACCAATCCTCTGTTTGAGTTCCATCCGACCATAAACTCTGATCTCGACGAATATTCCCTGACTGTGAAACCTCAATTTTTTTGATCCTCAATGATTTCGCCAACGGAGAGGAAGCCGGAGCTGTATCTGCCGCAGAACCAATCTCCATTGTATAGGAAATATTATTAACCGGAATTACTACAAATGGAGCTGAAGGAGGAGGAATGATTTTTCCCTCATCAACGCCAAAAAGCCAGGACATCATTCCGAGACAAACAACCATTGAAATATATTTACTCATAAACAGGCTCCAAACGTTGATCCACTATTTTTCCCGTATACCGATCAATGGCAAGATGTAACCAATAACGACGCTCTCCTTCGACTAAGAATTGGCTCAATGAATTCGCTTCTTTGGGATACCGACCAGATTGAGCAATGACATCGATCATCACATTCCACGTTCGTGTCCCACTTACTTCCGCTAAAGCACGAACGACTGACTCCCGTTGGCTCTTGATGACTTTTGGCGCATTTGATCCCAAAACATCGCTCAACCCATCGCTGAGTTTAGTCACCAACTCACTACGATTCATGAGTGGTCCTTTCGTTGGATCACTACTCGATGTCCACTGAACGATCATCTTCGCAATGTCATCCGCTTCATTCTTAATCACTTGGCTTGTATCGGAATCCTTTAAAAGCGCTCCTTTTAAAATAGCCCTGAGAACTTCAGGATGAGGGGTGTTTAAATTCACTTTTCCGGCAACAAGATCACTATCATCCACCGAAAAAACATCGAGCAGTCCCGCATCCGCGCTCTCTTTGGTAAAAAAATCAAGATTTTTGTAGGGAAGATCACGAAAAGCATAGCCAAGCTCGCCGACGGATCGAAAGGGACGATTCAAAATCACAGGCCTTGTTGCCGTATTAGCAGCAACCAAGGGAAATCCGTCCGTTGAAGTGGATAAGGTATTATAGGCCCCTTCCGCCCGACGCACCACTCCATCAGGATCCGTATAATAGGCGGAATAACCACCTAGAACCCTATTCCTAATATTATCCGTAAAAAGAAATGGGGCATAGTACCCATTGGAGCTCGGATTAGGATTATAAAAAAAACCGGATGTACTTCGCGGTGCGCATGCTGAAACCCGATTTCCCCGATCGTTCGACATGCGATGCGTTTTTCTTTGTGCAACGACGGTTGCCGCTTCATCACCCAGGACACCTAAAGATGATCCAAACCGATCTGTACGGGCGTCGGGCTGAAAATAATAAGCATTCAGAGATCCTCCTCCTCCTGCGGGGGGAATGCCCGTCACGGTTTGCATTCCCCACTTGATCGTATCCATAGTCGAATAGGTATGATAGTTCCCCGAACCATCTTTCCACTGCATTCCAAATCCAAACCACGGACTCACCTCAAAAGAAAGGGCTGTTGAATTAACTCCATAAAGTACACTGAAAAAAGGCCATGCATTAGATCCCGTACTGAATCCAACGGGTTGGCTCGCAAAGCCCGAAGGAACATTCTCGATAGCCGGCGAGCTAGCTCCCATTGGTTGATCGAGTGGCACCGGATTTGTATAAAAATTTACGTTCGCGCGGTCAGTGGTAAAATTAATAATTCCATGAGGATCATTCGGATTATCGGGATCATTCCCATAATTCACTGGAGGACCATATGCCAACGGATTGGTATCTGCCAGCGGAGCGGTTTTGCACCATGTTTTCACAGATCCATAGGCCTGAACCCTAAAATTCGTCGGAGCGATCTGATTCCCTGTTTTACTCCCAGGATCCTGATGGGGATTCCATACTTCGGGCTGCATCCAACAGGTCGCCATACCCGCCGCAGGGAAACCCGCAAATCCGCGACCCCACACTCGAAAAAGATACGGAAGATTTTCAACTCCATAAAAATTATTATAAAAATCAGAAATCACTCCACCATAAACGCGACAATAAATGGTCGTCGGATAATTTCCCGAATCATATTGATCAATGATGTTTGCTCCGATTTTGAAAATTTGCGCATCAGAAGACTGACTCAAAACGTCTACACTACAAAGAGGGCCCAAGGGAATCGGCCCAAATGCACCGGGATCTTTTCCTAAAGACCCTGTTAAAATGACTGCTTTTAAAAGCTCGAAGAAATCCGGTTCTCTATTTAGGTTTTTTATCTCATCCAAAGTTAAAATTTTTGATTCACTCCCGTGATTGTAGATCCATCGCTTAAATTGGGCATTACTCTTTGGATCTTGCGTCAAACCGAAGTA
>JAZKBH010000128.1:0-6259 GCA_040388725.1 Verrucomicrobiota bacterium
AGGTTGTTTTAGTTCTTTAACTTGGCGTTCTTTGCCTTTTCCTTGGCGGTTCAATCTCTTCTTTTTCTCGAGATAAGGAATATTCTCGCCATTCGGGAAGATTTTGACAGAAAAGACCCCCTTATGAGCAAGATCGTCATTCTCGATTTCGGATCCCAGTTCACTCAAGTCATCGCCCGGCGTATTCGTGAGCTGAACGTTTTTTCAGAAATCATTCTTTTTAATACCCCTGCCGAAAAAATTCGTGCCCTGAATCCGAGTGGAATCATTCTTTCAGGAGGTCCTGCGAGTGTTTATTCCGATAAAGCTCCCCATCCGGATAAAGCAATTTTTGATCTCGGTATTCCCATTCTTGGAATTTGTTATGGAATGCAGTTGATGGGGTTCCATTTAAAAGGCGGAGTTCAAAAGAGTGATCGTCGTGAATACGGACGTGGAACACTCAAGGTTAAGAAAGCGAATCCTCTTTTTGCGAAGCTTCCGAAATCTCTCGAAATTTGGAACAGTCATGGTGACCATCTCACCCGTCTTCCTAAAGGCTTCGAAGCGATCGCGACCTCCGATAATGCTCCCTTTGCGGCGATCCAAGATCCGAAACGCCGTTTTTACGGACTTCAATTTCATCCAGAAGTCTCTCATACCCCTCGCGGGAAAGAAGTGATCAAAAATTTTGTCCTCGGAATTTGTAAGGCGAAGGCCGATTGGACGATGAAGTCCTTTATTGATAAGACGTGTGAAGAAATTCGCGAAACCGTCGGAAATGAGCGGGTCATTCTCGGATTGAGCGGCGGAGTCGATTCGAGCGTTGCCGCCGCATTGCTTCATCGTGCGATTGGAAAGCAACTGACCTGTATTTTCGTCGACAACGGATTACTCCGCCTCGGCGAACGGGATGCCGTTCAAGGTTATTTCCAAAAAGGACTCGGAATTAAATTAGTCACGAATCTGGCGGGCCCTCGTTTCTTGAAAAAACTCAAAGGGGTTTTTGATCCCGAAAAGAAACGTAAAATCATCGGAGTCGAATTCATCCGAGTTTTTGAAGAAGCGATGCAACAAGTCGGACACGCTAAATTTTTGGCGCAAGGAACGCTTTATCCCGATGTCATTGAGAGCGTCGCTATCGCGGGCAATCCCGCATCCGTGATTAAGAGTCACCATAATGTTGGTGGACTACCGAAGAAGATGAAGTTCAAACTCGTCGAACCCCTTCGTCAGCTCTTTAAAGATGAAGTTCGTAAAGTCGGTGAGGCGTTAGGATTACCGAAAGAAATCGTCTGGCGTCAACCATTTCCAGGACCTGGATTAGCCGTTCGCTGCCTCGGTCCGATTGAGGAAGAGAAGCTCGAAATTTTACGCAAAGCCGATGCGATCGTTATCGAAGAGATGAAGAAAGCGGGCTGGTATTATAAAGTCTGGCAATCTTTTGCTGTTCTTTTGCCCGTTCGAAGCGTCGGCGTCATGGGAGATGAACGCACCTACGATTACACCATTGCGATCCGCTGTGTCGAAAGCCAGGATGGAATGACCGCCGATTGGGTCCGTCTTCCTCAAGACTTGCTTGGAAAGATTTCGACGAGAATCATCAATGAAGTTCGCGGCGCGAACCGAGTGGTATATGATATCTCCTCCAAGCCGCCTGCGACGATTGAGTGGGAATAGTTGATCTGATTCATAAGATCCATTTCAATGAAGCTTATGTCTCTCGAAGCAATTTCTTTGAGTGAAAGATCTTCGGAGCGTTAATTGAGATCAATCATGACAAAGAAATTGTTCCTTGTTTTGAGTCTCATCTTTGTTTCGTTTGGATTCCTCGGATGGCGTTTAACCTCTGCAGTTCCTCGAATTATCGGGGTTCCTCCAGCTGAGCTTCACGCGTTGGATGTCTCTATTTCACTTCCAAATCAGAATTATGTTTCTGGATGGTATTTACAGGGAGTAGAGGGACATGGGGCTGTTCTATTACTGCATGGAGTGCGATCAAACCGGCTTCAAATGTTAGGACGGGCACAGTTTTTAAATCGTTTAGGCTATGCCGTTTTGCTGATGGATCTTCCCTCTCATGGAAAGAGTACAGGGTCGCGGATTACTTTCGGAGTGCGTGAATCTTTAGGTGTAGATGCCTCCTTAAAGTGGCTTAAAGAAACCACCGGGAATGAAAAAATAGGAGTCATTGGGGTTTCACTTGGGGCTGCCTCTTTTGTTCTTTCAAAATCAACCGGTATTCCTGATGCGGTTGTTCTTGAGTCCATGTACCCTACGATCTCTAACGCGATTTCAGATCGACTCATGATACGTTTAGGTTCATGGGGGAGGATTTTTACTCCTCTATTTATCTTTCAATTGCCTTTTTGGACTGGAGTTACCTCACATGATCTTTGCCCTGAAGGAAGACTGAGTGAAGTTCATTGCCCGATCATGATTGTTTCTGGTTCAAAAGATAATCATACGACATTAGCGGAAACAATGCGTTTATATGAAAAAGCTTCAGATCCGAAAACTATTTGGATTGTAGAGGGGGCAAGCCATGTTGATCTTTACTCATTTAACCCTGAAGTTTATGAGTCGAAGATCGCTTCATTTTTCGAGAAATATCTTCGAAGATAATCCATATAAATTTTTCATAGTAGATCTAATTCGTAGTTTTGGCTTTGAAAACGTCAGAAATTCTCTTTTGTAACTTTTATCGCTTCCTTAAATTAAGAGTGAAATTTTCTTAAAAATTAGAATAAGTTTCTTGGAAATTGAATGAACATCGTTTTTATCGCTTCCGAAATGGCTCCCTATGCAAAAACAGGGGGGCTCGCTGACGTCCTCTGTGCGTTGCCTCCTGCCATTAAAGAGCGAGGACATGCGGTCTCGGTCATTCTTCCTTTTTATCGGAGTGTGGCGGAACATTTAAAAAGTCGAATTCTGACCGACATTCAGATTACGGTGAAGCTGGGGAATCAAAATTTAATTGCACGGATTTGGGAAGCAACCGCTTCGAATGGGGTACGGTTATTTTTAGTCCAACGAGATGAATTTTTCGATCGCTCTTATCTTTATGGGAATGTTTACGGGGACTACGAAGATTCGGCGGCTCGTTTTGTCTTTTTCTCAAAGGTGGCCGTTGAACTCTTGCGCTACATTGAACCTCATCCGGATATTGTTCATCTCCATGATTGGCAGACGGGACTTATTCCGGGTTTGATCCGGGCGCAAGGTCTTCCGGTAAAAACTGTATTTACGGTTCATAATCTTGCCTATCAGGGAAATTTTTGGTCCCACGATTTTGCACTCTCCAATCTTGATGCTTCTTATTTTACTCCTCGGAGTTATGAGTTTTTTGAGCGCTTTAATCTCATGAAAGGTGCCATTTTAATGGCCCATCAGGTAACGACCGTGAGTCCTCAATATGCATTGGAAATTCAAACGCCTGATCTCGGGTGTGGATTGCATCAAGTTTTATTGGAGCACTCCTTTAAGCTTTCTGGAATTTTGAACGGAATTAATTTGGAGGATTGGGATCCTGAAAAAGATAAGCATTTGAACCAGTGTTTTTCTCTGCGTCGAATGACCGGAAAAGTTGCCTGTAAATCCTGGTTGCAGAAAAAGTTGAAGCTCGAAGAAAAAGAAGTTCCTTTGTTTGCCTGTATCGCGCGTCTTGCGAGTCAAAAGGGATACGATCTGATGGCTAAAGTTCTCGATGATTTTCTGGCCCAACATGATGTCCAAATGGTCTTTATGGGAGAAGGAGATCAATTCTATCAAAATTATTTGGAAGCGTTGCAGAAAAAATTCAAATCCAAGGTGAAGGTTCTGATCGAATTTAATGAGACCCTTTCCCATCAAATTGTGGCGGGAGCCGATTTCTTTTTGGTTCCTTCTCGGTATGAGCCTTGCGGATTAACTCAGATGTATAGTCAGCGCTATGGAACTATTCCCGTGGTTCATGCGGTTGGCGGTCTGAAAGATACGGTAACCCCTTGGAAAGCAGAAACAGGCGAGGGGACTGGACTTGTTTTTCACGCTTATGAACCTGCTGCATTGAATTTAGCCTTAAAAGAGGCACTCCATTTATATGCTCAAAAAGAGCAAATGACGCTGATTCGTAAAAAGATGATGTCTCTTGATTTCTCTTGGGACCGGAGTGCGGAGAAGTATGAAACGGTCTATCAACGGGCTTTGGCGAGCTAATTTCTCGTATGAATGATTCATTCGGCATCGGTATTACGGGAGGAATTGCCTGCGGGAAATCAGCAGTGAAGGGAATCCTCCTTTCCTGGGGATGGACGGTCTTGGATGCCGATGAAATTGCCCATGAGCTGATGGAGCCGGATCGGGAGAACTGGAAAAATATCGTTGACGTCTTCGGGAAAGAAATCCTTAATAGGGATCAGACGATCAATCGTGGCGTTCTCGGAGAACGTGTCTTTGGAAACCCGGACCTTCGGGAAAAACTCAATCAAATCACTCATCCTCGAATTCATGAGGTGTGGCGATCCGAACAAAAGCGTTTCCAAGAACAATCCAACTCCAAAACCTTTGCGGTGGTGATTCCTCTTCTTTTTGAAAAAGAGTTGGAATCTTCCTTTGAAAAAGTCATCGGAGTCGGTTGCTCTGAAAAAACAGAGCGATTACGCTTGGCGTCTCGGGGTCTGACCCCTTCTCAAGTCGAATTGAGGATCAAAAGTCAGATGCCCCTGTCAGAAAAAATAAAAAAAAGCGACGTGGTTATTTGGAACGAAGGAACTCTTCAATCGTTGGAGGCTCAACTTCGCTACTGGTCACGATCCATTTCCCCTTAAAATCATGAAAGCACCTCGTAAACCCACATCCTCCCGTATGGTTCGTTCTAAAAAAACAACATCGGATGACTCCTACGACCATTCCGAATCTTCGGAGCAACCTATTTCAACTCCTCCTCCTGAGAGGTCCGCACCTGTTTCCTCTTCTTCGGATCTTTATACTCCCGTCCGTCCTACTCCGGGAGCTCCGGCTCCTGCTCCGGTGACCCCCGCAAAACCTGCGGCTCCGGTTGTCGCTCCGATTACGGAAGCGGATTACGTTCCGTCGAATGGTCCGATCATTCAACTCTCTGAAATGCAGGGAATCTCGATCACCGAACTCAATACGATGGCATTGGGGTATAACGTCGAAAATACCTCGTCCCTTCGAAAGAACGAACTGATCTGCGAAATCTTGAAAAAGGTTGCCGATCAAAATGGAACCATCCATGGCGAAGGCGTTCTTGAAATTCTTTCCGATGGATACGGGTTCCTCCGTTCATGGCGTTATAACTATCTTCCTTGTCCCGAAGATATTTATGTCTCTCCTTCCCAAATTCGACGTTTCGGTTTGAAAAAGGGAGATCTCATTGCTGGTCCTGTTCGTCCTCCTCGCGATAAAGAGCGTTACTTTGCTTTGGTCAAAGTTGATAAAATCGAAGGCGAAGATCCTGAAAAAAGCCGTCATAAAATTTTCTTTGATAATTTAACACCACTCTTCCCGAATCGTCGGATTATTTTAGAGGCCGTTCCTCATGATCCTGCGATGCGTGCGATGGATTTGATCTCACCGATCGGATTCGGACAACGGGGATTGATTGTGGCTCCTCCTCGCGTCGGTAAGACGATCTTGATGCAAAAGATTGCTCACTCGATTGCAACCAATTATCCGAAAGCCTATCTCATCGTTCTTCTTATTGATGAACGTCCTGAAGAGGTGACGGATATGCAACGTTCGGTTAAAGGGGAAGTCGTCAGTTCGACCTTTGATGAACCACCTGATCGTCACGTTCAAGTGGCAGAAATTGTGATCGAGCGTGCAAAACGTTTGGCGGAGAACAAAGTCGATGTGATCATTCTCTTGGATAGTATCACCCGTTTGGCTCGTGCTTACAATACGTTGCAACCCCATAGTGGAAAAATTCTTTCCGGTGGTGTCGATGCGAGTGCATTGCATAAACCGAAACGTTTCTTTGGTGCCGCACGTAACATCGAGGAAGGCGGTAGTTTGACGATCATCGCAACGGCTCTCGTCGAAACGGGTTCCAAGATGGATGAAGTCATTTTTGAAGAGTTTAAGGGAACCGGTAACATGGAAATCCATTTGGATCGCCAGCTTGCAGATCGCCGCATTTATCCTGCGGTCAACATAGCGAAATCCGGAACACGTAAAGAAGATCTTCTCTATCATGCCGAAGAACTCCCTCGTATTCACATGTTGCGTCGTGCCTTTACTTCGATGCCTGCAACGGAAGCGATGGAAACACTCATGG
>JAZKBH010000128.1:6269-11626 GCA_040388725.1 Verrucomicrobiota bacterium
TTCGAAGCTGCTGAAGCTGCCGCTGCTCCACTGGAAGAAGACGAAGAATAATAACGAGTTTTTATTAGCCATGAACTTGGGCTAAACGGCTTCAGATCATCGCAAGAAAAAGGAACGAAGTGAAAATATTGGTAACGGGTGGGGCGGGGTATATTGGCAGTATTTGCTCGGAAGAGCTTTTAAACGCCGGACATGAGGTCGTTGTTTTCGACAGTCTTGTGGAAGGGCATCGTCGGGCCATTGATCCTCGCGCCAAGTTTATCCAAGGTGATCTCGGAGATCGCGATTTTATTTTTAAAACGATGCTGTTGGAAAAACCGAATGCGGTGATGCACTTTGCGGCATTTGCACTCGTCGGTGAATCGATGGTGAATCCTTCCAAATACTATCGGAATAACGTCGCCAACGGACTGAATCTTCTCGATGCGATGGTGGATGCGGGAGTGAAAAAACTCGTTTTTTCATCGACGTGCGCCACATATGGAATTCCCGAAACCGTTCCGATGGATGAGATGACTCCTCAAAAGCCGATTAACCCTTACGGGCATTCGAAACTTTTATTTGAGCAAATCCTCAAGTGGTACGATCAAATTCATGGATTGGTTCATGTGAATCTTCGCTATTTTAATGCGGCAGGAGCCTCTGAAAAATTTGGGGAAGATCATCGAATCGAAAGTCATTTGATTCCGAACATCATTAAGGTCGCTCTCGGTCAAAAGCCGCATGTTGAAATTTTTGGCGATCAATATCCGACTCCTGATGGGACTTGTATCCGTGATTTTATTCACATTAAGGATTTAGCTGCGGCCCATATCCTTGCGCTTCAACGCGAAAGCAGTAGCTTCTACAATCTGGGAACCGGAGAGGGGTATTCTGTTCGGCAAGTGATCGAAGCGGTTGAAAAGGTTTCAGGTAAAAAGCTTCCCGTGGTGACGAAACCGAATCGTCCCGGAGATCCGCCGCGACTCGTCGCTGGAGCTCACAAAGCCTCGACTGAGCTCGGTTGGAAACCCAAGTTTAACCATATTCTCCCCATTGTAGAGAGTGCATGGGCCTGGCACGTGAAGTACCCCAATGGCTATGGCGATTAGCCGGTTTTAGTTGAATTAATCTAGGTATATTTATTTTTAATATTAGGGTTGCTTTTTTCTCTCTTAGGCTAATACTAGATAGGAAAATCACCTAGGTATGAATAACACACCCAAGCTTCGAGTTCTTATTGTTGACGATCAAACGATGTTCCGTGAATTATTGGAGCGTTTGATTTCTCAAGAGTCACGTTTTGAAATTGCGGGGAGCGCTGGAGATGGTCGCGAGGCCCTTCAACGTTTTTCAGATCTCAAACCGGATCTTGTCATTTTGGATTTAATGCTTCCGGGTTTAAATGGGGTCGATTTACTTCGTCAATTTCTCCGTGAAAAACCGGATGTTCGTATTTTGGTAATCTCGGGCCATCCTTCTGAAGAGACCGTTCGTGGTGTTCTCAAGGCAGGAGCTCATGGGTTTATCGAAAAGAATGCTCCTGTTGAATTACTGAGACAGTCCGTAAATCAAGTTGCGGATGGAGGAAGCTATTTTGGACCTTCTGTCGCGACCCTGTTGCGGAATGCCGTCGCCAATCCGACCGCAGATGAAGGAATGCTTTCCAGTCGTGAACGTGAAATTTTGCAATTGGTTGCAGAAGGTCACAGCACGAAAGAAATTTCGGTTATTTTGAATTTGAGCATTAAGACGGTGGATAATCACCGGAGCAACATCATGAAAAAATTGAACATTCATGATATCGCCAGTTTGACTCGTTATGCGATCAAAGTCGGTTTGATTACGGTTTAAGTCTTTTTAAAGACAGGTCTCACACATCCGCCTTCGCACAAGCTTCGGCGGGACAGGAAGACTCAAAGGCAATAGAAGAGCAATCCGCAGATTTTCGCGGATTTTAAAGGCCGTATTTTTTATAAAGCAAAAGGCTTTGAATGGGTTATCTATTTGCCTTTAGAACCCAAATGAATTTCATCTGCGTTCATCGGTGTAAATCTGCGGATAGCTCTTCCTGTGCCTTCGTGTCTTCCTGTCCCGCCGAAGCTTGTGCGAAGGAGGATGTGTGAGAAACTTTTTATTTCTTTGCCTTTTTTTGGTGGTTAAATCACTCCCATGAAATCTCTTCCCCGATTCATGTATGCCTGCAGTGAAGAAAATGCAGAGATGCTGTATGCCACCCAGTTTTTTGTTCCGGATCCTTTTTTGTGGTGGGAGTTTCGAGGGAAAACAGCGGCTGTTTTAAGTCCATTGGAAATCGATCGAGCGAAACGGGATGCGGAGATTGATCGTATTTACGGCTTTGAACAATTTTTAGAAAAAGGAGTGAAGTCGACTCCGCTCAACTTACTAACGTCCGTTTGTCAAAAACTCAAATTCAAAGCGCTCCAGGTTCCTTCCTTTTTTCCTGCGGGACTCGTCGAAGGATTGCGTCGAAATAAAATTCGAGTCGAGGTTTCTGACGATTCCTTTTTTCCTCAACGACGTTTCAAATCGAACGCCGAAGTTCAAAAAATTCGACGGGGAGTGGAATTAGCGACGATTGGACTTCTCCGCGGTCAGGAGGTTTTAAAGGCTTCCAAAATTCGAAAGGATCGAAAACTTTCTTGGGGAAATCAAATCCTGACATCCGAGATTTTACGAGGAGAAATTGATTCCGCAATCGTTCGTGCCAATGGCCTTCCTGCGAACACGATTGTGGCAGGAGGGAATCAAGCCTGTGATCCTCATGAACGAGGCTCAGGCGTTCTCTTTGCGCATCAAGCGATCATTCTTGATATTTTTCCTCGTGATCCACGGACCGGTTATTATGGGGATCTGACCCGGACCTTTGTCCGAGGACGTGCGCCTGAAAAACTACGTCATTTGTATGAGACGGTGAAAGAAGGAAAGGCTTGGGTCATGAAAGAAGTCAAGCCCGGTCGATCCGGTGCAGAGATGCACAAGGAGTTGGTGGAGCGATTTAAAAAAGGAGGATATCCGACCAAAAAAGTGAAAGGACGCTGGGTCGGTTTCTTTCATGGCATCGGTCATGGATTGGGGATGGAGGTTCATGAATCGCCGAGATTTTCGGAGACTCATTTTACGCCAGGTGAGGTGGTTACGGTTGAGCCGGGAATCTATTATCCGGGGATTGGCGGAGTACGATTGGAAGATGTCGTGGTCGTGCATTCGAAGGGAGTTCGTAATTTAACGAATCTGCCGGAAGTCCTCGAAATTTTTTAAGAATTGATTCCACTCTATTCGACGTCCAGAGTGCGGGGATGAGTCAAATGGATCGAGTTCCGAAGTCCATAATCCCGAATGTCACCATCGGGGATTATTATTCCAGCCACGCTGAAACCTTGCACATGAAGCTCATCGCGGGAGCGAGCGGATTAAAACGAAAAATCCGTGAAGGTTCGGTCAATCGACCCGGACTCGGATTAGCCGGTTTTTTTAAAAACTTTGCCTGGAAACGGATTCAAGTCATCGGATGGGCCGAAACGGCGTATTTGAATTCCCTCTCGCCGAAAGAGAGTCGAAAGCGAGTTCGGGATTTATTCGCTCAAAAGATTCCGAGCATTATTTTCACCCGAAATATTAAAATTCCTTCCTATGTTTTGGAAGAGGCGGAAGCAGCGAATACTCCTGTGTTTAAAAGTTCCATGGCGACACTCCGTTTTGTGAATGCCGCGACGATTTGTATGGAGATGGATTTTGCGCCAAGAACCTCTGTTTATGGAAGTATGTTGGATATTCAAGGGGTCGGAGTGGTCGTTCGAGGAGATAGCGGGATTGGTAAAAGTGAGTGCGCTCTTTCGCTTTTAGCCCGAGGTCATAGTTTGGTGGCGGATGATATTACTCGCGTTCGTATTTTTGAGGGACGAGAGCTGATTGGATCTGCATCGCCCGTGACCCGCTCTCACATGGAAGTTCGTGGGTTGGGGATTATTAATGCGGCTCATTTATTTGGAATTCGAAGCGTTCGCCATGAAAAACGGATCGATTTGGTGGTGACTTTATCGGAATGGTCAAAAGTTCATGATGTCGAGCGAATCGGGCTCGACGAAAGCTATTATGAAATCTTGCAAATTAAAGTCCCTCATGTCATTATCCCCGTCAGACCTGGTCGGGATTTGGCGACTATTGTGGAAGTGGCTGCAATGGATCAAAAACTCAAAGGCATGGGTCAACATTCCGCATCGGAATTCAATAATCGGTTGATTCAGACGATCACCAATCAATAACTGGAGTAAAGCAATGGGTTCTGCAGATCAAAAGGGTTCCGGCAAAGAGGCCAAAGTGGTTAAAGACGTGGTTGTTTCCAATAAATTAGGAATTCATGCCCGTCCCGCTGCGATGTTTGTTCGTGTTGCTAATCGTTTTACTTCCGAAATTTGGGTTGAAAAGGATGGCGAAGAGGTCAACGGCAAAAGCATCATGGGTTTAATGCTTTTAGCAGCTGGTTGTGGTTCTCGCCTCAAAGTGACGGCGATCGGCGGAGATGCTTCTCAAGCACTTAAAGAAATAGAAGAATTAATTGCTCGCAAATTTGACGAAGAATAGTGTAAAAATACCTCTGCATGTCGGAGGATATTCCCCAAACCATTTCAAATGAGATCAAACTCACCGGAGTTGCTGCATCTCCAGGTGTCGTTGTTGCGCCTATTGTCGTTTTTTCCCAAGACAATAAAATTATCCGTCGACGTAAGATTAAGCCCGATGACATTCCTGCAGAAATGGGGCTTTTGGAAGATGCGCTGGTTAAAACGCGCCAAGAAATTTTAGAAATTAAAGAAAAGCTCGAAAAAGATTTAGCAGAGCAAGATGCGGCCATTTTTGATGCGCATTTACTCGTTTTAGAAGATCCAACCATTATCGAGGCCGTAAAGTCTCAACTCGCGGAAAAACTTTTGGGTGTTGATTATATTTATCAGCAAACCACCAAGTCGTTCATCAAGCAACTTCGACAACTTGAAGACGAATTTTTAAGTGAAAGAGCGACCGATATTCAAGATGTCAGTCGTCGTGTCTTGCGTAATCTTCAAGGCCGCTCCGGTTTCTCACTTCAACTCGATGTTCCTTCGATCATCGTCGCCCATGATTTAACTCCGAGCGATACCGTTCAGCTCGATCGTAAGATGGTTCTCGGTTTTGCCACTGAAGCGGGCAGCAGAACCTCGCATACGGCGATCATGGCTCGATCCCTGGACATTCCAGCGGTTGTCAGTCTCAAGCAGGTTCTCGGTCGTATCGAATCCGGAGTCGAGGCCTTACTCGATGGACATGATGGGCTCCTGATTCTCAATCCTACCGAGCAAACGAAGCAAGTGGCCGGT
>JAZKBH010000129.1:0-11658 GCA_040388725.1 Verrucomicrobiota bacterium
TGTTCGACTGTCTCGAGCGGAGCGTGGAATCAAAGGGATGTTATTTCAGCTCTTCCATTGGATATTTTATCGGATGACCTCTGGCGTGATGCCTCATAATAGTGGGACATTTGGACTGATGGATCGAGTCATCGTGGAGGAGCTCAAGCAGATGCCGGAGCGCAGTGTTTTTCTGCAAGCATTGCGCGGATGGGTCGGATATAGCCAGGCGACGATCCCTTACCATCGTTCCGCGCGCATCGGTGGAGAAGTGAAGCAATCTTATTTCAAGCTTTTTGGCCAAGCATGGGATGGTGTGACGAGTTTTAGCACGCTTCCGATTCAATGGATTTCAAGTCTCGGTTTATTGATCTCCTGTTTTGGATTTCTCTATGCCGCTTTTTTGATGGTCATTAAAGGATTTCAATTTTTTGGAAAACTCCAGTCCTTGGATGTCCCCGGTTTCACAACCGTTTCCGTTGCGGTTCTTTGTCTGGGGGGGATTCAACTGATTGCGATTGGAATTTTAGGTCAGTACCTCGGTCGTATTTATCACGAAGTGAAGCAACGTCCTTCCTATATTGTCGCCTCTCATGAATCCCGAGGAGTATGAGGTTTTAGCCCGTGTTGAGCGGGAGCATTGGTTTTATCGCGGTAAACGTCGCATTGCCTCGGAATGGGTGAATCGTATTTTGCCTGAGCCCCAAGGAAAGGTTCTAGTGGATGTCGGCTGCGGGACCGGGTGTTTTGCGGAGCAGATGATTCAGAAGGGATATTCGATGATCGGAATCGATGATCATCAGGAATCCATCGATCGCGCTCGAGTTTTATTGGGAGAAAAAAACTTTCGAGAAGGGAGTGCAGAGAAGTTTCCATTTGAAGAAGCGACCGTGGATGTTGTGACTTTGTTGGATGTATTGGAGCACTTGAAAGACGATCGATTGGCCTTGGAATCGCTTTACCGAGGGATCAAGCCCGGAGGTTATTTGATTTTAACGGTCCCTGCTTTTGAGTTTTTTTGGAGCGACTGGGATCGGTCGCTTCATCATTATCGCCGTTACAGCGCAAAAAACCTCCTTTCTCTGATGAAAGAAGTCGGGTTTGAGATCTCTTTTTGGAATTTTATCAATGTTTTGGCTTTTCCTGCGGTTTATCTCATTCGCCAATGGAGAGAGTGGAGTGGAAAGCAGGAGAATCCCTGGGATCGTCCCGAGAATCGGATCCCCTGGGGGCCGTTGAATCGGGTTTTAGAGTGGCAATTTGTTCGGCTTGCGACGCAAAAATGGATTCGGTTCCCTTTTGGCGTCTCTCTTTTGGTCGTCGCTCGGAAGCCTCGTACGAGCTAGGCGGAAATATATTTTCTCCCAGGGAAAATCGGGAGTGGATTTTTTTTCGGGAATATGGTTATTTAGAAGGCTCCTCAAATGGACAGATGTCTGAGTGGTTTAAAGAGCACGCTTGGAAAGCGTGTGTACCGTTAAAAGTACCGTGGGTTCGAATCCCACTCTGTCCAGGACTTTCATTTCCAAGTACTTACGATTATTTAGTCATAAAACATAACGTATTTGCATAACAAGGTTCTCCTTGTTTCTATCTATTCACTATTGTTCACAGGAGAGATGTTCGATCGAACCGTCGCAAAAACGCTTTGAAAAAAAACCGTCGCGAGCATTACATCATCGGGTAAGCTGCTATGAGCTACCATGAATTCATTTTAAATAGCAATCCGTCATTACCCTCGTCGTGCAATTTTAAAATAACTTCGGAGTCGCTGAAAACCCCTTCCCCTGGCGGTAAATCTGAATCAATCAAAGTAATTACAGGCTGAAGCCCTAGCTCTGTATAGTGCCTCAAAACACCCAAAAGCTTTGTTTTTTTACGTAAATCAAGCGATTCGAATACTCCATCATGAAATACAAACCGAGGAAAATTGTCCGTCAAATGAGCTCGTAATATTGCGAGATCAAAAGCAATGCAGAGTAACTTACGATAAGTATGACCTGCATCAGCGCTGGTTGAATTTCCAGATTCGTCGAGAATCTCGGCGACAAATTCCGGGTTTCCATTTTTATTACATGACACACTCAGGAGTGCTTTTTGGCCAATTACTTCCTCTACAATCTCACTAAAAAAAATTCGAATTGAGGAAAAGAGACTCGTTTCCAATGAATCTTGCTTGCGAATATCTGCTTCAACTTGAACTTGTAATTTTGTCTTCTCTTCCTGTAGTCCTTGAATTTCTTTATTAAGGCTTTGTAACCTTTTAACAGAATCACGTTGACGTTCGAGAACCGTAATATCAGCTTTAAGTATAACTAACGAATCTGAAACCTGTTTATATTTTTCAAAAACGTCTGTAGTACTAAGATAAGAGAGCGCTTCCGAGCGTTTTTTCCCAGACGAATTTAACTTCGTATTTATTTCGGAAATACGGACATCAATTTCTTGAAGTTCATCTTTTAGATATCCACTTCGTTCTTCCGTTATTGCACGATTAAATGCAATGAGTTGATCAAAATCTTTCTTGATCTGACCAGTGAAAAAAACTCCTGCTTCTTGAAAAAGTCTTTGGGCTTCCTTAGGATCAAAAAGAATTTGGTCCTCCTCAAGAGATGCAGTAATTTTTCGGCGATTCTGAGTCAGAAAATATCGTTCCGAATTTAGTTCAGCGATTAAAACATCTAGCTGATCAACTAAATGCTTTGTTTGTTCTTTATCTTGAGAGCGAAAGTCGAAAGCATCTAACTGATTCTGTTTTTTTTCAAATTCATTACGTTTTAATAATAGAATACCTTCAAGCCGACTAATATCTTCAATTGCAGTACCCAACTCGTTTTTGATAATCTGAACTTCGGCAGTCTTTTCGACGAGCCGCTCCTCTTTATCATAATGCTGCTTCAGTAATGGACCATCGAAGCCTAAAATATGAGCCAAGAAAGGCTTCCAATCAATATGCTTGGAGGTGAACTTGCGTAATTGAAATACCTTTAGGTAATCTTCTTGCGTACGCAATAAATAGCCCATCATTTTTCGATAATGCCATGGTTTCAATATTTTCCAATCGAGGCGACCATCCAATAATTTTTTGGCTTTATCGAATGGAATATCAAAATGATCCCAATCTTTCTCGGTTATTTTTGTTAAATCTTGGTTTCCGATAGAGTGGCGTTTAAAACTAATTTTAGTAGCTTCTTCTACTCCTCGCCGAATCGTAAGAAATGATTTATCATCAAGATGAATTTCCAGAAAAAAGATAAACTGAGAAAATACTTTAGAATGCTTGAATAGAAAAAAATCCGGATCCCTATCATCGAGAAATGTAAAATCTAAAAGGTGACACAAAGTCGTTTTTCCAAGATTATGGGTATCTTTCTCTTGGTTTTCAGGGAGTCGAATTTCAGCAACAACAACATTTAAACCAGCCTGAAAGTTTAATGGCTCAAAAAGAAGCGGTTTGTTAGAGTAGAGCCGAGAAAGGTTCATTTTGAGGATCCTCTGTATTCAATCGTATCGGCCTTCGGCAAATATTCAATGAGACCTAATAAATAAAGAAAGTTTAGGGCAGGAAGAAATAAAACATCTCCTCCAATCACTCTCTTTTTGGAAAATGCTAATAGTTTCGAATAATCGCACACCCGATTTTTTTGAAGATAGAGCATAATTTGAAGTGATACATTTATAACTGTCCTATCAGGGTGAGAATGTTTAGTTGGTCGGAGCATCAGGTGTTTCCCCTATATCACAGTTCCAATACATATAAAAAAGAATGGCTCTTGTAAGACGTTTATGTTGTCGCAATACGGCATCACGATCAAAAAGTAATTTTACAAGATATTCCATGACTTCATCAAATGTTTGGAAGTCTTTTTTCTTGGAAATAATTTTTAATTGAAATTCGTCTACGATAGATTCGTACAGTCGCAATAATTCGATGTTTCCCGGTGCCGAGAGAAAACTCCGAATCTGAGCTGTCTGCTTAAGATATTTTCTGAGCTGAGCAGCGGCATAATCTTCCGTCATTGTATTTATTTCATTCTTCGCTTGAAAAGTAACACGTTGAGTTGGTGGATCGTCAAGGATTGTAACGATAGTATTTTTCTCTCTAGCAAGAGCATGGACCACTTCAGCTAAATCATCAGGACTTACATTTAAAGGAGAATCTACTGGATCGAGGTTTGCTAAACTAGGAATGTCTGAGAACTCCGGCAATTTAAACCATGACTCAAGTTGCTGAGTGCCACAAAGGTAAATCGATATCTGTGGAATATCACACTCTTTCGACAGATAAGTTCGAATTTCACTCTCCGCTATCCCCGTTAACTTACGATTTGAGAAAAGCATATAATTATCTAACTGCTTTTTCTGACGAAGAGCTTTAATGCGGAGGATCTCCTTTGCAAGAATATTACTATTACTTTCGATATTATAAAAGTCAGACTCTGAAAAGTGTTTGTTAATTCCTCTCGTATGCTTTGCCTGAATAATGGTGATCCCAGTCCACGGGGAAGTTTTACTTGGATGAAGATCGGCAGTACCGTGAAATTTAGCATCCCGCCCTCCATCGGCACCGGGTGCAAACCCTTGAACAGAAATCCCCAGTAGCCTTTGGCATATGAAGACAATTAGGCTCTCAAACTGCCCATCGCTGAGATCTTCATAAGCGTATTTCACCGCTGCGAGATTGTCATGAGATCCCGGCAAATCAAGGCTAAGCGCTGAGAATCTCATCTTTCTTTAAATTTATTAAAGAATGGTATCCCTCAAGGATTTTAAAGCATTTTTTGGGTAAAGCAGATCAACTTTAACGTGAAGAGAAGAGGCAATAGCGAGTAATTCGTTATCTGTGACTCCCCTGATTCCTGCCTCAATTTTGGCAAGGGTTCCACGTGTTAAATTACATCCTAGAATATTGCACCGAGCAGAAAGCATTTCTTGCGTAAAAGAATGACTGACTCGCAAGCGACGAATCGTACTTCCAGTTAGATTCCTAGTTTTACTTCTTTTTTGCTCCATTACGGAGCTTGACGATAGTAAATTTTACTCTTTTAATGCTCTATTAAAGAGCAAAATAGATATCACAGTTATGCGCAAATTTCTTGGTATTATTGTCCTTTGTTGGACGTTGGGAGCAAACTACGGGGTTGGACTCGGGTGGGGGCTATTTTTCCTTTCATTACTTTTATTGCCCGAAGACAAATTCAAAAAAAAGGAAACCAGTGAAAAATAATCTTTTAAAAGCTCCCACAATTATTCTTTCCTTATTTATTTTAACCGGCTGCAGCACATGGGGATTTAAAACCTCCACCACCAGCGAGAAATACGCTCCTACCAATTATCATGACGTGGATGTTTTATCGGCCTTTCCTAATCGGCCTTATAAAAAAATTGGAGAGTGCACTGTCAAGGGAGGTGCTTTTGCCAGCGGTAGCGATATGTTTAATAAAATGCGGAAATCTGCCGCAGAGTTAGGCGCGGATGCAGTGGTCATCGTGGCGCAATCCTCGAGCCAAGTTTATATTCCAGGATCAACCACAACGACCGGAACTGTGAACACTTACGGAAATACGGCCTATTATAACGGAACGACCACGTCCACTCCGGGATTTGTTGGTAATATGCCGGATCACATGGGCATCGCTATAAAATACACCCGCACACAATCCGAAAAGAAACCTTCTTCTAGCTCTGAAGGGAAAAGACCCAAGAAATGACCTTTCTTCGCATTCTTGTTATGGCTGTCCTTTTCTGCTCTCTTTATGGACAAAGTTCAGGAGCAAAGAACAAGCCAGCAAATACACCTCACGAATCATTACCTAATGTGGTCTATGACGGCCAAGGAAACAAAGTTCCGGCAAAAGGATATCGCTGGGCCAATGAAAGCGTTGAGGGCGATTACTCTGTAGTACCCGAGGGCAACAAATTTATTACTTCAGTCCGGATTTATAACCTTCAAACAGGTGAAGTGATGGACGCCACTCTTGATAACAAGCAAGATGGACACGGCTTTATCGCAGCAGAATCCAAAGTGAGCGGAGAAAAGTTTAAAGGCGAGTTTTCGTATGAAATAAGCGGAGACTCTAGTGGCTCTGTCGTATCCCCTCCTTGGATCAAACAAACAGGATTTTTACTTGGTCGGAAAGGGGTGCTCTACGGAAGTGCCACTGCCGTTGGCAACAAAGGAACTATACTCGATATCGTATTTTCAACCGACCCTAAGACGGGACACGGGACCGGTGTCGCAAAAGACAACAAAGAAGTGCTCTACAAACTGCAATTTTGATTCGGACTATTTTCATGAACCTCTCCGAACTCACTCAAAAATTCAATGCCGGGGATATTGACAGTAAGTGGCAGTTGGCATTTTATTATCTCCAAAATCCCACTCCTGAGTTTAGTGAAAAAGACGCTCTCAAATTGTGCCGAACCGAGGCAAAAAAGGGCCATTGGCAGTTTCACGTTATTTTGGGTTGGTGGTACTTTGTCCCAGATCCTAAAAAAGCTATTCTTTGGCTTCAAGAACCCGCAAGACAAGGAGATGTTTGGTCTCAGATAAAACTCGGGCTTCTCTATTCCTCGGAAAATCACCCCATTCAAGATTATAAAGCGGCCTACTGGCTTCAAAGGGCGGCAGACCAAGGCGAGCCAAGGGCACAATCCTTGCTAGGGACTCTTTACAGAAGAGGACAAGGAGTAGTTAAGGATATTCGAACATCGCTCAAGTGGTACCATTTGGCTGCGGAACAGGGTGATGAATGCGCTCAAGGTTTTCTGGGAATCCTTTATGGAGGAGGATATGAAGTTGCTCAGAATTTGGATGAATCCTTAAAATGGCACCGCCTCTCAGCCGCTCAAGGAAACGAAATTTCAATCAAAGTTCTTCAGGAACTTGAATTTCCGGCCAATACCGATCAAAAACCATTTTAAACATTGGAAGGGGATTTCTCTTAATCGATTTTAGAGTATAAGTCTTTTTTATTTTTTAATGCCCTCTTCTGACACTTCTCTATCGCAATTGCGAATTCTCGATGATATTGAAGAATTCCTTCTTTTTGTGGAGCAAACCACTTCGAATTAGAATCCTTGAAACTATCTAATAACGCATCCCACGAAAACCATTCTACCATAGTACTTTGATAAAAAATAGCTTTCGCAGGCAAGGACATCGCAGTTAATAGATAGGTATCGTGAATTCCTTCGCGACCATCTCCAACTTCAAAGAAACCTACATTGAATGCATATTCAGAGCGAATATCTGAAATGGCAAAAATTTCGTTCAAAATTTGGCAATAACTGTAATGAATAGGACTTCCAGTAGTTCGAGCTACTGTCGGCAAATGCCGACCAAATCCCGAGTCTTTCATAACAGGGAATTGACCATCCATGTTAACAGCCAATCCTGTACAAAAAATCTCCTCAGACCAAATTTTGAGGCCGGGACTCTTACCCCAAGGCAATATTTTTATCTTTTTCATAAATGTCCTTTTGGAAAAATGTAAGGGGAGAGATAAATGGAAGAGGGTAAGATCTTAAAAATACTTACCCCCAGGGTTTTTATTGCAGCCACAACTACTTCCATCAAATAGGGGTGAAAGGGCGAGTAAAATTCCAAAACTCCATTCTTAAGCTGTTTTACGCAGGTGGGCC
This sequence comes from Verrucomicrobiota bacterium, assembly GCA_040388725.1. Classification (GTDB taxonomy): domain Bacteria; phylum Verrucomicrobiota; class Verrucomicrobiia; order Methylacidiphilales; family CAMAQI01; genus CAMAQI01. The sequence continues at coordinate 7,624 of JAZKBH010000129.1, forward strand.
TGGATCCAACTATCCCTATCCCTGTATAACTATTTTCTTTTAAATAATACACCCCTACCAACCCCCTCTTCCCTAACCCTTTAATTATCAATAATCTATTGGGGGGAAGTAACAGGGGCGACTTCTCGTTTCTAAGCATACCCTTAGTCATTTACTCTCCCCCCTAGAGTCGACGAAATTTTTAGATTCAAATTCCCAATAATTAAAACCTTGTATTCGTTTTCTTGTTCCCAGTGGATTCGTTCGACTTGTCAGTTTAGCGAGCATCCGACCCAAGGTTTCAGGGGAATAGCTTTTCATGACGCTCTGGACGGGGGAGCCCTCTTCACTGAATTTTTGATGCATTTCAGTAACAGTCATGCGGCATATTCCTGTCTTTTTGGCCTGCTCATCGATTTTAAAAAATTCCCTGAAGAAGATCTGAATGATTTCCTCGATACGAGCAGTAACACTGACCGCATTCACCTCCTCATGAAGCCCTGGATGGTTATAAGCCTGTACGCCCCATCGGGGATTCTTTGAAGTGACGCGCTCCGGAGGTTGCCAATTCACGAGCCATCGCAGAAAATAGGGCAATTCACGGCGTACCACTTCATCGGAGTTCTCGATACCCTCGAAAGGATCGGTACCGTCCCCGAACTTAAGGAGCATGACCTTATCGGAATTGGATAGATCCAACTGAGGGATGGCTCGTAAGCTTTCGGGGTCATCATTACAAGTGACAACGACCCGACCAAGCCACGAAGTCATCCGAGATTTTTTAAATTTCTCGTTGTATTCGAAGTTCTGATCGGCGGCTATTTTCTTCAAGATCGCGGCATATTGGAGCTGCTTGTCCGCGGAAGTTGAGATCCTTTGATCGTCCACGCACCACACTGGGGCATGGAGTAGGGAGCCGGTAAACTGTTCCTCACCTAAGAAGAATCGACCGGCATCGTGGAATCCCCCGACCGACGGCGCAATGACGCATTGGGATAAGAAGGTTTTCCCTGCCGAGGCCAATCCGGCCAGGATGAGAGCCTGACCGTTGACAGGCTTCATTTCGAGGGCTCCTTTGTAAAATCGACGATACCACGCGAGGAAGAAATCGAGCTGCTCCATCGGAATCCATCCACGAAGGAGAAGGAAATGATTGAGGAAGGGAAAATCCCGTTTGGGATCGACTTCTCCGTCGTAGGGCTGGAGGACTTGATATTTCGCGATGTTCAAGATTCTCAATCCTTTATCATGAATGAGTCCCTCCGGGCGATGGATGACCGGCACAGCGGCGTCGACGCGGTTGGCTTCCAAAAGGTGATGGAGGACATCGTTTTGTTCCGAAGGTTTGTGGATTCGATATTTGGAAGCTAAGGCCCATCGGATTTGTTCCGTAGAATTATCGACCCACTTCTTCGTGGCGAGGTTATGATTCCAATAGGATTTTCCATCGGTGTAAACCTCTCGAACAACCGCACCGATCTTGTCGTCGAGGAACTTCTCCACGAAGGCGTGGCCGAAGATCTCACGCCACGAAACGAATTTCTTATCGCCTGTGAAGCAGATCATTCCCTCGGGTTTTACGATCGCGGAGTCTGCATCGGCATCCTCATCCCAAAAACGCGTTCCCCGTGCGTTCTCGACGAATTGACCGGACCAACGTCCAGGAAACCTCTCATCGACGGCTTCGGCGATGACATCCAGCGGGATCTTAGGAAAATCGCCTTCGCTATCTAAGTATCGTTTGCACTTCTTGATCGCTTCAAAGAGGATTCGATGGAGGAACTCCTTACTTAAGGGGGGAACTTCGGTGTATTCCTCCCAATCGTAACCGAGTTCGTAGTGTTGATTGATGTCTCCAAGTGCCTTCTCATCTAAACAAGGAAAGAGGCGCTCAGCTTGTATCTTATCCGCCAAGTCCTTTTGGAACACGGCGGCGATGTCGGGGGTGTAGACGGGGATTGGTTCTTCGAATTTCCAGATCGCCCTTCGTCCTCCGGAGAAAGTTGTTGATAGAAAGTTCGGTGAGACCGCCCCTTGGTGTTTTTTAAATTTTCCCATGTACATTCGCGATTCTTCAGGTTTTAGACCATCGATATCGTAATCGACGACCAACGCCTTCATCATCTTCACGGGATTATTTTTGGAGGCGCGTTGGAAAACGTCCTCAGCCGCGAATCCCGAATAGAAATGCCACGACGTCTTGGGATCAATCCGCCATTTTTTGTACGTCTTTTTATCGAGTTCTGGTTTAGGCAAATCTAAATCCGCGACGTTGGTTTGAATAACCTCCGTGGTCACGAGATTTTTAATGGCACCGAGTATTAAGGACATGGATGGCCTCCTTCCGCTTGAGAAAGAAGAAAAGCCCGTAGACTTTGGGTATCAATTAACCGAAGGCCCGTTTTTGCTCCTCTTTTACGCACATTGATTGACCGTATCGTGCCACTTGAAATCCAATGATAAAGAAGACCTCTTTTGACGCCGAAAAGTTTTTCGACATCAGGTATCCTCAAAAATTCAGCTCCAGCATTTGCACCGGCATGGATCGGTTCCGAAGTTTTTGGGCGATCTTCGGTAGCGCTTATGTTTTTTACCATAAACGCCATTATGCTTCATGGTATCTGAAAAAATGCCCCTATGGTCTCAGGTTTTTTTAGGGGCATTAAATTGCCATCCGTCCCATACCTCAAATCCGATGATAAACTCCTGTACGGGAGATAATTCTTTACTTTCTTTAGGTCGTCCTGATTTTTTTTGTGCAGACGGGTGTAGAGATAAGAATAGCTGTTGTTTGCAGTGCTTATTTAACGCTTCACTTGTCTCGAAATGCACTCGTAAATTTTCTTCGTCGTGAAATTTTTCCCCAATAATTTTATGTAGGTCAGAAAAATTGAGTTCAAAATGAAGAACTAAAGGCCATATTTCCATCAGCCAGCAATCTACGTCTAAGTGAGTGGCTTTTTGTTTTTTTGGATTATTTCTATTTTTTGAGAACGTTTCTAGTAGATTGGGTTCTTTATCGTTATATTCTGTCAGGAGACTTTGAATGTGGGAGGAAGTGTTCTCATTTGAAAAATACGTGATTGTCCCCCACTGAGCCGCCTGTTTTTTATCGCCTTGGAAAGACGAAATGTCGCGAGATTGTTTTTCTGTCCAATAGTGAACAGCCTTAAGAAAGAAATCGAACCACTCAAAAAACTTTCCAAACCAGTCTTTTATTTCAGAGTCCTGACCTGGCTTATTTAGTAATTTAAAATATTTTTCAAATGACATGCCGCAAAAACTCATCTCTTTACCCCATCTTTTCCACGAAATAAAATACGCCATCGAGCAAAGCATGGAGAGTGGAACGCGTCCGTCTTTATTCTGATAAAAATTTGCAAATGTTATACTAAATCTTGGGAGTATATCGCAGTAGAAATTAAATTGCTTTTGAAGAAGATTGGTCCCTGGAATTTTGATTTTGTTTTCCTTAAGGAAATTGAATGCCTCAACTTCATAAGGATTTGTTCTATCTGAGATTAGAATTTTTTCTGGAGCAAGATCGTCTAATTCTTTTAATGCTTCTTTTGAAAATGAAGAGGAAGTTGTTTTTTTTGTTTCCATGGAATTAATATGAAAGTTGCTATTTAGTCACATTTGGCATTTTCCGTATCGCCTTACGAACGTCTTTGGTGGAGAGATGGGTGTATTTACGACTAACCGCCGAGGATTCATGTCCAACGATTTCACGAGCCATTACGTCACTCGCTCCCGAGGCTTTCAGAAAGGTCACCGCAGAATGTCGTAGAGAATGGAACGAAATTTCAGACACTTCTCTTTTAGCTGTTCTTCCATTCTTTTCTGCTTGATGAGATCGAACGGAGACCAGACCGGCTTCAGTTAAAATTTCTCGGAATTGATTACTTAGAGTGCCTACACGTTTTATGGTCGACGCTATAGGAAAGAGAGGGGCATCGGGATTATCCTGTGAGGGAAGGTTCAGCAGATAGTCTTGAAGCGGTTTTACCAGAGGAATGACCATGCGGCGTCCGGTTTTTCCTGTAGTTAATCGAA
>JAZKBH010000129.1:11668-12820 GCA_040388725.1 Verrucomicrobiota bacterium
CGAAGTTCTTCTTCTTTGAGATCGATATTGCGCCAAGTTAAGGATCGAAGATCTCCTAGGCGTTGCCCACTATAGAGGCCAAATAAGATCAAACCTCGCCATTCTTGATTGGCGGGGGAATTACAACATTCGAGCACCCGTTTGATTTCAATAATCGTCATTTCTCTTCTACGACTATCCGTAGATCGCTTGAGCGTTTTTACAATCGAGGCAGGATTGGAGCTAATAAGTTGGTTTTTGAGGGCGTCACTCAAACAGACTCTCAGGCACTTTAGTGAAAGATTCGCAGACGCGACCGATAAACTTTTAGCGATTTGATCCCGCCATTTGGAGATTTCCCGAGGCTGGATCACAGAGATGTCTTTATTGGCTTTGGGACCCATAAATTCGACAAAAGAATTTATAACCTGCTCATATCGGGAAAAAGAACTAGGCATGAGTTCGATCGTCTTGGTCTGAAGCCATTGCTCCACCCAGGCTTTGAATGTGCCACAAGGAAGATGTTCTTGAGTAGCAGCAGAGTAAACATCGGCAACTCCTGCCGCAATAATCGCTCTTGCACGCTCGGGAGTCAGTTTCCCGTTTTTTCCTTCACGAGAGGCTCGCTCCCAGGACTGGGAGATTTGAATGGCTTGTTTTCGGTCGGTGGTCTTGGTGCTTTTAAAGCGTCGGACTCCGTCAGGGGTCGTGAATGCGCAGTACCAAAAAGGTCGTCCTGGTTGTCGATGGATACTTGCCATTATGCATAATAAATAGCATAACATTTACATCTATTCAAGGGTGTTTGTTTGGGTTTACTTCATAGGTAAAAAAATTGACGAAGGGCTTAAATTCGTACCGTGGGTTCGAATCCCACTCTGTCCGAGTTTACGAGGCATCGCGATGGCGATTTTTATACGGATTAGAACACAGTTCGAGCGCCCGTCTGTTCCGCCGTACTTAAAATGAAATGGTTTAGCGCAGAGAACTGAAATAAAAGGCCTCTTTATTCTCAAGTTCGGCTTTCAAAGGCTTTGCGGCTGGATCAAAACAATTCCTCCGCAGTTGAAAATCCAATCCAAAAAACGCTGACTTCTCAGGAATGAAACAAAAATCCGCACTCTTTATACTCCGAAATCTATGCGCCAACTGCAGACTCTAGGTTCAAAAAAA
>JAZKBH010000129.1:12830-13950 GCA_040388725.1 Verrucomicrobiota bacterium
AAATAAACAAATTTTAAAACGATATTATGTTAATGAAAATTCATGAAATTAAATATAAAACGTGATCTCAACCGCTTTATCTCCGTGAGGGGTTTGCTGGATAAAATAGATTCTCAAATTCAGTAAAATAAGCTGAAATGAATCGAGATGAATCGCGGATTTTCATTAGTAGAGGTGATTCTTTCCATTGGAATCGTTAGTTTTTCAATCCTGATGATCATGGGTCTTATGTCGGTTGGTATGGAGGGAAATCACGATTCCTATGAAGAAGCTTTTGCCGTTCAAACCTTAAAGTCGATTTCTTTAGCCATTCAACAGGCCACGCATTCCGAGTCAGATGCTGCCAGTTATACGGCTCTTGCTCCTTTTAATCAGAAGGAGGATGGTGGAGAGCTTCAATGGAAGGTCGGAAAGGTTGAGGTTCAGGAAAAAATGATATGGATTGGTTATGATGGGTTGCCGACTCAAGATCAGCAATCTGCTCGTTTGGTGACTTTTGTGCGTATCACCGCGCCCTCTGATTTTCTTTCGCTCGGAAAGGCGACGGTGACCGTGGCTTGGCCTGCCGATCGAGTGGTTCTTCCGATGAGTTGGATCGAATCCCGTCCCGATTTGAAAAACATTAAAAAGCATATTGATACCGTGGTGTATTTGAGTGCTCAGAACAAATGAAAAATTATCGCAACGGATTTACGCTGATCGAAGTGCTCGTCGCGATGGGGGTACTCATGCTTTTAATGCTCCTCTTCACTCGTGTCATTAATCAGACCTCCGTGACAACACAAACTGTTGAAATCCAGATCGAAGTGGCGACCGCGGCACGCAGTGCCCTGGAACGACTCTCGGTTGATCTGCAGAACATGGTCACTCAAGAAGGGTCGACGTTGGTGGTTATTAAAGATTTTCCTCAGAAGAGTGGTGGAGGGCTTAATGACTCGCTTCTTTTTCTGACTCAGGAAAATAAAATGCAAGGGGAAGGAAATGAGATGGGGGCTCGGTTTGGATTGCGCGCTTATCAGATCAAGCCGATGGATATAGAAAAAAAAGGAAGTTTTTCGGAATTAATGTTGGCTCTAGGGAGCGGAAGTGTCCAGTGGTCCGCATCGTCTGCCTCGGGAGC
>JAZKBH010000130.1:0-645 GCA_040388725.1 Verrucomicrobiota bacterium
GGATTCGCTCCTGCTTTGAGGACACGATAAAGTTCGCCTGCGCTGGTGACATCAAAGCCACTTCCTTTTTGAGCAAAAGTACGGAGGACGCTGAGATTCGAGTTGGATTTAGTCGCGAAACAGATGACGTGATCGACGGGCTTCAGAGCCTTATCAAGGCGATCGAAATGATCTTCGAGTGTAGATTGAGAGTAAACATAAAGCGGGGTGCCATATTTTTTAGCAAGAGAAGCGACCGAGAGATTTTCAACGTGGAGTGATCCGTTTTTGAGATGAAAGTGATGCATGGGTTCTGTTTCTAAAAACAGTTGGCCAAACAGCAAGAATATTCAATGTTCACGCTTCTTTGATTGTTTCTGAAAGCGATTTTTCTCTGGGGTTGAATTCATATCAATTCGCTGCATGTTAGGGAGATGAGTTTGGAACAGGAAATCCGGGAAATCGCCGTTCGATCAAAAGTCGCCGGGCTTGATTTGATGAAGCGACCTTTGGCGCAATTGAACTCCGCTTTGGAGTTCATGGCTCTCGAGCTGGAAGCGCGTAAAGAACAGATTTTTGCAGCGAATGCATTAGATTTGGAGGCGGCTGGGAAACGCGGTTTGACGGGCGCGATGTTGGAGCGACTTAAGATTAAAGAGAGTAGCT
>JAZKBH010000130.1:655-6217 GCA_040388725.1 Verrucomicrobiota bacterium
GAATCCTTTAGGAAAAACTGTCCGCGAATGGTCGAGACCGAATGGGATTAAAATTAAGCAAGTTCGCGTTCCGATTGGAGTGATTGGAATTATTTATGAGTCTCGTCCTAATGTGACGGTTGATGCTTCGGTCCTCTGTTTAAAGACTGGAAACGCGGTTATTTTAAGAGGAGGAAGTGAGGCTATTCATTCGAATCGTGCGCTTACGGATGCTTTGCAAGCAGGCGCGAAAAAAGGAGGACTTCTGGAGACGGTGGTTCAACTCATTCCGATGACGGATCGCGAAGCCATTCCTTTGCTCTGTCGCCAGGACGATTGCATTGATCTGATGATTCCTCGCGGTGGTGAAGGATTGATTCGGACTGTCACCGAACATGCCCGCATGCCAGTCATTAAACATTATAATGGAATCTGTCATGTCTATGTGCACGAAGACGCCGATTTTAGAATGGCCGAAAACATTATTCTGAATGCGAAATGTCAGCGTCCCGGGGTTTGTAATGCCTTAGAGACATTGTTGATCGATGAAAAAATTGCATCGATCTTTGTTCCTCGGATTGTGGAAGCCCTTAAGAAGAATCAGGTCGAAATTCGTGGAGATGAAGCAACTCAGAAGTGGGGCGGAGCGGAGGTAATACCTGCAATCGAAGCGGATTGGACGACGGAGTCTTTAGATTTAATCCTTTCACTGAAAGTCGTAAAAGGGGTGGACGATGCGATTGCGCATATGGAGAAGTATGGCTCTAAACACTCCGATGCAATTGTGACGAATGATGAAAAAGTCGCTGAAAAGTTTTTAAATGAAGTCGATTCTGCCACCGTTTATTGGAATGCCTCGACGCGTTTCACCGATGGAGGGGAGTTTGGTTTTGGTGCTGAGATTGGGATTAGTACCGACAAGCTCCATGCCCGTGGACCGATGGGATTGGATGAGTTGACCTCCTACAAATACCAAATTGTCGGCTGTGGTCAGATTCGAGAGTAAATTAGATTTACCCTCTTCACCGACGGGACGAATCTCTGGTTGCTTCTTTATCGAACAACAAAGTTGATCAGCTTATTCGGAACCAAAATCGTTTTGACGATTGTTTTTCCTTCAATCCACGGTTTCACGGCTTCAACATTAAGGGCGATCGGCTTGATGGTTTCTTCATTCGAGTCAATAGGGACGATGATTTTGCCACGCACTTTTCCAACGACTTGGATCACGATTTCGACTTCAGATTTGACCAGATATTTTTCGTCAGCAACAGGCCATGCGGCTTGGGAGACGAGCGTCTTGGCTCCGAGCTTCTGATAAAGTTCTTCGCAAATATGAGGAGCAAAAGGAGAAAGTAGTTTTAATAAAGTTTCAATGACGGGAATTGAGCGCTTTTCTTCTTTGGTCAGATCGTTGACGAGAATCATGAGCTGCGAGATGGCCGTATTGAAAGCAAGCTTCTCAATATCTTCTGTCACCTTCGCAATCGTTTCATGGAGACGACTGAGGATCGCTTCAGAGGCCGGTTCCTGGGAGAGTTTAGGACTGAGCTCCCAATCGCCTGTTTGGGTCTCTTCCATCACTAAACGCCACGTTCTGCCGAGGAAACGATAAACGCCTTCAACTCCTTTGGTGGACCACGGCTTAATCTGTTCGAGAGGGCCCATGAACATTTCGAAGAGACGAACGGAATCGGCTCCGTATTCTTCAACGACTTCATCCGGGTTGACGACATTGCCCACGGATTTGGACATTTTTTGATTGTTCTCTCCGAGGATAATTCCTTGGTTTACCAATTTGTAAAAGGGCTCGGGTGAAGAAACGACTCCACAATCAAAAAGCACTTTGTGCCAGAAACGGGCATAGAGAAGGTGAAGCACGGCGTGCTCGGCTCCGCCGATGTAGAGATCAATTCCTTTTTCACCCATCCAATACTTTTCGACTTTTGGATCGATCGCCGCTTGAGAATTATGAGGATCACAATAACGGAGATAATACCAACACGAGCCAGCCCATTGCGGCATGGTGTTGATTTCACGCGTGCCCCCATCGGGAGTTTTGATCCATTCTTTGGCCTTACTTAAAGGAGCTTTTCCGTCTACACTTGGCTTAAAGTCTTCAAGTTCAGGCAAAAGAAGAGGGAGTTCGTTTTCTGGAATCGGATGTGCTTCTCCATTTTTCCAGATAATCGGAAACGGTTCTCCCCAATAGCGTTGACGGGAAAAGAGCCAGTCCCGGAGTTTAAATTTGATGGAACGCTGGCCGACTTTATTCGTCTCCAGCCATTCGATCATTTTCGACTTGGCTTCTGCAGTCATGACGCCGCTGATGAAATCGGAGTTGGTTGCCATTCCATCACCTGAAAAACAGACCGAAAGATCGGGTTGTTCAGGTCGAATCCCCCCTGCGGGACGAACGACTTCGCGAATCGGAAGGTTAAATTGTTTAGCGAATTCACCATCGCGTTCATCGTGAGCAGGGACTGCCATGATGGCTCCCGTTCCGTATCCCATGAGAACATAGTCCGCAATCCAGATCGGAATTTCTTCATCATTTACAGGATTAATGGCCATGGCGCCGGTCCAGACACCTGTTTTAGATTTCGCAAGGTCGGTTCGTTCCAAATCGGATTTTGAACTGACTTCTTTTTGATAGACTTCAATTGCCGATTTTTGAGCTGCTGTTGTTACCTTTGCAACGAGAGGATGCTCAGGAGAAAGAACCATGTAGGTCGCTCCAAAGAGTGTATCTGGACGGGTGGTATAAACCGTAATTGTTTCGGAGGAGTTCGCTACTTTGAAAGTCACTTCAGCACCTTCACTGCGACCGATCCAGTTCCGTTGCATTTCCTTAAGGGATTCAGGCCAATCGAGAAGATCCAGATCCTTCAGAAGTCGCTCAGCATACGCCGTAATTTTGAGCATCCATTGACGGAGTGGGCGACGTTCAACAGGATGGTTGCCGCGTTCTGAACGAGGGCCTTCCGGGGTATTCAGGATCTCTTCATTGGCAAGAACCGTTCCGAGGGCAGGGCAGTACCAAACAGGAGCCTCGGAGACATAAGCGAGTCCTTTATTAAAAAGCTGGAGGAAAATCCATTGTGTCCAACGATAGTATTGGGGTTGAGTCGTATCAATCTCGCGCGACCAATCGTAGGAAAATCCCATCATCTTAATCTGACGGGTAAAATTGGAGATATTCTTTTCCGTGGTGATTCGAGGATGAATTCCTTCCTTCACGGCAAACTGCTCTGCAGGGAGTCCAAAGGCATCCCAGCCCATGGGATGAAGGACATTGAATCCTTTCATGCGTTTGAAACGAGAAACGATATCGGTGGCGGTATAGCCTTCGAGATGTCCCACATGGAGTCCTGCTCCGGAGGGATAGGGAAACATGTCGAGGACGTAGTATTTCGGTTTCTCAGAGCCAGATTCGCCCGGATTTGCCGCGCGAAAGGCTTGAAGTTCTTCCCAGTTTTTTTGCCATTGGGGTTCGAATTCGTGAAACGGACATTGTCGTCGGACTTGCATAAGAGGCGAAAGTCTTAGCAAGAGTGGCGAAGTGGAAAAGAGAAAAGAGTCGAACGGGCCTAAGGCTTTTTTTCTACAGGAGGACCAAGATCGGTCGCAATTTCGCCAGGCTTGCTTCCACGACGAATCCAACCTTTATCAAAAAAGGCATTACTAAAAAGTTCAAGGAGAGAGGGGTCGTAAATTTTTGAGGCGGATCCAATCCATTCCATGGCCTTTAAATTGTTTTTATTGGCAAATTCCATTGCAGCGCACCCGAAGTAATAAAGAGGGGAGGTGGCGTAAGGATCAAATTTATCGAGTTGTTTTTTGGCTTCGACTAAGTTTTCTTCAAAGACGTAAGTCAGGTAAATTTTATAAGTTAAAAAATCTTGAGTAATGGGACCGAAGGGAAGTTTGTTTTCTTGGTCTTTAGGAAGGGCTTTGACCGTCTCAAGCACTTTCGAGAACTTTTCACGAGCCTCACTCAACTTGCCTTGTGCAAAAATCGCTTCGGCCAAATTATATTGAGCTCCAATATTATCAGGAGATTGAGTGGCTAATTTTGTAAAAATTTCAAGTGCTTTAGGAAAATCCTTTTGCTCAATGTATATACGGCCTTTTAAGTTCGCAGCGGAAGAGTTGTCGGGTTTTAATTTTTCGGCTTCTTCGGCAAGCGAAAGAGCTTTTGAAAAGTTCTGTTTACCCAATTCGGAGATCGCTTCCGTGATCTTTTTCTCGTAGATGGTATCCGTTGATGTTTTCTCAGGAACTGACTCGGAATGAACAAAGGAAAGAAGAAGTAGGAGATTCAAGGCAAGGAAAACAGTTCTCATAGAAGCACTCATAGCACGAAATGAGCGTTTGGCGACTCTGAAAAGAGGTATTTTAAATGTTGACACCCCTGTCGCCGTCCCCAAGATTTTGCCCTCAAATGAAGCGTTCTTCCTCTACTAAGTCACAACCCATTTATCGTCGTATTCTCCTTAAACTCAGTGGTGAAGTCCTCGGAGGAAATGGAGAAGTGATTGATGCTGAATTCACCTCTGCCATTGCCCGTCAAATCAAGGAAATTTATCAACTTGGATTGGAAGTGGCCGTCGTTATTGGAGGAGGAAATATCTGGAGAGGGTTAACAGCCAGCCACGCAGGGATGGATCGAACGACAGCGGATTACATGGGAATGTTGGCGACCATTATCAATGGACTCGCCTTACAGGATGCCCTTGAAAAAGTAGATGTCATGACTCGGGTTCAAACCGCGATTGAAATTAAAAATGTGGCGGAGCCTTTTATCCGTCGCCGTGCGATTCGACATCTTGAGAAAAAGAGAGTCGTCATTTTTGTCGCAGGAACAGGAAATCCCTTTTTCTCAACAGATACAACGGCAGCACTCCGAGCCAGTGAGATTGGAGCGGATGTGATTTTGAAAGCGACGAAAGTCGATGGAATTTACGACAGCGATCCGAAGAAAAATCCGAAGGCAAAGCGTTATACTCGCATTACCTATATCGAAGCACTTCGCAATCGCCTTGCGGTCATGGATTCAACCGCATTTTCACTTTGTATGGACAACCACGTCCCTATTATTGTTTTTGATATGTTTAAGACGAGTAATTTGAAAGATGTTGTCATGGGGAAACCCGTCGGAACTTTAGTTTCAGATAAAGAATAATTTGTAATTTTAAGAGGAAAAACATATGACCGTTGATGAAATCATGATGGAAGCGGAAGAGAAAATGGAAAAGACCGTCGGGGTCACGAAGTCGGAATTTACTTCGATTCGTACGGGAAAAGCTTCGCCCGATTTAGTAAGTCACCTCCGTATTGATGCCTATGGAGTTACCATGACGATGAAGGAAGTGGCTGCGATCACGACGCCCGATTCCCGTATGATTTTAATTCAGCCTTGGGATGTTTCCAATGTCGATTGCATCCGTAAAGCGATCGAAGAATCTCGTATTGGGATCACACCCATGGTGGATGGTAAAATGATTCGTCTTCCGATTCCTTCTCTTTCGGAAGAACGTCGCCAGGACCTTGTTAAAACGGTTAAAAAGCTTTGCGAAGAAG
>JAZKBH010000130.1:6227-7841 GCA_040388725.1 Verrucomicrobiota bacterium
AAGGTCGTGTGGGTATTCGCAATAGCCGTCGAATTGCTTTAGATGAAGTGAAGCGTATTCAAAAGGCAGGCGAAATCACGGAAGATGATGCGGAACGTTTTGAAAAAGATATTCAAAAACTCACAGATCAGTACATTGCAGAAGTTGAAAAACTGATGGCTTCCAAAGAAGCTGAGTTGATGAAGATTTGATATTTTTCGAGGTCTCATGCTTTATCCCTCTTTGGATCAGTTCAAAGTTCTTGCGGGACAAGGAAATCTTGTTCCCGTTTATCGTGAGATCGTTGCTGATTTAGAGACGCCTCTTACTCTTTTCTCAAAACTTGAAGGAGAAAAGAACGCCTTCTTGTTGGAATCCGCAGAAAAGGGAGGGAAGTTTTCCCGATACTCGTTTCTTGGAGCGAATCCCTCGATGATCATGACCGCGGATCGCGGTCATTACAAAGTGATCGAAAACGGTAAGAGACGCGAGTTTGATTCGAAGAGAGATCCCCTGACCGAACTTCAAGAGATCATGGCGAAATATAAGCCCGTCACACATGGGGACTTGCCTTTATTTTATGGGGGAGCGGTCGGATATTTAGCTTATGAGAGTGCGACATATTTTGAAAAAACGGTACCACGGGCGCAAAAAGATGACCTTCAGTTGCCCGATGCGGTTTTTAGTTTAAGCGATACGCTTTATATTTTTGATCATCAAACCCGTCGAATTTTGCTAGTGGTAAATGTTCATCTTCAATCGAGTCCCGAGGATGCCTATCAACAAGCCATTCAGAAAATCGATGGAATGATGTCACTCCTTTTGCGGTCTTTAAAGTCGAGCTTCTTAGAGACACAGCCCACGTTAAAAGAACTTTCTCCTGAAGTGAATATGACTCAGGAGAAGTATCTCTGGATGACAGCGGAGATGCAGGAATATATTAAATCGGGTGATATTTTTCAGGTTGTCCCTTCTCAGCGTTTTGAAGTTCCTTTCAAAGGAAAGCCACTTGATTTATATCGAGCTCTTCGTACCGTGAATCCCTCTCCCTACATGTTTTGTCTTCAATATGAAGATTACGCATTGGTCGGGGCTTCTCCGGAAGTTCATGCCCGTTGTGAGAATGGCGTGGTGACGATTCGTCCCATTGCAGGAACAAGACCTCGTGGTTCAACCTTTGAAAAGGATGAAGCCTTGGCGCAAGAACTTCTCGCGGATCCCAAAGAACGTGCAGAGCATGTTATGTTAGTCGATCTCGCTCGTAATGATGTGGGACGTGTGTGTGAGTTTCAATCCGTTCAAGTCACGGATTTCATGACCATTGAACGTTATTCGCATGTGATGCATATCGTTTCGAATGTGATTGGAAAGCTTCACTCGGAAAAAACATCCTATGATGTGATGAGAGCCACATTTCCGGCAGGAACCGTTTCGGGATCACCTAAAGTGCGTGCGATGCAGATTATTGCGGAGCAAGAGCCGACCTGTCGGGGTTCGTATGCAGGAGCGGTTGGTTATTTTGGTTTTTCAGGAAATTTAGATTCCTGCATCGCTTTACGCACGGCCTTGCTTAAAGGCGGAAAAGCGTATGTTCAAGCAGGTGGAGGTCTCGTTGCTGATTCCACCCCATTGGGC
>JAZKBH010000131.1:0-11108 GCA_040388725.1 Verrucomicrobiota bacterium
GACGAAATGGGCGAAAAAACTGAGAAAGAGAATGGTATCTCTGAATACGGAATTGGGAAGGATCATGCCAATATAAAGCAGTGAGAGTTGATGGTTGTACGATTCTTTCGTGGTGCCAAACGCTGGCCTCGAAGGATCTCGTCCCTCCCATTGTAGAGGATAAATTCAATAACCAATGCTTTAGGAAGACGAAATTTTGAGTTTTGTGAGTAAAAGCTTAAACTGCTCCTGAGATTCAAAAGGAATTTCGATGAAGTGGTTCAATTTAAATTCAAAAGCCCATTTCTGAATTTCCCAAAAATCAATATTCAAGGTGAGACGTTCCACGATATCGAGAAGTTGAAGGGATTGTATTAAAAAATGAGTTTGTTCCGGTTGACGGTTCCAAATGAGGAGGAACGATCCTAAAGTTCGGCGAAGAATGAATTGAGTCTTTGCGGTATCGAGTTTGGGGTTCCAATGAAGAAATTCATCAATGATTTGGTTCGCGCGTTGATGATTGAAATTGGACTCTTGAATGACTTTTTGAAGTTGGGCGTTGAAGAGTAAATTAATCGTTGCCGTAATGACAGGAGGAGTCCTAAAGGAGGATTTTTGAAGAATATTCAGAAGCGTATGGTTTTGGTGATAGATCGAGTTAAAGGTCTCTTCGATTTCGTGAAAAGTACCGCTCAGGGAATGGTTCAGGACTAAGGATTGGGTATCGCGAAGAAGTGACGTGAGGGAATAGACATGACCTGAAAACTCGAGATCCACATTTCGAATCAACTGGAGGGAATCCCCTTGTTCACTGGCCTCTTTCCATTGACGTTCCAGCTTCTCATAGTGCGCTTGAGTCGAATAAGGGGCGATTCCAATGGTCAGATTGTGATCTCCCAAATGGACTAATGAAAAAATAAAGTCGAATGATTCTTGAGTCAGCGTCGATTTCAAGAAGACTCTTCCAAAACGAAATTCTGTTTTGGAGATCGTTTTCGTGAGAAGTGTCTTCGGAACGACTTCGTAAATAAACCATTTGGAGGGAAGAGTTTTTTCGACGATTTCGTGAGTGACAACGTGAGCCGCGATGCGTGAGAAATCGAGTTGGCTCGGCTTCACATAGAGTTGATAAATTTTTTCTCCATTCAGAAGAAGAGGAAGATTACTTGGGGCCACCACCAGGTGTTCTAAAAGTGCTGACTCGAGGGACTCCCCAGTGAGTTCTTTGGCGAGCTGGATCGCTCGTGCGGCATATTGAAGGATTTGGACCGGTTCAATTCCTGAGATTTCATCAAAAAACCATCCGCAACTCGTAAACATCAGAAGGGATTGTCGTTGGATTTCCAAAAGCTTAATCGCTCTTTGGATCTCTTGATCGTTTAAGGAACGTGAGGATTCTCTTTTGACGAATTCGGCCGCAGGTATTTTTTCGAGATGAATCGCAAGAGACCGATTTCGAGTCTCCCACGGACTTTTAAAAAAGGGAGCAGCCTCCGTTTCATAAATTTCAGCAAGCCGATCACGGAGCTGGTTCAGTCCTTCTCGAAGGGGTTTGCGCCATTTTTGATTCCACCCGGCATGTCCACCGGAGCAACAACCGCAGTCCGATTGCCAACGTTCCACGCCGTGAACACAGCTCCAGGCTGAGTTTTCATAAATTTGAACTTCGTAGGTGGGAGGATGTGAGTCTAAAAACTCTCCATAAATCGTGAGAGTGGTATTTTCTTGTTTTTCTAAATGCAGCAGAGCATAGGCAAGTGCCATTTCTCCAAAACGATGGTGATGTCCATAACTCTCTCCATCCGTCGCAATATGCGCAAGCTGAGGATGTTCGGGATCCGCATCGAGAGATTGAAGAAGTCGATTCGCAAAGTTTTCCCCATTTTTGAGTAATCCCGCAAAAGCGACATCTTGAGAGACTTGTCCATCGTAAAAAAAGAGCGTGATTGTCCGCCCACTCGGAAGCTTGCAAAGATAAGCTCGTCGAGGATCAATGCGCGATTCACTGACATCCGACCAGGATTCTTCTTGAAGAGGTCGAATATGAGAGGCCTGACGTGGAGCGAGAATGGTAAAGCGAATTTCAGCATCGACGAGGAGTTCTAATGTTTCCAAATCGACCGCTGTTTCCGCAAGCCAAATGCCTTCCGCTTTACGACGAAATCGGTGCTCGAAATCACGGAGACCCCATTCGATTTGAGTCTGTTTATCTCGCCGACTTGCCAAAGGCATAATGAGATGGTTATAGACTTGAGCGATGGCAGACCCATGGCCCTGAAAACGTTTTTGACTGAGGAAATCGGCCTCTAGAATGGATTGGTACGTGGAAGGACGATGCGTTTCAAGCCAAGAGAGGAGCGTGGGACCAAAATTGAAGCTGATTTTGGAATAGTTATTTTGAATCGTTTCAATATTCCCTTCATAATTCAAGAGTCGTGCGGCGGCATTGGGACCGTAACACTCGTCCGTAATGCGCTCATTCCAATCATGGAACGGGGAAGCCGAGTCTTGGGTCTCAATCGCTTCGAGCCAGGGGTTCTCGCGGGGGGGCTGATAAAAGTGACCGTGGATACAGACGAAACGCCTCATAAGGAATGGTTTAAAAGAATTTTGAGAGATGGCACTTTAAAAATGAATCATTTTTGAGGTTGAATAACCAACATAAGCATTTACGATCCCGCGCCATATGGAGGAGTCGTTTCTTTACTGAACGAGTAATACGGAGATGTCTGTAAGCTCTTCTATTTTGGAATTTGCACGGGGATTCAAACAGTTCCCCGGGGTTGCCTTTGCCTTCAACAAGGAGGGGATTGTTTTAGAGGCCTATGGAGAAGTCGATCTTGTTTTAGGCGTTTCGAAGAGTGAATTAGTCGGATTCGTTATTTCCGATAAACACTTTTTTCCCGAGCAAAATGTTTTGTGGTGGGAAAATTTTCGCAAAGTCGCTCAAGACGAAAGAGCCCGTTCCTTTGAGTGTTATTGGGTTTCCAATTCAGGAAATTGTCCGCTATTTCACTGGAGTTTAATGCCGTTTCATGACGGTGTTTTCGCTTTTCTGGTGGATAACACCCAGCATCACGATCATCAGGTCGATACCCTGATGATGGAGCAGGTGATTGAGCTTTTAAAAACGAATTTTCCAGGGGGGGGGGTTCTCCTTTTTGATACCCAACTCAAACCTCTTTTCATGGGAGGTCAGGGAAGAAAAGATCTCGGTTTTTCGGACGATCCGACGATCCAAAATATTTTAAGAGTGCTCCCTGAAGGTCTAACAAAAATGGTGGAAGAGCGACTCTCACACGTTTTCAAAGGAATGGCATTTGTTTTTGAATGGTCGGTCTCTGGAATTGATCAGGAAGTTCAGCTTAAACCGATCTTTTCGGCTTCAAAACGAGTGATTGGTGGAATTTTATTTTCGACGAACATCACGACGCAAAAAGAAATTCAGCGGCGATTTCAAGCGGCCAAAGATCGATATCAAATTCTTTTTGAATCCAATCCGCATGCGATGTGGATTTATGACGCCAAATCTTTTCATGTTCTCGGAGCGAATACCGCGGCCATTCGTCAATATGGTTTCTCTCGAGAGGATTTTCTCGGAATGAGTTTGTTAGATTTGCATCCTCTCAAAGATCGTGAAGATATTCGTAAGGTTTTAGGAACAGATCAGGAACTCTTTACGATTTCAGGAACGTGGATTCATCTCACAAGTAAAAAAGATCATATTCACGTTCAGCTTTCGACCCATGAATATGATCTTTTAGATCAAGATGTGCGCTTATTGCTCGCGATCGATGTGACGAAGCAATATCAGGTCGAACAGGCTCTTCTGATGAGCGAACAACGGTTTCGATCCTTGGTTCAAAACTCGTATGATGTGATTACGATTTTGGATTTTGACGGGTTGATTCGTTTTGCGAGTCCGGCATGTGAAAAAATTGTCGGTTACGCGGTGGAGGAGATGGAAGGTCAACAAACCTTTGAGTATGTTCATACTGAAGATTTATCCCGCGTTCGAGAGACTTTTGAAAACTTAATCAAAGATCCTCACTCGAAAGAGACCGTGGAATATCGTTTCAAACGATCCGACGGGGAGTGGGTTTATATCGAATCGATCATGATTAACTTGATGGAAAATCCTTCCGTTCAAGGAATCGTGGTCAACTCCCGCGACGTTTCTGATCGCCGTCAATTAACAGACCAACTTCGCCAGTCTCAAAAAATGGAGTCGATTGGACGTTTGGCCGGAGGGATTGCGCATGACTTTAATAACATTCTCACCGCAATCCAAGGGTATGCCGACCTCGCGCTTTTAGGGGACGATCAGGACTCTCTGAAAGATTATCTTCAGCAGATCTCCATTGCCGCGAATCGCGCCGCTTCTTTAACCAATCAGTTGCTTGCCTTTAGTCGTCAACAAGTGATTCAGTTGAAGCTCGTGGACGTCAATCAAGTCATTGCAGAGATGACAATGATGCTGATGCGACTTTTAGGAGAGGGAATTCATTTCAAAGTCGATTGTGATCCGGATTTGCCGATGCTCGAAGGGGACAAGGGGATGATCGAACAGATTCTAATGAATCTGGTCGTGAATGCTCGCGACGCCATGAAAAATGGCGGTTTGCTCACGATTCGAACCTCCGCCGAAATTCATCATAGTTTGAAAAATTTTGGAACTGTCCGCCGAGCTAAAGAGAACGCCATCTGTATCGAAGTCGAGGATACGGGTTGTGGGATGGATCAGAAAACGAAAGAACATATCTTCGAGCCGTTTTTCACGACAAAAGAAATTGGCAAAGGAACAGGTCTCGGTCTTTCGACGGTTTACGGAATCGTTGCTCAGCATCATGGTCATATTGAGGTCGATTCCGAATTAAGTCGCGGCACGATTTTCAAAATTTTCCTTCCGATTTCCGAAAAAATTCCTGTCCGAACGGTTGCAGAAGGCCCCACAGAAGGTCAGACCAAGGGGAATAACGAACTGATTTTAGTGGTCGAAGATGAAAGCGCCGTCCGTGCCATGATGGTCGCTGTTTTAAAACGCCAAGGCTATCGAACCATCGAAGCCTCCAGTGCCGCTCAAGCGCTCGTGATTTGGTCTCATCAAAAGAACGATGTTCGACTCGTTCTCACCGATATTATGATGCCAGGGGGAATGAGTGGCTGTGAAATGGCAAAACGAATTCAATCCCAAGACCCGACGACGAAAGTGGTTTTCTGTAGCGGTTACAGTCCTCGTTTGGTTTCCGATGGGACGATCTTAGATCCCGGAGTGAATTTCATTCAAAAACCATTTTCACCGAATGATTTGGCGAAAATTATTCGAAGAAGTTTAAGTCAAACGACTTAGTTTTTAGAGCAATTTCGATTGAGTGAGTCGCATAAAACGGGAGGGACGAGATCCTTCGAGTCCAGCGTTTGGCATGACGAAAGAATCGTACTACTATCAGCTCTCACGACTCCATGCTGGCATGATCCTTCCCGACCGCCTTTTCAGAGATGCCATTCTCTTTATAATTTTTTCCGTCCCTTTCATCATTAAGGATATTTCCACATGCTGGACTCGAAGGATCTCGTCCCTCCCGCTAAAATCATATCGACGACGATAAATTAAATCGAAAGTTCTCTCATGGATTCTTAAAATGAAGAATCACTTTTTTTAGCTCGCTGTTGCCGAAAAAAATCTTGAAGAATAAATTTACTTTCATCGGCACGAACACCCGGAGTGATTTCGCAGCGATGATTTAATCCGGGAAGGGCGAGTAAGTTGATTGCCCCTCCGCAGGCTCCGGCTTTTTCATCGGAAACTCCAAAAACCACTCGTTTGATTCGGCAGTGAACAATGGCACCGGCACACATCGGACATGGTTCTTTGGTGACATAGAGGACGCTTTCCGTCAGACGCCAATCTCCGATGACCGATTGAGCTTGAGTGAGTGCCAGCATTTCCGCATGGGCGGTCGCATCCTTTAACGTTTCAACCTGATTGAAGGCACGTCCGATGGCCTGTCCCTCATGGACGATCACAGCACCGACAGGGACTTCTCCGGTGGAGGCCGCTTTCTGAGCGAGTCGCATCGCTTCCCGCATCCAATGTTCATCGGATTGGATATCAATCATGCTTACCCTTTCTTGACCCATTTTTTCCCGCCAAACGAACGGACTTCACGTTTGGGGAGTTCTTGAGGAGCCACGATGTGCCATTGAAGAGTCGGAAATTGCTTCTTCAGATCATCCAGGAAATGAGGAGAGACCTCGATCCCATATTGGTTTTTGGCTTCGAGCTCCGCGTATTTTCCTTCGACATCAATCATCCGTAAGCGGAGCCGTGTGGCTCCCGGATAGTTTTGAATCCAATGATGAAGGTTTTGAGTGCGATCTGAACTCCATTCCATCATCGGGAGATGAAGAACAAAGGCTTGATAGATTTTGGTTCGAGCGGATTCGATCGAAAGGATTTCGCGGCAGCGAAGGCTCAAGGTCTCTTCTCGATTGCTGATGGTTCCGTGAATAACCACGATATCGCCGGGTTGAAAGGGCTTTTCCCATTGCTCATATTCACGGGTGAAAGAGAGAATTTCAAATGAACCCGTTTGATCCTCAAATTGACAGCGAGCCCAAGGCTTATTGTCCTTATTCATCCGAACTTCGACTTTCGTCAAAATCCCTGCAAAACGATAGTCTTTATCGGTATCCGCAGAAGTCAGGCTTCCGACCGTTCGCATTTGAAGCCCTGAGAGCTCATTGCGATAGTCTTCAAGCGGATGCCCGCTGAGATAAATGCCAATCAATTCTTTTTCGTACGCCAATCGTTCGCGAGCAGGCCATTCGACCAACGGTTGGGTATCCCCCGATTTGAGAGGAGTGGTTCCCGGTTTTTCGTCGAGAAAGTCGAGAAGGGAGCCTTGACCCATTTCACGATCTCTCGCATCGCGTGTGGCCGAGGCAAGGGCTTGATCGATTTCAGTAAAGAGTTGAGCCCGGGTCGATCCAAAACAGTCACAGGCCCCCGATTTGATCAAACTTTCCAATGTCTTTTTATTAATACTTCGTGCTTCGACGCGGGAACAGATATCTCCCAGGGAATTGTAAGGGGCTCCTTTTTTTCGAGCCTCTACAATTTGATGAACCGCATTTTCTCCCGCATTTTTAATCGCGGCGAGTCCGAATCGAATGAGATTATCTCCTGTGGAAAAATGAGTCTCACTCTCATTCACATGAGGAGGAGCGACCGTGATTCCAAGATTTTTCGATTCATCCACATATTGGGCGATTTTATCGAGATTATTGAGATCATTCGACATCAACGACGCCATCATGTGAACGGTGTAGTTGGCCTTCAGATAAGCCGTGATATAGGCAAGATAACCGTAACAAGCTGCGTGAGCTTTGTTAAAACCATAACCCGCAAATTTATCGAGAATGTCAAAAATTTCGCTCGCTCGACCTGAGGGGATTTGATGAAGTTTTTGAGCGCCAGCAATAAATTGAGTGCGTTGCTTATCCATTTCCGCAGGATCTTTTTTACCCATCGCACGTCGGAGAACGTCCGCAGCGCCGAGGGTATACCCTGCCAAAATCTGAGCGGATTGCATAACCTGCTCTTGGTAAATGATAACCCCGTAGGTCTCTTCCAGAATCGGCATTAAGAGTTCATGGGGATACTCCACCGGAGTCGTTCCCGCCTTTCGTTCGGCATACAAAGGAATGAATTCCATCGGACCGGGACGATAGAGCGCGACCAACGCAATGAGATCTTCAATCCGTTCGGGTTTAATCAAACGACAAGCGTTGATCATACCGCCGGATTCCAATTGGAAAACACCGATCGTTTTTCCGGCTTGAAGCATATCGTAAGTCTTTTTGTCATCGATCGGAATTTCTTCCATCGTCAGGACTTTTCCGGTGACATTTTTAATGCGATCGAATGCTTCCTGAATGACGGTCAAAGTCTTGAGACCGAGAAAGTCCATCTTGAGCATTCCGACCTTACCGAGCCAGTCCATGGAGTACTGCGTGATGACATTCCCTTCATCGTCTCGTGTGAGCGGAATGTACGTGACGAGCGGTTTATCGGAAATCACGACACCCGCGGCATGAACACCGACTTGTCGGGTCAATCCTTCCAAGGGGAGGGCAAAGTCGAGAATTTGACGGGTGATATCTTCGTTTTCGTAAGCGGCTTTGAGCTCGGGAACAATATCAATTCCGCCGATCGCTTTCCCTTGTTTGTCGACTTCGTGATTTAAAGTGTAGGTGAGATCTTTCGGAATCATTTTCGCAAGTCGATCGACATCCGAATAACTGGCGCCGAGTACACGACCGACATCGCGCACGACCATTTTTGCGCCGAGGGTGCCGTAAGTGATAATTTGCGAGACGGCATTTTCGCCGTATTTTCGGCGAACATAATCGATCACTTCCGGACGACGATTGTAGCAAAAATCGACGTCGATATCGGGCGGAGAAATACGTTCCGGATTCAAGAACCGTTCAAAAAAGAGTCCATAACGTAAAGGATCTAAATCAGTAATTTGAAGGACATACGCGATGATACTTCCTGCGGCACTTCCACGACCGGGGCCGACGGGAATTCCGTGGGTTTTGGCATAGTGAATGAAATCCCACGTGATCAAAAAGTAACTCGTAAATCCTGTTTTTTCGAGAACGTCTAATTCGTAATGAAGTCTCTCGCGAAGTTTCGAATCGCTTTCAACGCGATCTCCATAACGAGCGACTAAGCCTTTTTCGCAAAGATCACGAAGATAGGTAACGGTCGTATGACCCTCCGGAGGGAGATACTCAGGGAATTTATTAACACCCAGTTCGATTTTGAGATCACACTTACTCGCAATTTCGAGCGTATTTTGAAGCGCTTCAGGAGTCTCTTGAAACAACGCCGACATCTCTTCAGCGGTTTTGAAGTAAAATTCGGAGCAGGGATAACGCATCCGTTTTTCATCATTCAACTGAGAACCCGTTCCAATACAAAGAAGCACATCATGAGCCTCGCTGTGGCTTTTTTCGATGTAATGAACATCGTTGGCGGCCACGAGGGGGAGATTGAATTGTTTCGCAAAGACTTTGAGTTGGCGATTGACGACGATTTGATCGGCAAGCCCATGATTGTGCATCTCGAGATAAAAATCACCGGGATCGAAAATTTGCTTAAAATCATCGATCGATTTTTCAGCCTCCTTGAGGTTTCCTTTTAAAATAGCTTGATTGATCTCGCTTTTGAGACAAGCGCTGGTGCCGATCAAACCTTTCGCGTAACGGGCTAAAATTTCTTTATCGATGCGGGGCTTATAATAAAAACCATCGAGGTGAGCGGCGGTCACCAGTTGAACCAAGTTGTTATAACCGAGCTCATCTTTTGCAAGGAGGAGAAAGTGAGTGGAGGCTTCTTTGGCCGAAGAACTTTTTTTCTCCGTCATTTTTCCGGGAGCGAGATAAACCTCACAACCGATGATCGGTTTGATCCCTTGATCTTTACAGTTCTTGTAAAACTCAATAGCCCCAAAAAGATTCCCATGATCGGTCAATGCAATCGCAGGCATTCCCAAGGCCTTCGCTTTTTTGGCGAGGTCTTTGGTTCGGCAGGCTCCGTCGAGGAGACTGAATTCAGAGTGAACGTGAAGGTGGACGAAATTGCTCATAAATCCGTTTTTAATTTCGGATTTTAAGCTTTGGTCATCTCTTTAACCAAAAGAACACCGTCCTGGACGACCTCAATTTTAAAAAAGTATCGCTGTCCCTTTTGAACATTGACGTTGTTCAATTCCGCAGGGATCAAAAGAGGAAGCATCTCTTTTCCATTGGAGACATCCACTTCGACCGAAAAAAGACGACCACGAGCAGGCGCCCAGGCAAGTGAGTTTTGAATCACCGCTTCGACTTTGTAAGTGTTGCCGCGAAGACTATTGGCATTTTCAAGGTAAATGCCGACATCCATCGATTGGTGGGTTCGGAACGGTTCATTATTCTTACGAAAGATGAAAAAACCACCGACTCCCAATCCTACAACGACTAAAAGGACCAGGATGAGAACGATAGGACTTTGCTGTGCGCTTGCTCGACGTGCCATGCGAATATTCAAGGGCGAGGGCTTTGAGCGGTCAACCCTTAAACCGCGCTTTTTACAGATTCGTCATTTGATAGAGAGGGAAGGCGTAAATGGAGTCTGGGATTATATCTCCGGTTTTTTCAGAGAAATTCATACTTTTGAGAATTTGATCCAATTCCTGATCCGCGACAATGATTTCAATTTTTACTTTAGGGAAGAAATCAATCACGCCGAGGGAGTGAAGCTTTGATTATATTTCATCGAGCTTGAACGGCTTGATTAGGATTTCGTTTTTTTTCATAAAGGTTCTTATGGTGGATGGAGGTGATCGGGGTCGGTTAAGGTTATGGCATTTGATCGAGTGCAAGATTTAACTGCAGAACGTTAATTTTGGGTTCGATCACGATTCGAGATGAGGAGGGTAAAACGAGTCGATAAATCAGCTTTTTAAGGATTTCTTTTTGAGAAGAATTTAAATGGCGTTGGCTTGCGACAGGGTCGATTTGTTGAAGAGCACTGCTGAGGGTAATAAACGGAAAAGGATTTTGGGTGGTTTTGACATCCCATGAAAAATAGCGAGGTCCACTCAGTTTTTGGGAAAGAAGGACGAGGGCCGTTTTGTTTTCATCGGGAACTTGAAATCCAATCCAAGGATCCCAGTCGTGGTGATGTTCAATTGAAAATCCGTAAGCGACGAGAAAGAGAACAAAAAAACTGAGGAGGGATAGGGACTTCATTTTCATCCAACAATATAATCGACGTCACTCGAATGGAGTAATTAAACGAAGGTACGGAAGCGTTAAGAATTCATTAAAAGATAAATCAGAGCAAATGAAGTGAGCTGATGAAATATTGTGGCTGTTTGATTGATTGGAGGGACAAAACCAATTTTTAAAAAGCGGAGCCTGAATGGTTTGGCGTGGGGAACGCAACCTCCCGCGAGTCCTTGATGTAGCAGGATAAAAGACTCTCCCGCACTGCGGGGATCATCCCTCCGGGCGTCAAATAAGGTGATTTAACCCAGATCTTGCATGAAGATTCATTTTACGACCTAAAATACAAC
>JAZKBH010000132.1:0-2273 GCA_040388725.1 Verrucomicrobiota bacterium
GGATTGGATGCTACAACCACAACACTCATCAATCACCGCATACCCAAGCTCTTGCTTGTTTTTGAAGTGATGAAAAAGCGCTCCTTTTGTAATTCCAGCGCGTTCAATAATCTGACTAATACTGGCTCCCTGATACCCATGACGGTGAACCTCTTCAAACGCGGATTGAACAATCCGAGCACGAGTTTCATCTGAATGTTTTGGAGCCATAACGAGACAATACCGACCGATTGGTATGTTGTCAAATTTATTTTTATTTGGAACATTCGTCCCTTTAAAATTACCTTTCCCCCACCCCTCACTTCCCGCAACGTCTTCGCTGCCATGCAAAATTTCTGGATCATTCTCCAAGCAGTCCTCCCAGTTTTTATCGTCATTGCAGCCGGCGGATATCTTCAACGTAAAGGAAGCTTTTCTCCGGATCTCGATCGGGCGATGTTTAAAATTGTCCTGAATGTCTTCATGCCTTGTTTCATTCTCGACTCCATCCTCGGAAATGAAGCGCTTCGTATTCCTCAAAACATTATCGTCGCCCCGCTCATTGGATTTGGACTCAGCGCCCTCGGGGCCGTGATCGGACTCTGGTTCGCTCCTCTCATCGGCCTTCGCGAAAGACCCTCTCGTCGCTCCTTTGCCTTTGCCATTTCGATTTTCAATTACGGCTATATGGCGATTCCCTTGGCTCAATCCATTTTTGGAAAAGAGACCTTGGGAATGCTCTTTGTATTCAACCTCGGCGTCGAAATCGCTCTCTGGACCTTGGGAGCACTTCTTCTCTCTCGGCAATCGCTTCTCCACGGATTTCGTCAAATTAATTACTCCGTTATTATCGCCATTATCGCCGGAGTAATTCTGAATTTTTCCCACGCACAGGAGTGGCTTCCACTCTTCCTTCAAAAAACAATTCATTATCTGGGAACACCCGCAAACCCCTTAGCGATATTGCTCATTGGTGCTGCTTTTGCCGCATCGCTTCAATCCTTTTCCTTTCGAGAAGGATGGAAAACGATCGCT
The DNA here is from genome assembly GCA_040388725.1 of Verrucomicrobiota bacterium. Taxonomy (GTDB): domain Bacteria; phylum Verrucomicrobiota; class Verrucomicrobiia; order Methylacidiphilales; family CAMAQI01; genus CAMAQI01. The sequence goes on from JAZKBH010000132.1 coordinate 1,015, forward strand.
GGAGGAATCGGAATGCGAAATATTTTTCTTCCGTTCCTTTTTCTATTAGTCGCCAAATACGTGCCAATGGATCCTGAACTTCGTCGTGTCCTCGTCCTTCAATCCGCCATGCCTGCCGCGCTCTATCCCATCGTCTTAATTAAACATTATCACGGCGACGCATTGACCGGCCTTCGCGTCTCTCTCCCTTCAACACTCTTCGGACTGCTCTCCATTCCTTTGATCCTTCGCTTCGGCATGAGCTGGATCTTCGGATAAATGCAAAAGATCTCACACAGAGTCACAAAGACACTCAGGAACGCAGATTAAATTCCGTTTGGGTTTTAAAGAAAATCCAGAACAGGTTTTGTTTTAAACTAAATAACTGTCTTTAAATTAAAATCTGCGTTTATCCGTTTTAATCTACAGATAAACTCTTCCTTTGTGTCTTCTTGTCTCGCCGAAGCCTTGGCGAAGGAGGATGTGTGAGATCTTCTTCTTATCGATTCGGGAAAAGCCGATCGTAATGCTCACGAAGATCACTTGATGATGACGCCGAAATATCGAGATCCCGCACCAGACCATCGTTTAATCCATAAATCCATCCGTGAATCGTCAGCTCTTGATTTCGATCCCAGGCCTGTTGAACCACGGTGGTCAGGCAGACATTATAAACCTGCTCAATGACGTTTAATTCACAGAGACGATTTTCGCGATCCACACTACTATTCAGAACATCTAATTCTTTTTTATGCTTCGCCGCAACGTCTTGAACGTGTCGGAGCCAGTTATCGATCAAACCCATTTTTTGATTGGAGAGCGCCGAACGAATACCTCCACATCCATAGTGACCCGTCACAATGATATGACGTACCTTGAGAACATCGACGGCGTATTGGATCACAGAAAGACAATTCAAGTCGGAGTGGACGACGACATTCGCCACATTCCGATGCACAAAAAGCTCCCCCGGCTCACGTCCTACAATTTCATTGGCAGGGACCCGACTATCGGAACAGCCGATCCAAAGATACTGTGGATTCTGTTGTCCGGAGAGTCGTTTAAAAAAAGTAGGATCACTTTCCGTCACTTTCTTCGCCCAAGCGCGGTTACTCTCAAAAAGATCATGCAGATTACACATGCGGCGAATCTGGCAAAAAAGATTCAGATGACAAAAGATATTTTATCGCATCTTGCATCCACCTCAGAAGTATTGTTCATGAAGGGGAGCAACAGTCTTCTTTAATTAAGTTATTTTTAAAGAAGGGGTGGGAATGAAG
>JAZKBH010000133.1:0-1720 GCA_040388725.1 Verrucomicrobiota bacterium
AAAGACAAAAATATCCCCCTTCGCCCATGCCGCTGAGCCCGCGGCGCTCCATTTTAAAATTCAAAGATCTCAGTTAAAAGTTAGGAAAAGGAACAAAAAGGTTTCAAAGGAGAGAAGGCTCCTCTAAGATAGAGAAGAGGAATTTTATGAGAGGGTATGACTTACAGGTTCACAATTTATCCCAGGACAATTGGGTCGTGGAGAATGGATGGCTCGCCGATACTTCATGGAAGCAGATGGTCGGACTTTTAAAGCATCGATATTTGAATAAAGGGGAAGGGATGTGGTTTCCGGGGTGTTACTGGATCCATAGTATGGGAATGAAATTTGAGTTTGATGCCGTTTTTTTGAATCGAGAAAAAAAAGTCGTGAAGGTGGTTTCGCGGGTGAAAAGAAATCGGTTTTTAGCCCCTGTTTTAAGAGCGGCAAGCGTCGTCGAAATTCCCGCCGGTGGCGCGGCGAGGTGTCGGGTCAAGGTCGGCGATCAGTTGGAGATTATTCGGTTTCAGAAATAAAGAGAGCCCGAAAAGGCAGTTTCTCACACGAAGGCGCAAAGATCACAAAGGAATAGGAAATATTTTTTTCTAAATTTAAAACGCTTTTGGTTTTAAAAACAGAAAATGTATTTTTGGATTTTCGTCGAGTCGTTGTGCCGTTGTGCGAAACGCTCTGAATTGTATTACCAGCGGGGGATTTGGAGGCGGGTGATGAGCTGGCGGCATTGACGGCATTTCCAGGTTCCCTGGAGGACGCCCTGCCAGTAACCCCGAATGCCAATCCAGCGTGTCCCGAGTTCGAAGGCGACAATCCATGGGAGGAGGCGAATAGTTCGGGAGAAAGACCATTTTTCTTCGTCGACGAGAAAACGGACGGCATGGCTCCAGCGGAAGAAACGTTTACTCCAGACGAGTCCGAAAAAGAGCAGAAAAAGGGGATGGGGGAAAAGAGCGACAAGAATTAAAGTGAGGATTTCGATGATCGTCATGATGCCGGTTTTGATCCCAAAATTGAGAAAGAAAAGGGCTTCGCCACAACCGAGGAAATTGCGTTTCGCTTCTTTAAGATAGCTTTGGAGTTTTTCAAAGCGGTGCCAGGTACACATTGCTTCGGGAGCCGCGGCGATTTTTTTTCCGGAAGAGACCATCCAAAGACTGAAGATGGCATCGTCTCCGGCGAGGGAGAGATCTTCGGGATATTTTCCGATCTCGATCCAGACCGATTTGTGAAAAGCGATCGAGCGGGTCGAAGCGAGGCAAGTGGGAGTGGCGATCATGCCGATTTTACCAAGAGCGAGGGCCCATTCGGCCCAACCTGCGGGCGTGTGAATTTCCGATTTTTCGATCCTCCAACTTCCGGTCACGATTTGAACCGTCGGATCTTTTTCGTATGGTTCGACCAGTTTTTCGACCCAACGGGAATCGAGACGACAGCCGAAATCGGTGCTGACGATCCACTCGCCCTGGGAGTGTTCGATTGCTTGATTACGTCCATGAGAGACATTGGCTCCGGGGATTTGGATCGGTCGAAGTAAGAAGGGGAGTTGAGAGACTGATGCTTGGAGAAATTCCCAGGTGCCGTCGCGGGAGCCGCCGTCGATGACGACCATTTCATCGGGGAATCGGGTTTGGAGGCGGAGATCCTTAAAAAGGGCTTGGGCGCCGGCTTTGTCGTTGAGGATGGTCGAGACGAGGGAAATCATGAGAGGTAGGGATGATGGAGA
>JAZKBH010000133.1:1730-13467 GCA_040388725.1 Verrucomicrobiota bacterium
GAGAGAGGGAATGTCGATTTTGAATCGTTAAGAGGAAAGCATTTGTTTCGCACGAAGACACAACGACTCGACAAAAATCCGAAAATGCATTTTCTGTTTTTAAAACCAAAAGCCTTTTGAATTTAGAAAAAAACATTTCCTCTTCCTTTGTGATCTTTGCGCCTTCGCGTGAGAAACTGCCTTTCCCATCGTGTCGTCGAGTCGTTGTGCGAGGTAAATGCCTTTTCGTGACGTCGTGGCGGTGAAAAATGGATTATAAGGAGTATTAATTTAGTAAAATTGCTGTGGAGGACAATAATAATAAACTTTGACAAAGCCTGGAGTTGGATTACTGGTGTATTTGATGAAAATTCAAAGGGTAAAGTTACTGGTACCACGTCGTTGGGATGAAACCCAAGAGATCATTCAGGATTTCCTGGCGAATGTGGATAAAAACGCGTTAAAAGGGGTTCAATTTGAGCTGAACACGCAATTTGATATTGGGGTCATCTTTATTGAAAATCCTGAAATTTTAAGCGAGTCGCTCCTCTCCAAAGTCCAAAAAGCGGTGGAGAAGGTGAATCGCTACGTTTTGGATCTTAAAAACGATCCATGGACTGTTCCTGCGACGCGTGCAAAGACCGTGGAAAAGATGAGAAAAGATCTCCTTTCCAAAAAGAGTCTTGTCCTCGAAGCGTAATCCTTTGGTCAATTTAAATAAAAAGAGGCTCGATCACTTGAGTCTTTTGAAGTGAATGGCGGATCCATGTGATCCGCCTTTTGCATTTTGGAGGAGAAAAGTTTTGATCTCCGAGTGATCCTGAGAGCAGTGCACATTGGGGTCAACGAAAGGCAAATACCGTTTTCACCACAGAGAAAAGGCAGAGACACAGAGTTTTGGAGGATTGTTAATGCCTCATTTCAGGTGTATCATCAATGAGGGGAGGAACGCTGATTAAATTAAAGGCCTCTCTTATTCGAAGAGGAATTTTAAGAATTATCCCCTAAAACTCTGTGTCTCTGCCTTTTCTCTGTGGTGAAAACGGTATTTTCTTTTTTTCTTAAGTGGATGCCTATGCGTACTCTTATGGGGAGCTCTAGGCGATGAATCCCGTGTTGTGTGCAGGAAGGGGAAAAGTGCTTAAGGGGTCGATTCTTTCGTGGCTTCAGCAGGAGTGGGGGCAGGGGCTGGGACGGATTCGGGTGCCGCTTCTGTTTTTGGTGTTTCTGAAGTCTCTTTCACTTCTTGTGCTGAAGTGGGTCCTTGGAGGATCAACGATGTTTGAACAGGCTTTTTAACGGGGGTGAGCGTAGGGGTCGCTCCATTGGTGGGAGCATGAGCGAGGGTTTTATTGAAAGTGACTTGTATAGGTCCATGAGGAAGAGCGGGTTGCCAGAGGTCTGGGCCAAATGAAAACTGATTGTACGAGTTATAAGCAGCGACATTCGCATCGTCTTGAAGGCGATATTGGATGTCATCGATTCTATTTTCGTTGATCGCGCTTGCAAATTCCTTGGCGCGAAGAGCCCGATGCACGAGTTCACGGTTTTCACCTTGCCATCGTCCCGCAATATAACAGGCGACGATTATTCCGAAATATAGTGTCCGTTCCATCCAGCTCATAATTGAATCTTTTTTTAAATGTTTCAACAGGGGGTCTACAAGCGAAAATTGACCCGTCAATGCCGATATTTTTGCTCCAGTTTTTTGGATTCGAGCCAAAATAAGTCGGAAAGTCGATTGAGAGATTGCAGGAGAAGGGAGGCGTAAAGAGGGTGGAGTAGGTTTAATTCCTGAAGATTTTGAAGAGATCTCTCTGCATGACGGACTCCCGTGCGGGCAAGGTGCCAGGCGGCATCGAGTCGTTCCTCAGGATGGGACCATTTTTCGAAGTGGATCCCCTGAGATTCAATTTGAATAATTCGAGCTTCAATTTTTTGGAGAAAGGCGCTCTCGGGTTTGGAGATGGCGGATTGCAGATAGCGTTCGAAGTCTTCTCGATCAAGAGCGACAACTCCCATGACGGGAACGAGAAAACGTTGAGTTTCGTGAACGAGTGCCTTTTCGTCGATGCTAGAGGCTGGAAGTTCGGCAAGGACGGCACCGAGTCGGGCATTGAGTTCATCGAGCCAGCCATTGGCTTCGATCCGGGGGTCGGTTTTAGAGACGCGTCGATTGAAAAGGAGTCCTGTCGATCCATCGTCTCCTGTTTTCGTGGCAATACTGGTCATCTCCTAGGATTACACCAACTCGGGCGAAGAGGCGAGTGACAATGAGGAGAAAAGAAAAAGGCATTTACCTCACGCAACGACACAACGACGCGACGTAAGCACGCAAAGACATTTTTCACCGCAGAGGGAACGAAGTAAACGGAGGAAGAATTTTCTGTTTTAAAACCCAAATGAATTTTTGATTGGATCCCTTGTATCGGTTTTTAATCCATGTGAATAAATTGTCTTTTGTATTTAAGTCGCGTCGTTGTGTCGTTGCGTGAGGTAAATGTCTTTTCTGGTTTTAAATCGGAGGCTCACTTTGGCATTGATTCATGATGAAGTTCAAAATAGGCTATCGAACAGACCACCCTTATGGCTTCACTAGTACGAGTTTGGATTTCTTTTGGAGAGTCGGCAATGCCGGCCGTGCATGAATTGGGGGAAGGTTCTCAGGTCATTGGACGTGAGGCGAGTTGTAATATTCCGATTGATGATGCGAGTGTAAGTCGGAATCATGCCTCGATTGCTTTTGAAAATGGTCAATATGTTTTAAGAGATCATGGCTCGGTGAATGGAACGTTCGTGAACGGTGAGGCGATTCGGACTCACGTTCTTCAGCACGGGGATACCATTCGTTTTGGTGAAATTGTTTTTCTTTTTCAAGAAGGGGAAGTGACCCCGGAAATGGCCCAAGAATTATTGCAAAATCAGGCGCCTGAAAAATTGGAGCCGACGGCTTCTTATCCGATTCAACAAGTTCCCGTTCCTCCTGCGCAGAATAATCCTGTAAAGGTGATGATTTCGAATAAACAAAAACCTCCTGCCGCTTCGAAAGGCGGAGAGCATTATACCTCGAGAACGATTCCGATTTCGACGAATGTTTCGCCTTTAAATTCTTCCCGCGAGAAGCAAGGAGGCGCCGCAGGGAAAACGACCGATTATGCTTTTATTTCGTATGTCTGTGGAAGTGCCGGAGCGATTGGATTTTTACCCGCTATTTTCTATGGTCATCAAGCAACGCCTGCGAATCCCGAAGAAGAGAAGTATCAGATCCGAGGACTGACGCTCGGTTATCTCTTTTTGGCATTATGGGTTTTTGGGACAATGTTTTTTACGATTTATGGAGAGAAACTTTCTCCGAAAAATCGTGGAGAGGATGTTCAAACGGTTCTCGAAGCTCCCAAAGTAACAGATGGTTTGAAATTGCTTCAAGGTCCTTTGATGTGGAGTCCGACTCGGAAGCAAATTCAACTCTTTACCGAAAAAGTGCCGACGGATCCGAAGGAGAAGCGGGTCTTTAATCAAATTTATGGAGATGCGGTGACTCAATGGGAGTCAGGATTGATTGTTTATCAGCCCGATGTGCTCAAGGTGATTCCGGCCTTTAGTGAGAAGGATCATCTCAAGTTGGTGATCGAGGACTTTCTCACGAAACCGACTTTTTTAGACTATAATAGTACCGTGATTCCTGCGAAGAAAGATCCGATCGGCCATTTTATTGTTCCTTCTCTCAGTTCCTCTATGTTTTTTGCTCGAGATCAGAATCTTCAGGCGAGTATTGATCGTTTTAATAGTGATGACTTCCCTTGGCATAATGCTTATCGAGGAATTGCCTGGATGGGCGATTCCTTCGACTACAACGCCAGCCAGATTCCTTTAATCCGGGTTCTCTTTATTCTGAAAACAAGTTCCAAAACTTATGGATTTTCAATCAAAACCCGCGAAGGAAATTTGAATAGCGATTACGAACAAACCTATCGTTTATCCTATTATCCTGCGGAGTATATTGCAGAAGTGATTTACATCGATAAAACGGAGACGGTTTTAGCATTAAAGACCAATTCCGCTGTATTCTTAAACCAACGCGATGAGCTTCGGGCTCAATCGCTTATTCGCGCCAATCTTTGGAAGATTGTACAGGCGAAGTTGGATGATGAAGTCAATGTTCCGAGCTCATTTAAGTTGGGGGCGCTTTTTGATGCGCTTCAAAAGTTTCCAATCCCTTCTGCCTCCGATGCCCCTGCCCCTGCTAAAAAATGAGTATTTCCGTCGGCATCTTTTTAGCGCCAGGATTTGAAGAGATCGAGGCGATCACGGCGATTGATATTTTACGTCGAGCATCCATGACGGTGACTTCCATTGGGACGGTGAATGGGCCTCTGACGGCTTCTCGTCAAACCGTCCACCTTGCCGATTGTGGAATTGAAGAGGCTTTGGAAAAATCTTGGGATCTTTTGATTCTTCCCGGGGGAGTCGAGGGAACTAAAAATCTTTTAAATGATGAACGAGTTCAAAAGAGAGTTCGTCATCATGCTCAACAAGGGAAGTGGATTGCTTCTTTGTGTGCGGCGCCGACCGTTCTGGATGCCTGGGGGATTTTGGAGGGGAAGACATTTACCGCGCATCCGAGTGTTCAAAAAACGATCAAGACCGAGGGACTTCGAGGAAGTGAGAGAGTCGTGGTAAGTGGTCGATTGATCACGAGCTTAGCGGCGGGGAGTGCGATGGAATTTGCGTACGAGATTGTTCGTCAGTTGATGGGAGAAGAGGCGGTCCGGCAAGTGGAGCAGGGTGTTTATTCGGGTTTGGTTTAAGATATCTATTGTGTTTCTTGAGTTAGGAATTTACAAAAATTTCCCGGTTTTTTGACAGGATGAACCCCGACAGTTGTACGGGGCAGGCAGGATTTACAGGAGAAATAATACAAAGACATGAAGCTGTTTTTGTTGGTCTTCGGGAACAATTTTTATCGAGTCCTGGACTTTGCAACATCAAGGGATCTCCCGCACGTGCGGGATTGTCCTTCCAGGAAAATTAAAAATTTCTAATCCGTTCGTTTTACAAAATGGAGAACGGTTCCAGAGGCAAAGTGAAGTTCGTGAGGGGTCGTTTGGTTGGAAAAAGCTTGGGCGAAAGGAAATTCAACGGTTTCAATCATAACGCCGGTGCGTGAAATTTCGTAATTGTAAGGCTTTCCTTGAAGAAGGACCTGATAGTTTTCAGGATTGGGAACGTGAATGTTATACGTGCGTGATTGACGACGGGTAAAATAATAGAGGACGAGGAGCCCGATGGAGATCGCGCTAATCGCGAGGACGAGCGTCCACATTCCAGAAGGATTTACTCCCAGACTATGGCTATAACTGGCGGGGTTTTGTCGAAATAACGCAAACTGTCGGGAAAATTGAAAAGGGAGAATAAAATCGAACCCTTGAAAGAGTCGTTGAAGAAAATAAAAGGTCGGAAAGAGAAAGGCCCCCAATCCGGCTACACCATGCACGTGATCGATTAAAAAGAAAAGAAGGACGATGATAAGGAGAGAGATTCGAATATAGAAAGCAGTCGGATTGAAAGTATCAGGCTCAGGGTTTTCAACGGGAGAAACCGAGGAGGGGATTGCTTTTTGAATGAGGGGATGAAGAGCGGTCGTGAGAGCGGATTGGGGAGGGTTGTCGCGCAGCTTGGCGATCCAATGAGTCGAGGTAGAGATGCTTGTTTCGAGAGGAGTGATCCAGTGAACACGTTCAGGTGGAGAGATCATCCATAAATCGGGGAGTGTATTTAAAAAGAGGACGACGAGAAAAAAGAGAGGTCGTCTTTTTTGAAACGCCACAAACGCGAGAATGATGAAGGCGAAAATTTCGAAGTACCGATCAATCCAAAAGAAGTCGAGGGTGGCCATCTGTTTTTTCTCGGTTATGCCCCATCATTTTACGGGATGAACGTCATTTTAAGAAGCTACCGGCGGGGTGTATCTTGACTGAGGCATCGCCCCTTGTTCGGGATAGAGGTTGCGGTAATTGATCGCTTGAACGGCAACGATGGCGGCGACCCCCAGAATTTCCGAGATGCTCGCGCCTCGCGAGACGTCGCCCGCGGGTTTGTCCAAGCCGAGGAGAATTTGTCCGTAGGCATCTGCTTTCGCAAGACGTTGGATCAATTTGCAGGAGATACTTCCGGAGTTGAGGTCAGGGAAAATCAAGACGTTTGCTTTTCCGGCGACGAGACTGCCGGGAGCTTTCGCGGCGGCCATCGATTCGACGAGAGCGACATCGGCTTGGAGTTCTCCATCGATTTCGACTTTGATATTTTGTTCGGCGAAAGATTTTTTGGCGAGTGCTGTCGCTGCGATAATTTTTTCAGCATCTTGAGTCGGTGCTGTTCCTTTCGTGGAATACGAGAGCATCGCGACGCGAGGTGTTTCACCGGTCAATTGACGGAAAAGCTTCGCGGATTCGACGGCAATGCCGCTGAGTTGTTCCACGGAAGGATGAGGAATAATGGAACAGTCACCGAGAACGAAGAGTCCATTGTGGCCGTACTGACAATCGGGGACGCGGAGAAGCGTGCAGCTCGAGATCGTTTTAACGCCAGGAAGAGGTTTGATAATTTGGAAGAGGGGGCGCAAGAGGCTGCCTGCTCCGATGTTAGCGCCACCGACCAAGCCGTCGGCTTGACCGTGTTGAACCATCATGGTGGCAAAGTAATTGGGATTACAGATGATCGTCTCTCCTTCGCTCAAGGCGATTCCTCGATAGCGTTGAAGCTTTTCGAGGTGAGAGATAAAGAGTTGAAGATCGTCTGCTTTTTTCGGCTCGATCACTTTAATGAAAGGCGACGAAAAGCCGTTGTTTTTTAAGCTGGTCTGGATTTCTTCTTTGTTTCCAAGAAGAATCGGAATACCAAGCTCCTTATTGACGAATTCAAAAGCGGCAGCTTGGACGCGGGCATCGTTTCCATCCGGAAAGACAATCCGTTTCGGATGACGTTTGAGGTTGTCGAAAACATTCTGCATAAAGCTCATTGCTAGACCTTTTAAAATGAAAGTTGTGAGATCCAACCTTCTTCCATGGTAGGATACGAAATCGTTTTCTAATGAAAAGGTAAAAAAAACTTGGTTCCATTGAGGGGACGGTTATGGTGGCCGCCGATTCATGAAGTTTTTTGGAAAAGGTTATAACTGGCTCTACCATCGGGGTTTCCGAGGGTTCTTGGGGCTTTTGGAAGCGTCGACGGATTGGAAGGTGCTTCCGGTTCATTTGACCTCCCAGAGTCGCGTTTTGATTTTTAGTGCGGCGGGAATTGGGGATACCTTAACTGATTCCGTGGTTTTTAAGGCTTTGCAGGAGAGCTATCCGGGGATTGAATTGGCGGCGGTTTGTCATGTTCGACGTCAAGCGCTGTTGAGACATAACCCCTTTGTTGCTAAGGTCTTCTGTTACGCAAAAGGGATTCCGGCTTTCTTTCGATTGTACCTCGAGTTGAAGGCGGCTGGACCGTGGGATGCGATTCTTCATTTACGGGGGAATGATCCAGAGCCGAGGGCGCTCAGTTTTTTACTCAATCCCGGAGTCACTTTCAGTGTGCCGAATATGACGCGACTTCAGGAGCTTTGTGGTCATGGCGTCGAGCAACCGGATTGGGATGAGACTCATGGTGTGGAGCAGACCTTGCGGATTGCCTATGCGGTCGGTGCGACCACGAAAGAACCGCATTTAGTTTTTGAGCTGAGTCCGGAAGAGGAAGTTGCTTCTGAAAATTTTCTGAGAAGTCAGGGATTGAGTGGTCGGCCTCGTCTCGTGTTACAAGTCGGCGGAGGACGTCGGGCGCATTGGCGTGATTGGCCGATTGAAAATTATGCAAAGGTTTTAGAATACTTTCAAAATGCTCCTCTCGATTTAGTGGTTTTAGGAGGAAAAGATCATCGAGATCGCTCACGAGTCCTGGCCCGACTTCTGGACGGAAAAGGAATTCGATATTTTGATTTGGTCGGAAAAACATCCTTAGTCCAGTCGGCATGGCTTCTCAAAAGTTCGAAAGCAGTCGTTTCGACGGATACGGGAATGATGCATCTCTCCTTTGCCGTCGGGGCACGAGTCGTCGCCTTGATACATTGTAATAATCCTGCTCGTCGTGTTGGACCGTATGGGTATGGTGATCGTCATCGCGTGATTGAGTTGATCCGTCCTGCTCATTACGCTAAACCGTCCGATATCTCTATGAACCAAATTACACCCGACCACGTGATTGAAAAATTAAAGGAGCTGGGATTGTGAATTTTCCCGGACTCGATCCTGGGTGGAAGGCCTATCATGGTTTGCTTCGCGGCATTGGAATTATCCGTCCGTGGGATTTAGCGAAGTGTAAAGAAGCGGTGAAGCGCGGCGAAAAAATTCTCGTCGTCGCGAATACCGCGCTTGGGGATTCGATTCTTTGTACGCCGCTTTTAAAGAGTCTCTCCAAAGAGTTAGGCCGTGATCGTGTTGGATTTTTGGTTCGAAATGCTTACGTCGATTTATATAAAGGCGTTCCTTGGATTGGAAAAGTTTTTGGAGTTCAAGGGAAGTATCGAGGATTTGGGAAGTTGAAGCGCGAGTTAGCGCAAGAGGGATATCGGATTGCACTCGTGGCGAATGCGACGGAGCCGGATTTGATTCCTTTATTGTGGAAGAGTGGGATTCGCGGATTTTTACGTTATCGCAATCGGTGGAGTGCCTGGCCAAGTTGGTTTGCGAATCGAGCACAGATGAGACCTCCGGAGTCCCCGGACTTTGCGACGGGACATGCAATTGAAAATAATTTAGCGATGATGGAAGCCTTGGAGCTTCCGGTCACCGTTCGACAATTGATTTATGAGCATCCCGATTTGGAAGTGAAGCTGCCGAGTTTTGCACCTCGCTATATGGTCGTTCATCCCGGCGCCTCGCGTGCGGAGAAACGGTGGCCGATTGAAAATTGGTCGAGAATTATTCAAGCGCTCACCACGGAATTTGCGGTCGAGTGCGTTTTGACAGGAAGTCGTGAAGAGATTGAATTGGCTTCGGAGTTGAAGCATCAGATTGGGCCCGATGTGACAAATTTAGCAGGACAACTCTCTCTTGCGGAAATGGCGCGGCTCTTGAGAAGCGCTTCGATTTTTATGTCGGGAGATACAGGTCCTTATCATTTGGCAGTTGCGGTCGGTTGTCCGACCGTGACGCTTTTTGCTCCTCGCGATCGGGGGTCGTCGGCTGAAGCTTGTGGGCCTCACCATGTTGATCTTTCGAAACATGTGGCATGTCAGACGAAGCGTTTCAATGATCCGATCATGATGATCGATATGGAGAGTGTTGGCCTTGCGGCGTTTGATATTTTGAAGCGGTATCCGTAAAGGCAGAAATGAACCGCCAAGAAAACGCCAAGGAATACCAAGTGAAATGCATTTTCTGGTTTAAAACCCAAAACTGTTTTCGCTCTCGTCTTTCGCTTGTTCTTTGCACTTTTCTTGGTGGTTCATTTTAGGTTTTATTTTTTATGAAGATTGGGCTTTTTATTCCGAATGCGACGTTTGACCTTCCGGGTTCTCCTGAGGTTGGAGGGATTGAGGTTTTTGCATTTGAATTAGGGGAAGCGATGATGCGGTTGGGGCATGAGGTAATTCTTTTTGGAGGAGAACCGAAAGCGGGACGTCGTCATCGCACCACGACGATGAAATTGGAATTGGCTCCTTACATCGAAACGCAGCGAATTTGGAAGTTGGGTTCTCGTTTTCGAAAATTGGTACAGCGACTCGCTTTTGGTCAGGCGATTTTTCCGAAAATTCAGGAAGCAAACTTGGATTTGATGGTCGTTTTTAAACCGTATGATTTTATCAATGCCTTTCGATGGAGGAAACTCGCTTTTAAAGTGGTGATGAATTATCAGGGGAAAGATTTTTTTCCAACCGATCGATTTTGGAGACGATGGATTCATGGTGAATTTGCATGCAGCGATGAGAATGCGGCATTAGCGCGTGAGCGTTACGGGGTTCTGGCTCCGACGTATTCGAACGCGGTGGAGACCGATTTTTTTAAGCCGGCGGAAGAGAGTGAAATTCAATCCAAGGATCGTTTCCGTATTTTGACTGTGGGACGGATGGTCGGATGGAAAGGGTTGCCGACATTGATCTCGGTTCTCGAAAAAATGCCGAAGATTGAATGGTGGGCTGCTGGTGATGGTCCTGAGCGGGAAAAACTTTTGACTCTGGCGAAAGAGGCGGGAGTCGAAAATCGATTTAAGGCTTGTGGGGTCTTAGAGGGAGAGAAGCTGAGAGAAGTGATGCAGCGCGCGGATGTCATGGTGCAGCCGAGCTGGGATTTTGATGCGTGTCCGACGGCGGTGCTCCAAGGAATGTCGTGTGGATTGCCCCTCGTTTTATCGGATCAAGTCGGGTTAAAAAGTTTGATTCAAAACCAAGAGGCGTTTCAGGTCTCCGTTGCCCGCGACCCTGATTCGATCGTCTATGCGATTGAGAAGTGGATGAAAGATCCCGTCGCTCGATTAGCAGCGGCAAAGGCATCCCGCAAAGAGGCCTTGACGCGGTTTTCTTGGGCGAGATTGGCAAAGTCGTTGGAGGCAGAGTGGTTGCGGTTGATTGCGGAATAAAAACCAAAGACAGTGTTTCGCACAACGACGCTAAGGCACGACGGAAATCCAAAAGTCAGGTTTACACGGAGGTATCAGAGTAAGCGGAGGAATGTTTTTGTTTTAAAATCAAAATTCTCTTCTGTCTTTTCGTTGAGTCTTTGTGTCGTTGTGCGAAACGTTCTCTTTTTGTATTTTGATTTTCTACCCAAGCTTGACAGGGGAAAGGCTTTGTCGAGGATGCTCAGTTCATGCTCACCGTACAAAATTTGACACATCGTTATGGCGATCGTCTCGCGCTGAATAAGCTCTCGTTTGAGGTCAAGGCAGGGGAGATTTTTGGGCTCCTCGGACCGAATGGAAGTGGAAAGACGACTCTCTTTCGGATTCTTTCGACTTTGATGCCGATGGATGCGGGCGATGTCCTTTTGGAATCAGAATCCCTAGCTCAAAAGCCTGAGATTTTCCGTCAAAAACTCGGGGTCGTTTTTCAAGCGCCGAGTTTGGATAAAAAATTGACGGTTGGTGAAAATTTAATGCATCAAGGCCACTTGTACGGCCTCTCCGGTGAGACGCTCAAGCGACGTTCGGATCATTTGCTTTCGAAGTTTCGCATTAATGATCGAATTGGAGAAAAAGTCGAAAAGCTTTCCGGAGGTTTACAACGCCGTGTGGAAATCGCGAAGGCGATGCTGCATCAACCGAAACTTTTGTTGTTGGATGAACCGAGCACGGGGCTTGATCCCGGCGCGCGTCGCGAACTTTGGAATTTTCTGCATCAGGTGAATCAAGAAGAGGGTGTCACGATTTTGGTGACGACTCATTTGATGGATGAGGCCGAGCGGTGCAACCGATTGCTTTTGTTAGACCAAGGAAACAAAATTGAATTGGGAACGCCTGCGGAATTAAAGGCGAAGGTTTCAGGGACCGTCATCACTCTTGAAAGTGATAAGGCGAATGAATTGCACGATCATTTGAAGGGTCGCTTTGATGTCGGGATTATTATCATGCAGGATATGCTCCGCATTGAGTGGAATCATACCGCAGGAACTCGCACGCCTTCGGAGTTTTTAGGACAGGTGATGGATGCTTTTGGAAGTGAAATTCGTTCGGCGAGTATTGCGCAGCCGAACTTGGAAGATGTTTTTATTCATTTAACGGG
>JAZKBH010000133.1:13477-18910 GCA_040388725.1 Verrucomicrobiota bacterium
TGGCGACGTGAAGTGGTTCGGTTCTTTCGTCAACCAGGTCGCGTGGTCGGGGCATTAGCGACTCCGTTGTTGCTTTGGTTTTTTGCGCAATCCGGTTTTGGAAGTTCCTTTCATCTCATGACCGTCAGTTCGGATATGAATTATGGTCAGTATTTCTTTCCCGGAACAGTGATGCTGATGATTTTGTTCACTGCGATCTTCTCGAATATTTCGGTGATTCAAGATCGGAGTGAAGGATTTCTCCAAGCGGTCTTGGCCTCTCCCGTCCCTCGTTCGGCGATTGTCATTGGAAAGCTCGCGGGAGGAATGACATTGTCGGTGTTGCAGGGAGCGTTAATTCTGTTGATCGCGCCTTGGGCGGGGATTCCGATGACGTGGGAGACTTACTTTCTGAGCTTACTCGTTTTGATGTTGACAGGATTTGTGGTCACGGGTCTCGGATTTCTGGTCGCATGGCCTTCGACTTCGGTTCAAGGGTTTCATGCGGTGATGAATCTTTTTCTCATGCCGATGTGGCTTCTCTCAGGCGCAGCATTCCCTGCGGAGAGTGCGGCCATTTGGATGCGTTGGATCATGGAAGTGAATCCGATGTATTATGGATTTGTGGCACTGCAACGCTGTCTCTATCCCGAGAATCATCCGATTTTGGATAAACTTCCGACATCGATGAGTTGTTTTATTCTGCTCATGGTCTCTTCCCTTGTTTTAACCGTCGCCTGTACGGTTCTCGTGAGACGTTATCGCGTGATCGTTTAAAAATTTAAAAAGAAAAAGAACCATGAGCGATCAACCCTCGATGAAACCGAATCAAATGCTGCACAAAGTCTTGATGACGATGTTGGCGCTCTTGATTCTTTTTTTAATGTTCATGTATGGCTGGCAAGCCCTGGGGAGTGCCAAGCATCGGACGGTCGAGGCGCTTCCGGTTTATCATAGTATCACGCCGTTTGAGTTGACGGAGCGTTCGGGACGCGTTGTCACATTGGCGGATTTGCGCGGAAAGATCGTCGTTTATGTTTTTATTTTCACACGTTGTCCGGGGCCTTGTTTGACGCTGACGACGATCCTTATGACACGCCTGAGGTTTTAACGAAGTACGCCAAGAAGGCGGATGCATGGGCGGATCGTTGGTGGTTTTTGACGGGGCCGGAGCAGGTCATTCATACACTTTGTAAGAATGTCTTTTTACTTCCGGTCGAAAAAAATCCTGCGGATGCCGTCGCGAAGGATGGGGAATATCTTCATAGTGGAAAATTAATTTTGGTGGATCCTCAAGGAGTGATTCGTGGTTATTACGATGGGTTGGATCCGACCGTGGTCCCTCGCATCAGTGCCGATATCGGTCGATTGATCAAAGAGGCGGGATTATGATGCAGAAACTTCCACTGCTCCATGCCGTATTGAATAGCTTTACCTTTATTTTATTGGTTTCGGCGTATTACTTTATCAAAAAAGGAAATCGGAAGGCCCATGCTTTTTGTGTGAGAGTGGCTTTTATTGTTTCGACCGTCTTTTTGGCTTCGTATTTGACGTATCATTTTACGCAGCCGCCGACGCCCTTTCTGAAAGAAGGATGGATTCGTCCGATTTATTTCACGATCCTGATTTCCCACACCATTTTAGCGGTCGGGGTATTGCCGTTGATCTTCAAAGCTTTTTATCATGCGATGAAGCAGGATTGGGAGAAGCACAAGAATGTCGTGCGCTGGGCCTGGCCGATTTGGACATACGTGGCTTTCACGGGTCCTGTGGTCTATGTGATGCTGTATAAGATGTAAAAGGCTGAGAAATACAATTTCGCACAACGACACAAAGACTCAACGAAAAGACAGAAGATTTTTGGTTTTAAAACAAAAGAATTCCTCCGTTTACTCCGATACCTCCGTGTAAAAACTCTTTTTGATTTCCGTCGTGTCGTCGTGCCGTTGTGCGAGACGTGGTTTTAATGAATTTGAATTCCGAGTGGAATAAATCATCGGGGTCGGTATCTTACGGGTGTGAAACGATTTCTTCTTTTTCTCGCTTTTGTTCAGCTTCTTTTTTTAGGAAGTGAGTCTTTACAGGCACAAAGTGCCCGGACGAAGGTCACGATGCTTTCGTCGGTAGAACGATTTGAGGCGGGGAAACCGTTTAAGGTCGGAATTCGACTTCAGATGCCTGTGGGTTGGCATACGTATTGGGTGAATCCCGGGGACTCCGGAATCCCGACGGAAGTGATTTGGAAATTGCCTGACGGTTTTTCGGCAAGTGCTCTAGAGTGGCCGATTCCGGAACGGATTGAGGCACTTCCCTTGGTGACGCTCGGTTATGAAAATGAAGTGGTTTTATTTTCGGTCATAACTCCCTCCGCTTCTGTAAAGAAGGGATCGAAAGTGGCGATTGTAGCGGAGGTGCGCTGGCTCGAGTGCAAGGAGACCTGTATTCCCGGAAAAGCGACGGTCTCGATGGATTTGGTTTCGGCAGAGAAGGAAATCCCGCAATCGAATGCGGAGCTCATGACGGTATGGAATCGTTTTCAAAAAGAAATTCCACGTGAAACGATTGCAGCGTCTTCGGAAGTTTTTCCGGATAAGAGTTTTCGAATCAAAGTTCAGAAAGCAGGAATACAATCCGTACAGTTTTTTCCACGGACCGAAGGGAAGATCGCGTTGGCTCAACCTTTTTCCTATAAAATCGATTCAGGAGGCGTTGAAATTTCGGGACGTTTTGAAGAATTCTCCGATAAACTTGCGGGGGTTTTGGTGGTGAAGGGAGTGTCGGGAGAGGAGTTGCTTCAGTTTGATTCGGAGGTGAAAACGATGAGTCAAGGGTCGACGGTGGTTTCAGAGAAGCGATCGTTGGGAGTCATTTTATTTTTTGCGTTCATCGGAGGATTAATTTTAAATTTAATGCCGTGCGTGCTTCCCGTGCTTTCGCTGAAAATTCTTGGGTTTGTGAATGATGCCGAGGGCGATGCGTCGAAGGCATGGAAGCAAGGAGCCGCATTCACGATGGGGGTTTTGATTTCGTTTTGGATTTTGACAGGGATTCTCGTCGCTCTCCGACTCGGAGGAGAAGGATTGGGTTGGGGATTTCAACTGCAATCGCCTGCTTTTGTTTTGGGAATGATCTTTTTCTTTCTAGCGATGACGCTGAATCTTTTTGGAGTTTTCGAATTTGGCGCTTCGTTGACCTCGCTTCAAAATCAGGTCACCGACAAAAAAGGCTGGGCGAAATCTTTTGGTTCAGGCGTTTTGGCGGTCGTTGTGGCAACGCCTTGTTCCGCTCCCTTTATGGGAGCTGCCGTTGGGTATGCGTTGAGTCAATCGATTGGGCTGACTTTCTTGGTCATGACCTTCTTGGGATTCGGTGTGGCGGCTCCTTATCTCTTTTTATCCCTGAAACCGGAATGGATTCGAAAGATGCCGAAACCCGGAGAGTGGATGATCGGTTTCAAACAGTTTCTCGGTTTTCTGATGTTAGGAACCGTGCTTTGGCTGATTTGGGTTTATGCGCAGCTGCAGGGAATTGCCGGCCTCGGCTCGGTGTTGATGGCGAGTCTTCTTCTCTCCTTTGGGATTTGGGGATGGAGTCGTGCGCAAAAGGTTTTGATGAAAGTTCTTTCCGTAATGTTCATCATTGCGGCAATCGGCGTCTCACTTCCCGAATCGAAAAAGATTCCGGTGGAGTCTTTTTCATCCGCTCGCCTGGAGGCATTGCATCAGGAAGGAAAACCGGTCTTCGTCGATTTTACCGCGGCCTGGTGTTTGACCTGTCAGGTGAATAAAAAACTGGTTTTGCACACCGCGGAGATTCAAAAAGCATTTCGTGAGAAGGGGGTGACGGTGATGGAAGCGGATTGGACTAACTCCGATCCAGAAATCACCAAGGCCTTAGAAACTTTTGGTCGGGCGAGTGTGCCTCTTTACGTGCTTTATGGAAAGGATTCAAAGGCAGCTCCGCAGGTGTTGCCTGAAATCCTGACGAAAGAGATTGTATTGAAGGCTTTAAAGGGGATTTAAAGGCCGTCTCACACAGAGACACGAAGACACAAAGCCAGAGAGTTTATCCGTAGATTTTTAAAGACAATGGTTTTTGTTTTAAGAACAAAGAAAATGTATTTCGTATTCATTTGGATTTTTAATCGACGTTCATCTGTGTTAATCGGCGGATACTCCTCTTCTTTTTGTGTCTTTGTGACTCTGTGTGAGACGGCCTTTGCTTGTCGGTTTCGGGGAATCTGTTTAGGGTGATGGCATGAGTTTGCCGTTGATCACGTGGGGGGTGAATATCGTTCCGTTTCAGGAACCGGGTCGGCGTTTGCGTCAGCAGCGGATGTTGGCCTCGGTGGGGGCTTTGGTCGATCAGGGGGTTCCGATCGTTCCCTTAAATATTACGAGTCAGGAAGAGCGGCAGGAGATTCCGGGATGGAATTTGGATGATTCACTGACGGAGACGACGAGGGAAAAGATTGATCCCCAGGGAGCTCCCTTTCCATTTGTGCGGGATCTGTTTGATCGGGCCGCGGCGCATGCGAAGAAGAAGGGGCATTCTTATTTTGCGGTCATGAATGGGGATATTATTTTGCAGCCGAAACTTTTTACGAAGTTGGAAGAATTTCTCTCGGTAGGGATGGAGAATGTTATTTTTTCGAGAACCGAGCTGGATGATTTTCCTCCTGATTTTACGTAGCGCCGTGATATTTATGTCATCGGACAAGATGTTTGGGTGACGAAGACCGATTGGTGGGAGACGAATCGGCATCGGTTTCCGAATTCGATTTTTCCGGTGCGCGGATGGGATGTTTTATATACGAGTATCATGCTCTGTCATTCGATTGCTTATTTTCAAGATACGGATTGGGATCTCTGTTTTCACGTCCGCCATCCGCAGGGCTGTGGAAATGATAAGTATAATGATTACAATTTTGATATCGAACATGGGAAGTGGAAGATTTATTCCCAGAGACATAATCATTATCAATACATGCTGCAGATGTTTTATCAAAAACAGGGGCGGATGATGAATGACGAGGAGAATGCCCGTTTTATTTCGACGATTTTTACGCCGCCGACCCCGGAAGAAGTGGATTTCTCCAAGGCTCTGGAAAAGGCTTTTGCGGAGGGACGCCGGGAGAGTTACATGCAGGTGATGATTTAAAAGAGGGCAATGCCCTGATTTTCTTAAAACGGGAGGAACGAGCGATGCGAGTCCTCAATGTCGCGATATCCAGGACTCGCATCGCTCGTTCCTCCCCTTTGGGAAATAAGCGAGTAGTAGTTTATATATGATGAACGATAAAATAATTCGTTGGGGGATTTTGGGATTGGGATCGATCGCGAACTCATTTGCGGAAGGATTGCGAGCAGTCTCGAATGCAGAACTAGTGGCATGTGGATCCCGTGATCTTCAGAAATCGAAGGATTTTTCAAAAAAATGGAATGTGGCGCACGC
>JAZKBH010000133.1:18920-24901 GCA_040388725.1 Verrucomicrobiota bacterium
CTTCGAATCCGAAGATCGATGCTGTTTATATTGCGACACCGCATCCTTTTCATCAGGAGAATTCGATTCTTTGTTTGAAGGAGGGAAAAGCCGTTTTGTGTGAAAAGCCTTTTACAATCAATGCATTAGAAGCGGCGGAAGTGATCGATGTCGCAAAAGAGCAGAAGCAGTTTCTGATGGAGGGGATGTGGAGTCGATTTCTTCCTCATGTGGTGAAGGCTCGAGAGTTGATTCAAAGCGGTGCCATTGGAGATCCTCGCTTGCTGCAGGCAGATTTTGGATTTAAGGGAGAATGGAATCCAGAAGGACGACTTTTCAATCCTCATTTGGGCGGCGGAGCATTGTTGGATGTCGGGGTTTATCCGATCAGTTTATCATTTTATCTTTTTGGAGCGCCGAAGAAAATTCAGAGCCAGGCCTGCCTTGGAAAAACAGGAGTCGATGAGCAGGCTTCTCTTTTATTTGAATACGAAGGAGGACGGATGGCGCTTTTATCGACCTCGATTCAAACAACAACCCCTCAAGAGGCCGTTATCATGGGAAGTGAAGGGTCGATCCGACTCCATCGTCCGTGGTGGGGGCCTTCGCATCTCACGTTGACGACAAAGCGAGGAGATGAAGTCATGGCCTTTCCGAAAGTCGGAAATGGCTATAATTATGAGGCGGAGGAAGTGGGTCGATGTTTAAGAGAAGGATTATTCGAAAGTCCTGTGATGCCTTGGGATGAATCCCTGGCGATCATGAAGACGATGGATGCGTTGCGTAAAGAGTGGGGCTTGGTTTATCCGATGGAGAAATAAAAAGGCAGTTACTTTAAGATGTGAACATAACAGGAGGGGCACAGGCTCTGTGCCTCAGGAGACGGGGAAGGCAGACAGCGTCTGCCCCTCCAAATATGAAGATGATCTTTTAAGCGGCACCGATAACGGACTGGAAGATTCCAAGGCCGTCGACGCAACCGAGAGCGGACTCTGAGGCGCGTTCGGGGTGGGGCATCATGCCAAGGACGTTGCCTTGGGCGTTGCAGATTCCGGCGATGTTTTCGCAGGCGCCGTTCGGATTGCTCGCGTCGGTGATCGATCCCTCTTCGTTGCAATAACGGAAAAGAATTTGTTTGTTTTGAGAGAGAGATTTTAAAGTCGTTGGATCCGCAAAGTAAGAGCCTTCTCCGTGAGCGATCGGAAGATTGAGAACCGCTTGGGATTCGTACTTAGAGGTAAAGCGGCTCTTGGTGTTTTCGACGCGGATCAATTGGGTATGGCAACGGAACTTAAGATTCTTGTTGCGGATGAGGGCGCCGGGGAGAAGGCCGGATTCGCAAAGGACTTGAAATCCGTTACAGATTCCGATGACGATTTTTCCTTGGTTGGCGGCTTCCACCACGGATTTCATGACGGGGGAGAGTTTGGCGATCGCTCCGCAACGGAGGTAGTCGCCGTAAGAGAATCCACCGGGAAGAATGATGCCGTCGGCGTTTTTGAGATCAGAATCTTTGTGCCAGACGTAGTAGGCCTCTTGCTTCAAAACCTCTTTGAGGAGATAAAGACAGTCTTGATCGCAGTTTGATCCCGGAAATTGTACGACGGCCCAGCGCATGATAGTGATCCTGCTAAAATTATTGAAGTTCGAGGTGAAAATCTTCGATGACGGGATTGGAGAGAACGTCTTTACAGATCTTTTCCAATTTTTGACGAGTCAGAGCGGCGTCGGTTCCGGAAATTTCGAGTTCGATGATTCGGCCGATGCGGGCGTGGGTCACACATTCCATTCCTTGTTGATGGATGGCGTTCTTAACGGCTTCGCCTTGGGGGTCGAGCACGCTCTTTTTCGGGGTCACAATGATGGTGGCTTTCATAAAAGGTAAGGGTTGTTATCTAAGACGCCCCGAAGGTGATGGCAACCTAAAAAGAGATGGCAAAACAAAAGGCATTTTCACCACAGAGACACGGAGGCACAGAGTTTATCCGCAGATTCACGCCGATTTACACCGATTAAATTCATGGAAATAAAGCAAAATACAGTTTCTTTGTTTTAAAACAAAAACCATTGTCTTTAAAATCTGCGTCCTTCTGCGAAAATCTGTGGATAAACTCTCTGTAATTGTGTCTCCGTGCCTCCGTGGTAAAAACTCTTTTGTCTTTTTCGGAAATGCGGGGTTAACTCTTTTATGCAAGAGGTTGAAACTGAGGATTTAAAGAAGATTGAAGATCAGGAGGGAGTGACTCTCCCTCCACGGGTCTATGAAATTCTGAAAGACCGTTTTGGGTTTACCTCGTTTTTAGGGGAGCAGGAGCGGATTGTGGCTTCGATCCTTGCCGGACGCGATACGTTGGTGGTGATGCCAACCGGAGGAGGGAAGTCGCTTTGTTACCAGCTCCCTGCCTTGGTGCGTGACGGCGTGACGTTGGTGATCTCTCCCTTATTAGCCTTGATGAAGGATCAGGTCGATGCGTTGGAGCGAAAAGGGATTGCGGCGACGATGATTAATAGCCTTCTTTCTCCGGACGAGCAGTGGAATCGAATCCGGAAAATGAGAGCGGGGGAGTATCGGTTGGTCTATGTGGCGCCGGAACGGTTTCGGCATCAGGCTTTTCGAGAGGCGCTCAAGGCTTCTCCACCCACGATGATCGCCGTCGATGAGGCCCATTGTGTTTCGCAATGGGGACATGATTTTCGTCCGGACTTTTTGGCCATCCCTCCGGTTTTGGAGGAACTTGGATTTCCGCAAGTGGTTGCTTTAACAGCAACGGCGACTCCTATTGTGCGCGAGGATATGATTCGACATCTCGGCCTTCGAGATCCCCAGGAATGGGTGACGGGGTTTGAGCGGGAAAATCTCGGTTTGCATGTGGCTTATACGGCAACGGTGGCGGAGAAATTAGAACGATTGGAAGAATTTGTTAAAACGCACGAGACGGGAATTATTTATGCGGCGACCCGAAAAAATGTGGAGAAGATCTCGGAACACTTTCGGACGAAAAGGATTCGTCACGTCAAATATCATGCGGGGATGACCGAACTGGAGCGGTCGGCGGCTCAGGAGTCTTTTATCTCGTGCGAGATGCCGGTGGCAATTGCGACGAACGCATTTGGAATGGGGATTGATCGAGGAGATTTACGATTTGTCGCGCACTTTGATATTCCGGGAAGTTTGGAGGCCTATTATCAGGAGGTCGGAAGAGCGGGACGGGATCGGGAGCCGAGTGATTGTATTCTGCTTTATAATGCGGTGGATACACGGGTTCAGGAGTTTTTTATCGAAGGATCGAATCCCTCGAGAGAGACGCTGCATTCGGTTTATAATTATCTTCGTTCAAGACCGGGTTATGAGACGACGAAATCGATTCGTGAGTTACATGAGACGATCGATGATGCGGAAAATGAGATGGCGCTCGGAAGCGCGATTGGGATTTTGGAAAAAATCGGAGCCTTGGAACGATTTGAGATTGAAGGGGAGCGTGCAAAGGGGACTCGACTTCTGAAAGCGGAAATTCCATTTCAAAATTTAAAGATCGATTTCAAAGGAATGGACGAGAAGCGTCGTCGCGATGAAGCGAAACTCGAACAGATGGTGCGATTTGTTCAGTCGCGGAAATGCCGGCAGAAATTGATCCTCGATTACTTTGGTGAAAAGCGGGAAGAAAACTGTGGCCGATGTGATAGATGTCTCGAATCTCATCATCGTGTCGTTCGAAAAGGAACTCCTGAGGAGACTTTGATTGTTCGTAAGGCTTTGAGTGCAGTTGCGAGAACGTGTCGTCGGACGTCCGAAGGATGGGTCGGGCAATATGGTGTGGGACGGATTGTGCTCTCATTGTTGGGAAGTCGGGCGAAGGATGTTTTGGATGCGGGGATGGATCGACTGAGCACGTATGGCCTTTTGCGGGATTTGCCGGAAGGGTATTTGAGATCGTTGTTTGATTCATTGAAAGCAGAGCATTATCTGGAGGTTTCGACGGGGAGTTATCCAATGGTGGCGTTGACGTCTGCAGGCGAATCGATCATGAAAGGGGAACGCGAACCGGAGATGGATTGGCCGACGGCGGTGCGGGCGAGTTCCGGAAAAAAGACAAAGTCAGTGGGAGCGAAAACACCGCAGACGATTGAAGAGACGTTACGATTACTCCAACAGGGAATGTCGCTTTCGGACATTGCGGAGAGTCGTGGGTTGAGTGAGATGACGGTTGAGGAGCATATTTCGAAATTACTTCTTCGTGATCCAAGTCCGTTGAAGATTGATGAATTGGTTTATCCGGAACGGCAGAAAGCTATTTTAGCAATCGCACCGGAGACAGTGACTCGTCTTCGTGAGGTGAAGGAACGACTGTCGGATGATTATTCGTACGCCGAAATTAAGTGGACGTTGGCATCGAATGGGCGTTGGAAGGGATAAAGGTAATTTTTTATCAATGATTTTATTTACTTATGGGAGGGACGAGCGATGCGAGTCCTCGATATAGCAACACCTAGGACTCGCATCGCTCGTCCCTCCCGGGCTCAAAAGAGAAAAATTTTAAGTAAACAGATAAGCAAAAATGGCGGCAGCAAGGGCAATACGATAAAGGGCGAAGGCATTGAAGGTATGGCTTTGAACATAACGCAAGAGCCATTTGACGACGAGGAAGGCAACGACGAGGGAGACAACAAATCCAAGGCCGAGATCCAAGAGGCTTTGAGCGTCAATGGTTTTGAGTTCACTTTTTGCTTTGAGTAAAGAGTAGGCAGACGCTGCGAACATCGTGGGGATTCCGACCAGGAATGAAAACTCGGTGGCGATCGGACGATTGGCTCCCGCGATCATCGCAATCAAGATACAAGCGGCAGAACGAGAAGTGCCAGGGAAAATCGCGGCGACGATTTGAGCGAGTCCGACGAGGATCGCTATTTTCCACGTAATGTCCGCACTCCCTGGATGTTTTTTTGTAAATTGTTCGACGCCCACAATGGCGATTCCTCCGACTAAAAGAGCGATGGCGATCGGGAGAAGTTCTTCAGGGAGTTTGATTCCGGCTTTGCTCACCACTAATCCGA
This sequence comes from Verrucomicrobiota bacterium, assembly GCA_040388725.1. Classification (GTDB taxonomy): domain Bacteria; phylum Verrucomicrobiota; class Verrucomicrobiia; order Methylacidiphilales; family CAMAQI01; genus CAMAQI01. Next base: position 23,952 of record JAZKBH010000133.1, read on the forward strand.
GCACGGCGGTGATTCCAAAGGAGACTCCCAATTTCAAAAGATAGTCGAGGTTCTCCGGTTTCTTCCATTCGAGAAGCAATCGTTTCACATGATTCCAATAAATGAAGAGAACGGCGAGGACCGCTCCGGATTGGATGAAGATATTAAAAAGATCGGATCGTTTTCCGATCCAATGTTCCGCAATGAGCAGATGTCCTGTGCTGGAGATGGGAAGAAATTCGGTGATGCCTTCGATGATGCCGAGAATGATAACTTCGAGTCCGTTTGACATGGGAGGAACGATGAAGATTCAAGCTGAAAATAAAAGACATTTATCTCACGCAACGACACGACGACGCGACGTTAAATTCAGTTTTTTGTTTTTATATTTAAAACTCATTGATTTTGTTTGCGTAGCGCCGTCGTGTCGTTGCGTGATGCAAATGTCTTTTATTGCATTTGTTTTAAGATCTGGAAGGTTGGAGTGTAGACGATGAGACTGCTCTATTTATACGGGGAAGAGATCACGGGGAAGCGGGCGAGGGAGATTCATACGCTGAATCGGGTTCGCTCTTTGGCAAAGGCTGGGGTCGAGGTGACGCTCGTCACCGCGAGTCGCGAGCGAGGGATCACGGCAGAAAGTTTTTTAAAGTCGATGGGCTTAGAGGAAAAAGAGCGAATTCACTTTCAGATGTTTTCGAGGGAATGGAAAATTGGCTCCCTTTCGGTGAAGTCCTCTCCTTATTTTTACAGACAAGTCGGCGCTTGGATGGAGAACCAAGCTCCCTTTGATGTGGTCTATGGCATTCACTTAAAAGCAGCGGCGTTTATAAAAAAACGATTTTCACGTCTTCCGATGATTTTTGAGGCTCACGAAGTTTTTTCCGATGCGTTTGATTGTCGCTCGTGGCGGTATCGCAAACTCTGTATCGATGAACAGGCGGTTTATAAAAAAGTGGATGGAGTGGTCG
>JAZKBH010000133.1:24911-31667 GCA_040388725.1 Verrucomicrobiota bacterium
AATTGGCGAAAAATTTTTCGCTTCCGAAAAAACAATTGATTTCGCCGAACTGTGCCGAAGCTTCATTTTTTGAGTGGGATCTTCATCGCTCGGATCCGATGAAGCTTCTCTACCTCGGAAGTTTTCAAGCATGGAAAGGCGTTCCAAATGCCATCCGTGCGATGAAGGATCTTCCTGAATATGAATTAACGATCATTGGTGGAAGCGATCGAGAGATTCAGGAGATTCAAAGTCAGGCTCCTTCCAATGTCCGATTTCTCGGTTTTAAAACGCATTCTCAAATTCAAGACGAGATGGAGAAATCATCCATTGCATTGATTCCGAATCGTCTGACGCCGATGAATTCCCTTCAAACTTTTCCGATGAAATTGGTGGAGTATGCGGCAGCGGGGAAAAAGATTGTGACGACCGATTTACCGATTTTAAAAGAATTGAAACCCGGAGCCTGGTGTTCCCGTGTCCCCGCAGATCAGCCCGAGGCGATCGCTCGTGCGGTGAGAGAGCAAACCGCTCGCAGTCAGGATCGTCAGGAGATTCGCGATTGGGCGAGGGCGTTTCAGTGGGATCAACAGGCAGAGAAGATCGAAGAGTTTATACGGAGAGTGATTTAAGAGGTCTCACACAGAGACACAGAGACACTAAGTTTATCCGCAGATTCACGCAGAGGAACGCAGATTTTAAAGGCAATGGTTTTTGTTTTAAAACAAAGAAAATGTATTTTGTATTTGTGGCTTCGTGTCTCTGTGTGAGACGGTTTTAGAGAAGGGTGCCGTGGAGGATGAGGTAAGCGACGGAGAAGTAGATGACGAGGCCGGTGACGTCGACGAGGGTGGCGACAAAGGGAGCAGAAGAGGTGGCTGGATCGGCGCCGCACCGTTTGAGGAGAATCGGGAGCATCGATCCCATGAGAGAACCCCACATGACAATTCCGATGAGGGCTGCGCCGACGGTCGTGGCGACTAAAATGGAGTGAGGGCCGTAAATATTTGAAAAGACGCTCCAGAGGGCAATTCGAATAAAGCCGATGGTACCCAAAATTGCACCGAGACAAAATCCACATTGGAATTCTTTGCGCATGACGCGCCACCAGTCGCGGAAAGTGATTTCGCCAAGAGCCATCGCGCGAATAATGAGAGTGGCCGCTTGTGACCCTGAGTTTCCGCCGCTGGAGATAATCAAGGGAACGAAGAGGGCGAGAACGACTGCTTTTTCGAGTTCGTTTTCAAAAAATCCCATTGCGGTGGCGGTAAACATTTCGCCGATAAAAAGAACGATGAGCCACCCTGCCCGTTTTTTGATCATCTCGAGCATGGGGGTTTCCATGTACGGTTGATCGAGAGCTTCGGTACCACCAATCTTTTGGATATCTTCGGTCGCCGCTTGTTCCGCGACTTCGAGAATATCATCGACCGTGACAATGCCGACGAGGGCCCCGTGATTGTCTTTTACGGGAAGAGCAACAAGGCCTGCTTTTTGAATTTTTTTGACGGCAGACTCACGGTCTTCGTTGACCTCAAGGTAGGTGTGATTGCCGTCCACTAAATCAGCGACTTTGGTATGAGGATCCGAGAGAAGGAATTTGCGAATACGAACGTCATCAATCAGATGATTGTGAGCATCGACGACGTAAATGAGGTTGAGGGTCTCCGAATCTTTTCCTGTTTTTCGAATATGATCGAGGGCTTCCTGAATCGTCCATTCCGATCGGACGGAGACGTAGTGAGGCGTCATGAGTCGACCGACACTATTTTCCGGATAAGCCAGAAGCGATTGGGTGACGGCCTTCTTTTCGGGAGTCAAAAGTTGGATGAGTTGGCGGGTGATCTCGGAAGGAAGTTCTTCCAGTAATGCGGTACGATCATCGGGAGAAATGGAGTTGATGATCTGGGCGACTTCTTCTTTTCCGAGGGCCTGAAGAAGAATTTCCTGAGATTCATGGGGAAGGTATTCGAAAACGGAGGTGGCTAGGGTATGGGGAAGAAGACGGAAAACAACGGCTTCGAGGTCGTCATCCAAATCTTGGATTAACTCGGCAAGATCTGCTGGAGACCATTCTGAAAAAACTTCCCGAAGAGCGGCGAAATTGCCTTCGGTCAGAAGTTCTCGGACATCGGGTCCCATTACCTTTCCCCAGGAGAGCGAATTCATGGTGTCGGGGATGGTGTACCGTGAAAAAGGAATGGCAACGAAAAAGAGGGTGGTTATTTAAAAATCTTGCGCATTGGGCTTAAGATTTTTAAAAATAGAGGCTTATGCGTTTGAATCCTTCGGAGCGCCTTACGGAAAGAATGAGTTCACCTCTGTTCGAGACAGTGGAATCTCATGAGTCATTAGATCAATCTTCCAAAAGAACGATTGAGAAGGCTCAGGAGTATTTGCTGGGACTCCAGAACCCTAGTGGTTATTGGATCGGTGAATTGATTGTCGATGTGACGCTCACATCCGATCTCATTATTTTCATGCATTGGTTGGATCAAGTCGATGAGGTGAAGCAAACCAAATGCGTGAAGCATATTCTCAAAGCTCAATTGGCCGATGGAGGATGGAGTATTTATGTCGGCGGTCCGAGCGAATTGAATGCGACGGTCAAAGCCTATTGGGCGTTGAAGCTTGCCGGGTTTTCTCAGCAAGAGCCGATGATGAGAAAAGCGCATGCGACGATTTTACGTCTCGGGGGTATTCCGAAATGTAATACGTACCTGAAGCTGACTTTGGCGTTGCTCGGTCAATATGAGTGGGATTACCTTCCTGCGATTCCCCCCGAAGTGATTCTTTTGCCGAACTGGCTTTATTTTAATATTTATCACATGTCTTCTTGGAGCCGGGGCATGCTGATTCCGTTGGCGATTGTGAATCATCACAAGCCGACCCGATTTTTACCCGAAGAGAAACAGCTTCATGAATTGTTCCCGTACGGATTGGAACATAAACAGCTCAAGCTGGCTTGGGATAAACAATGGCTCAGCTGGAGAAATTTCTTTCTCGCGTGGAACGGTTTTCTCAATTTTGTCGACAAGCTTCCTTGGCGTCCCTTCCGTGCGCGGGCGATGAAAAAATGCGAAGAATGGGTCGTCGATCGAGTAAGTGAGGGATCTGACGGCTTGGCCGCGATTTTCCCTGCCATGATGTATTCCATAATCGCCATGAAAGCGATGGGATATGGCGACGATCATCCGCTTTATAAAAAGGCGATGAAAGAATTCAGAGAGCTCGAAGTCGATGATAAGGAAAACGATGACTTCCGTGTGCAGCCCTGTTTTTCTCCCGTGTGGGATACGGCGATTACCGGAGTCTCCTTGGTGGAGTCGGGTTTAGCTCCCGATCATCCTCAAATTCAAAAAGCAGCGGAATGGCTCCTCACGAAAGAAGTGAGACATCTTCGAGGAGATTGGGTCGTCCAGAATCCGCATCCCGTGGCCTCGGGATGGGCCTTTGAATTTAATAATGTCTATTATCCCGATGTGGACGATACCTTGAAGGTATTGCTCTTTCTCCGGCTTGCCAATATTCCCGATGAGGCTTCGAAGTTAGAAGCGATGGAGCGCGCGCTCGGTTGGGTCAAAAGTTTCCAATGTGAAAACGGCGGTTGGGCTGCGTTTGATAAAGACGTTTACAAAAAGTGGCTCGAGCATGTTCCTTTTGCCGATCATAATGCGATCTTGGATCCCCCGTGCAGCGACATCAGTGCGCGGGCGCTTGAGTTATTTGGAAAAGTCGGCGTTTCTCGTCGCGAGCCTTTTATTCAACGTTGTATTAACTACCTCAAAGAGACCCAAGAAGAAGATGGTTCTTGGTATGGGCGTTGGGGAGTGAATTACATTTACGGAACCTGGCAGTCTCTCCGTGGTCTGCAATCGATTGGCGAGGATATGAATCAGGATTGGATTTTGCGGGGCCGTGATTGGCTGGAGTCCTGTCAAAATGATGATGGAGGCTGGGGCGAGTCTTGTGCTTCCTACGATCACCCTGAAAATAAGGGACAAGGGCCGAGCACCGCTTCTCAAACGGGATGGGCTTTGATGGGGCTGATTGCGTGTGGTGATTTGGATCGCACGAGCATCAAACGAGGGATCGACTATCTTTGCAAACTTCAGAACAGCGATGGGTCATGGACTGAAGATTATATCACCGGAACCGGTTTCCCCTGCGTCTTTTATTTGAAGTATGATATGTATCGCTTGAACTGGCCTCTTTTGGCGCTCGCCGATTATCGTAAAGCGTTAGCGCGACGTCGATGAGTCTCACCGCCTTTTTCTTTCCTGTAAAACAGGAAGCCTCGGGTTTGTTGCGTCGTTTGGAAAAAATACGCAAAGAAGAATCGGAGGGGATTGTCACCTGGCGTGGTCAACTTCAAGGCAACGATGTTCTTGTCGTTCTGTTGGGAATGGGAGCGGATTCTGTTCGTCGAACGCTTCCAGTTATCTTAAGAAAAGAGAAGATCGATTTTGCCTGGGTCGCGGGATTTGGAGGAGGATTGGATGCTTCCTTGAAAAAAGGTGACGTCGCCTTAGCTGGAAATTTTTCTTCTCCGCATCTTCATCTTTCAAAATACGTGACGATTGTTCGTGGAGTGACGGTGAATCATGTCGTGGCGAGTTCAGCGCAGAAGTTGGCATTGGCCCAAGGCCATCAAGCTCAAGTTGTGGATATGGAGTCTCAAATTGCACACGATCTTTTCGAAGAAAAAGAGATTCGTCATGCGACTCTTCGTGGGATTTCGGATCCGTGGAATGAATCGCTTCCCTCCGGGGCGTTAAGTGCGAGTTTTGATCCAGAAGAAAATCGTCCGACGCCCTTGAAGCTTCTCATTCATTTAGCGATGAATCCCCGAGACTTTTCTCCATTTTTCAAATTCGTGATCGGATTAAGTCAGGTGCAAAAAAATCTGACACAGAAGCTGTTAGAGTTAGAGAAACGAAGAGAAAAACAATAAGAAGTATTTTCACCACAGAGGCGCAGAGACACAGAGCTTAAATGCATTTTGGGTTTAAAACCAAAGACTTTTTGTCTTTTGTTTTTTATCCGTGCCTCCGTGGTGAAAACTCTTCTGTTTTTATTCCGTTTATTCTAGCTCCATCCCAACAAATCGCGTGCCATCTGACGGGTGACGAACCAAATGCCTCTCCAAGAATAGCGGAGGTGATGGAGATCTTGAGCGACTTCAGGAAGAAGGATGCCTTCGTGGATATTGTATTCCAACTGACGATTTAATGACCGTGCCAGTCGGTCGCGGATTTCTTCTGCGGTGCTGGTGAGGATTAAGCTCGATTCAGCAACTTGATTGATCTCAAGAAAGGCCAGATGCTCCTTCCAAAGCTCTTCAATCGTCTCGGTTTCAGAGAGGCGATAAATGGAAATGTTCGGCGGTGTTTTGAGTCCGTACGTCAGAGGATAGTCCCAGGTGAGCCAGATTTTTCCATCGGTTTGTTCGGAAAAAAAGGCATGAAACGAAAATCCGATTTCACCTTGAGAAATGAAACCGATGACGCCGTGGCTCGGATGTTCTGAGTGATGAAAAAGGCGGTAGTACGTTTCATGAAAATGAGGGGTGAGATCGCAATCGTCGACTTTTTTAAAACCGAGGTCTTCGTATTCCCGAGTGATTTCGCGAAGGGTGGGAAATTCAGTAATCGGAGGAACTGCATCACGAAATTCACGTTCATGAGGAAGTCGAAGCTTGCGAAGGACCACCATCATTTCGGCAAGCGGGACGAGAATCCAGGCCAAAAGGACAAAAGCCCCCCAAGCGATTTTGCCGGTGATGAAATAGATTCCAACGCCACTTCCGAGCCAGAAAACAATCAGTCCCCACTTGCGCGCTTGGGAGGAGGGTTGATTAAAAAGCCCCATTCCGGCGAGCGCCAAAGCGAGACAGATTAAAAATTCAGGAAGACTCATGTGAGAAGAAAAGATAACCGAGATTTAAAAAGGATCAAAAGAAAAGGCGGACCGAGTGGGTCCGCCTTTTCAAGGAAGGATTTTTTTACATTCCCATGACGCTGTAGCCGCAATCGACGTACAACGTTTGGCCTGTAATCGCCGCCGAACCGTCTGCGGCCAGGAAAACGCCTGTCGCGCCGAGTTCGTTCATTTCGACATTTCGTTTCAAAGGGGCGTGCTCGGCAGCGTGTTTGAGCATATCGCCGAAACCGGAGATTCCACGGGCGGCCAAGGTGTTCATCGGTCCTGCACGCTGCGAGATAGCGAACGCTCGCTTCTAAGGCGGCTTTCGCCACGCCCATGACGTTGTAATGAGGGACGACTTTTTCCGCACCGTAATAACTCATCGTTACGACACTGCCGCCGTCATTCATGAAAGGGAGTGCGGCACGAGTAACACCGACGAGCGAGTACGCACTAATATCGTGAGCGGTTTTAAATGCGTCGCGAGTGGTGTGGACAAAGCGGCCTTCTAAGGCTTCTTTCGGAGCAAAAGCAACACTGTGAAGAATGAGGTCAATTTTGTTCGTCTGTTTTTTAACGTTTTCGAAGAAACCGGCGATCTGTTCGTCGGAGGTGACATCGCAGGGATAGGCTGCGGTATTGCCCCCAAAGGTGGAGGTGAGGTCTTCGACGTTTTCTTTTAGGCGTTCGCCTTGATAGTTGAAAATGAGAGTGGCTCCTGCTTCATGCCAGGCTTGGGCGATTGCCCAGGCGATACTGCGTTTGTTTGCGACACCAAATACCACGCCAACTTTGCCTTCAAGAGGTTTTGAACTCATAGTCTGTTGATCCAAGACGAGGGGGGAGGGAGAT
>JAZKBH010000133.1:31677-44114 GCA_040388725.1 Verrucomicrobiota bacterium
CGCGAAATTTAAAGCAGAAAAGGCAAGTTTAACCGCAGAGACGCAGAGGAAAACAAAAAGACATTTTTTTGGTTTTATCCCCAAAATGCATTTAAACTCTCTCTTCGTGCCTCCGTGGTGAAAATTTCCCCCTAATCTGTGAACATCGGCGAAATCTGCGGATAATCCTCTTTTATTCTGATGGGGAATTCCTACCATGGTTTCATGAAAGTCGGAATTCTCGGAACCGGAAAAATGGGCGGGGCATTGGCTCGGGGACTGGTCAAAGGCGGGATTGTCGGGCTGAATAATTTGATCGGATGTAACGACCGTGAACCGGGACGGCTTGCCTTTCAGGCTCTCTTTCAACCGGAACCTGTGGTGACCTGTGCCGACCTTGGGGATTGGCTTCCTTACTTGGATGTGATTTTGCTCTCCATCAAACCGCAGCAATTCAAGACCGCCTTAGGTGCACTCCAAGGCTATCGTCCTGAGACCCTTTTTATCTCTGTCGCTGCGGGGATTTCGACGACTCAAATCGAAACGCTTCTCGGAGGAGCTCCTCGTGTTGTTCGTGCAATGCCCAATACCCCGTGTTTAGTGGGAGAAGGGGTGAGTGCCTATTGTGGGGGGACGTATGCGACAGAATCAGATTTGGTGATGGCAGAAAAATTTCTCGCTTCCGTCGGAGCGGTTTGTCGGGTGAACGAGGATCAAATCAATATCGTGACGGCACTGAGTGGAAGTGGTCCGGCTTATGCATTCCATTTTGTAAATGGGTTGGTCGATGGCGCGGTGAAACTGGGGCTTTCTCCCGAGTTAGCACGAACATTGGCGGTGCAGACGGTTCGCGGGTCGATGGGTTTAATGAATCAGTCTCTCCTTTCTCCCTTGGAGTTAGCGGCCCAGGTGAAGAGTCCTGGAGGGACCACTTTGGCCGGATGCGCAATTTTGGAACAAGCGGGTTTTGAGGAGATTCTTCAGAAAACCGTTGCCGCCGCAAAAGCACGTGCAGATGAGTTGGCCTCGCTTTCCTAAGGGTGTTGTATGAAAAAAGATCTCTATGATGTGGCGGTGATCGGGGGTGGACCCGCGGGCGTTACGGCGGCGGTGGAGTCTGCTAAACGAGGTCTTTCCGTTGCGCTGATTGAGAAGGATTCGATCGGCGGTGCTTATCTTCATGACGGATGTATTTCCGTCAAAAGTCTCGCGGTCTCCGAGAAACGTTATCGTCAGTTTTTAAGGGGGATGGATTACGGAATCTACCCCGAGACTGTCCAGATCAATGTCAGTGAGTGGATGAATCGTCAGCGCAATGTCTCCTCCAAGATTCATCTCATTACGATGGGAAAAATTGAAAAATATCCCGAAATAAAACTTCTTCAAGGAGCGGCACGATTCATCAGCGATAATGCCCTGGAAATCGTGGAGAGTCATCGGACGTATTCGATCGGAGCCAAGTCGATCATTATCGCGACAGGGTCCCATCCCTCGATCCTTCATCGGACCGAGTTGGATGGAGATAAGATCGGCACGAGTCAACATTACGTGCATCGTCCGAAGCTTCCGAAATCTCTCACCATTTTAGGAGGAGGCTATATCGGTTGCGAATTTGCCGGGATCTACGCGACTTTAGGAACAAAGGTGACTTTGATTGAGTTGAAGGATCATCTCCTCCCTCAAATGGAAAAAGAAGCGGGAGAATTTTTAGCCAAAAAATATCTCACTCGCGGAATCGAAATAGTGACCGGGGATGGCGCTGTCTCTTCTTCTATTCAGCAAAATGGTCTTTGCCGTGTAGAACTCCAATCGGGCCGAATCATCGAATCTGAAAATGTCCTTCTGGCCGTCGGACGGACGCCCAATGTGGAAGGACTCGAACTCGATCGTGCAGGGGTTCAATACGATCGAGCCATTTTAGTCGATGAATCTCTTCAGACGACAGCGCCCGGCATCTATGCGATTGGAGACGTGAACGGTTTAAATCCCTTAGCGCATTCCGCCATGGTTCAGGCCCGAGCGGTCGTTCAACGTCTCATTCATGAACCCGAGCCGGTCGACTTCCGTCAGATTCCTTTTTGCGTTTATACCGACCCCGAAATCACCTGTGTGGGACACACCGAGGCTTCTGCCAAAAAGGCAGGGCTGAAAATTCGAAAAGTAGTCGTCCCTTTTCACGAAATCTCCCGCGCCATTGCGCAAGGGGAGAGTGAAGGCTTTCTGAGCCTGATCATGGATCTAAACACAAACCGAATCCTCGGAGGACTTCTGATCGGCAACGAAGCCACCGAACTGGTCTCCTTTCTCTGCCTCGCCTTGCAAATGAACGCGACCGCTCAACATCTTGCCAATACCGTCATCCCCCATCCTTCCTACGCCGAAATTTTTCAGGTCGCCTCCCGTCGATTATTAGAGATGGGGCACGTTTAGAGCCGAGGAAAGGCAGTGTTTCGCACAACGGCACTACGACACGAAGTAAGAGTTTTCTGTTTAAAACCTAAATGAGTTTTTGATTTTGATCCCTTGTATCGGCCTTTTCATCCATGTGAATAGCTGCATTTTTTCTTCCGTCGCGTCGTAGTGTCGTCGTGCGAAACTCCTTCTGGATGGATGTGGGTCGTAAGACTAAAAATGGTTCTTGGCACTTCGGGGAAGGGGACTACGTTTTTGAACTATGGAAAAACGATTTTCGGGCTGCTTGATGATCACCTTGGGGTTGATTTTAGTCGTTAGCCTTATTCTTAATTTTGGATTTCTCGCTTATATCGGTGAAAAAGTGACAGGTGAAAGCTCTTCGAGCTTGTCCGTGAAGCGCACTTATTTTGAAGAGAAGTTCCATTCAGGAAATCCCAAAAGCAAGGAAGGGACCATTGCGATTATTAATTTAACGGGAGTCATTGGAAACGAGATTCCCGGAATGATCGGCGAGAGCATGGTGGAAGATGCAAAACTGAAACTTACTCAAGCTCGAGAAGATGCGGATGTGAAGGCCATTGTTCTCTCTATTGATTCTCCCGGCGGTGAGGTTTTGGCGAGTGATGATCTTTATCGCGCCGTCATGAAAGTTCGCGCGGTCAAACCCGTTGTCTGTTATTTCGGATCGGTCGCAGCATCAGGCGGTTATTATACCGCGATGGGATCTTCGTATATTGTGGCAAATGAACTTTCGATTACCGCCAGTATCGGGGTGATTATGCAGACGATGAATTTTAAAGACCTGATGGATAAGGTTGGCGTCAAGGCATTGACCTTCAAATCAGGAAAAATGAAAGATCTTCTCAATCCGACCCGCGACCCGAATCCCGAAGAGATGAAACTCATCCAAGATTTAATCAATGAGACTTATGATAAATTTGTAGGAATCGTTGCCTCGGAAAGAAAACTGGATGAGACCGCTTTACGTCAAGGGATCGCCGATGGACGGATTTTGTCGGGAAAACAAGCGTTAAAAGAAAAATTGGTGGATGAACTTGGCGATCTCGATACTGCCATTCAAAAGGCAGAAAAACTCGGGAAAGTCACCGATCCGAAGGTGATGGAGTATGAGGCTCCCTTTCATTGGAACCAATTTTTCAAGCGTCTGGGGAAATCGGATGTGGGAGCCTTGCATGTGACATTGCCGACGAACGCACTCTCCCTTCAAACCGGGCGTCTCTATTACCTTTCACCCCATCTTTTTGGCCGTGAATGATGATCCTGTTGTCTTGATGCGTGAACATCCGGAGCTCATCCGGATGGGTGTCGTCTATATGGGGGGCTTTCTTCTCATTGCCATTGTGGGATGGATGCGCGTCTATCACCGGGCAAAGTTAGGAATTTTAAGGCAAGTTACTTCAGTTCCTTTTCCGCTTCCCTTCACACTCGGTCTCGGCTTCTTTCTCATTTTGCTCGGAGTTCTTTTTGGAGTTCGAGGTTATCCCGCATTGATTACATCCGTGATTGGTTTTTTCTTTCTGATGCATCAAGTGGGGCGACCGATTTTGTCGGTCTTAGGACTCGATCGTTTTTCCTTTTCTAAAATCGCTTGTACGGCTTTAGGGATCGGAGCGATTGTCATGGCCCCGATCTATCTTCTCTCGTCCGTGAATGCCTTGATTTGCAACCTATTCAATATCGACGTGACGGCTCAGCCGCTCATTTTTGAGTTTTTAAAAATGACCGATACAAAATCCGTTCTGAGCTTTATGGCGATCGCCGTCTTCGCTGCGCCGATGACCGAAGAGATTTTATTTCGCGGACTCCTTTATCCGGTCATCCGTGATCAATTTGGAATTAAAATCGCGGCATTGGTCAGTGGCTCTTTATTTGCTGCCGCCCATTTGCATTTCCCGACCTTTTTGCCGCTCATGTTCCTCGGAATCGTTTTTGCCCTCGCCTATGAATTCTCGGGAAGTCTTCTCCTGACCATGATGATTCACGCCACCTTCAATCTCTTTTCCGTCATGAATCTGCTGATGTTGAAACCGTATTTACTGAAATAAAAAGAGGCTCACACAGAGCCACAAAGAGACTATCCGCAAAAGGTTCGCAAAGCGAAAGTCTACTCCTCCCGACGAGCTAAAATGAAGTGCACTTCCAGTGAGTGATAGATTTTCGCTTTACGAACCTTTTGCGAATAAACTTAGTGTCTTCGTGTCTCTGTGTGAGACTGCCTTTCGTTTTTGATCTCGTTGATGACAAAGACGGGAGATCTGTAATAGTAGGGTGAATGAAGTTTTATTATTTTTCGTCCGTCTCGCTGCTTCCGAAGGAGATGAAGGAGGGACTTCAAGCTCCCGATGTTCCGATGGATCCTCCGCTAGAATTTCACGGGCCCCGTCTGTATGAGAGCCCGAAGTCGCCTCTTCCCACGCCGCCCGAGATTCGATACACGATTGAGATCCCAAAAAATCGTTCCGAAAGTTTGAAATGGGTGAAGACGCCGACAGGCCCGGCTTATGTCTACATTGGAAAAGAAGGGGTCATTTCGGAATGGATTGTGTTGATTGAGAGGTTAACTCGGAATCATCAGTACCAACGGATCGGGATCACGGACCTGGCAGAGATTTTAAAAGCAGCTTCAACACAAAATCAGAATCTAGGATAAAGGCAGTTTCTCACGCGACGACACAACGACGCCACGCTTCGACTGAAAATGCATTTCACACGGAGGAAACCCCGACAGAAGTACGGGGCGGGCGGAGTGAGCGGAGTAATTGCACTTAATTTGTTTTTGGTTTTAAAACAAAAAATTCTTCCTCCGTTTAGTCCGCCCGCCCCGTACTTCTGTCGGGGTTCCCTCCGCGATGAAAATGTCTTTTTGTATTCACGTGGGGTCGTTTTTTCGTCGCGTGAAAAAATGTCTTTCCCTAAAATTCTTCACGGGCTTCGGCTTTTTCACCGAGGAAGAGGACGAAGGCAAGAAGGGAGAGGACGAGTCCTCCGAGAACCCAGTAATGCCATTGATAGAACCAGATGAAGAAGGAGGTATAAAGGGAGTTTTGATTTTCTAGGTAAACACCAAAGCTTTGAAAAATTAAAGGTAAAAATCCAATCATCATCGCAGTTGTTAGTCTTAAATTGCCAGAGGGATGCTTTCGAAGAAAATAGAAGATCATCAGGGCACTCAATAAAAGGAAGAGAGGATAGATAAAATCAATCTGAATCAGGAGTATTGATCCGTCTGGAATAAAGACCCGTGGATTATTTTTGTAGTTAATCGTACTATTGGGGATTTGAGTATGAATCTGTTCGATTAAATTTGATGTTTTTTTATCTCCATAAATTTCGAGTGTGGAATTAGATATTTTATCGGAACAGTTCACAAAAAACGGCAATGAAAGGAAAAGAATAAGAACGGCGATTTTACTGTAGAAAAGGGTTCGAAGGGATAGGGGAAGGGTCGAAATAAGATCGCTCTCGGTTAAGAATCGACCCGGAGATTTTTTGGAGTCTTTGGATTGACCGAAGAAAAATTGCTGGAGAATCAAAACGTAGAAAACAGTTCCTCCTGAAAAGACGATATTTCCGATGTTTGTCGTAGTTGTATTCGGGTCAAAGTGAAGCTTTGCCATGATCATTATAGGAATAAATAAGCATAAAATAATAATCGCGAGGTAGAGCGAAGATATAGATGCGATGTGAAATCGTACGAGATGCAAAAACAGTTTTATCGATTTCATAAGTTTAAATTATTCGATTTCTCGAAAAGGAAATGATTTTTGACCTCGAAAATACGTGAGAATGATGAATATCAGAGTGACGAGCGCAATAGGAATGAGGTATTTGACGAACAGAAAAAGAATGTGATAGGGGTTTCCAAAATTAAAATTCCATTTCGTAAAAATCCTGGTTATAGGAGTTAAAATAATTAAGCCGAGCATGCCGAAATAGATCCATTTAAGAAGTTTTAGTCGTGATGCCTTTTGGATCATCCAAAACATGAGGTTAAGGTACATAAAATAGATCCACATCTCTGCGGTCAGTGCTAATAGTCGGCAGTATAGTTTTCCATTTTTAATAATGATGGTTGGCCAGCTTCTGTTCTCATCTTCTTTTTGAATTGTTCTTAACTCTGATTCAGGAAAAAACATTTGAACTTGTGCTAGCCTGAGTTCGGGATGATCGTCCGAATTCATGTAGAGTTTTATGTTTGCATCTTTTTCAGAAGAGATTTTTAAAAATGGAATTCCCACAACGATGATAAACATGATCATCGTTCTCATCCACCCCCTTTGAAATATGGTATTGCTCTCAATAGGAATCGTAAAAACCCATTCTTGAGTTTGGAGTTTTTCTCTCATGTTGGGTGTTATAAAAATAGAAGTCCATGGGGCTAAAAATAGGACGCAAAATAAAATAAAAAAATAAGGCGCAATGTCGTGGTATCCAAAAAGATCAATTTCGGAAATATAGGGCCGTGCTTTCGATGAATGGTGAATGAGTCCGATTAAAATTGGATATCCCAAGCAAAGCCATAAATCCATTTTCCACTCTAAACTCATTAAATGAATGAATTTTTTCATAAACTCCTCAGATATTCTTTGAACTGATCTCCACAAAGAGATCTTCGAGGTTGAGGGAGAGGATTTCGTAGTTGCAACCGGCATTGGTTGCGATCGATTGGATCTGATCCGGATGATCGACGCGGGCGGTGATGAGCAGTTCCTGGCGATCTCGTTTGGTTCGATAGGTATTCGGAAGTTCAATCTTCGGTGCGGATCCATCTCTCGAGGTAAAACGGATCTGTTTTACATTCTCTTTGAGGGAGTCGAGGGATTCATTGATGACGAGTTTCCCCTCTTTTAAAATTCCGACTCGGTCAGCAATGCGTTCCACATCACTGAGGATGTGGGTGGAGAAAAGGACGGTTCGATTCTCTTCTCGAATCAGTTCCAAAATTTCATCGAGAAATTCGCGGCGTGCAACTACATCCAGGGTCGATGCTGGTTCATCGAGGATGAGAAGGTCTGGTTTCGGTGCCAGCGCGAGCATGAAACCGACCTGACGCTGCTGTCCATTGGAGAGTTCTTTGATCTTCTTTTTCGGATCCAGGCTGAATCGATCGGAGAGTCGTTGAATGAGAGAATCGTCCCACTTTGGATAGAGAGGACGGCAGAAATCGACGAGTTGACCGATTTTCAGTGCTGGAGGAAGGATCTGTTTTTCACTGAGGTAGCCGATCTTTTGTCGATCTTCGACCGAAAAATCGCGTGGATTTTTTCCGAGGACTTGAATCTCTCCCTGGTCCGGCCACATCAATCCAATGAGCATTCGGATGAGGGTGGTTTTCCCGGAAGCATTGCGTCCGAGGAATCCATAGATCGATCCCGGAGGAAGGGAGAGGGAAAAGTCTTCGAGGGCTTTTTGAGAGCCGTAGTTGCGGGTGACGTGGGAGCATTCGATGGCGTTCATGATTTCCTTTCGCGGTGTTGGGAAAGTTTGGAGTGTTTAAAATGACGTTCGATCTCTTGAGTCAACGTTTCGGCGTCGATTCCGAGGGGAATGGCTTCGGAGATCAACTGATGAATACTCGGATGAAGAAGCGCGAGTTTTTCCTTCGCACTGTTGTTTTTGGCTCCCTCCACGACGAACGTTCCAAGTCCGCGTCGAGTCTCGACGAGACCTTCATGTTCCAGAATCTGATAGACCTTCTGAATCGTAAGGGGGTTCACCTTGAGTTGCGTCGAGAGTTCCCGAGCCGAAGGGATTTGTTCCCCTGAAGCGATCTGTCCCGAGACAATCCTCCCCCGAAGCTGCTGCGCAATCTGCCGATAAAGCGGCACGCCCCCATTCGGGTTGAGGTTAAAGATCATGCATTAGTGATATACAGGACTATATCGCTAGATCAATAAAAACCATCAAAACAATTTTCACACGGAGGTCGCGGAGTAAAGCAGAGGAAATTCATTTTTGGTTTTAAAACAAAAAATTCTTCCTCCGTTTACTTCGTTACCTCCGTGTGAAAGCTGTATTTAAGTCGTGTCGTTGTAACGCCGTCTTAGGCTTATTTAAGGATTAAAAATCCGGAGTGAGTCGCGGCCTTTTGGTCGAGGGTGATCGTGCTTCTGACTTTTTTGGCAAGATTGGTGTGAACCAGGAGGTAATCAGAGAAATCCGCGTCTCCATTTGTGTAATCATGAAGAGCCCTGCGGACCTCATCAGGAGATTCGACTTCCAAAGAATCGGTTTCAAGGATCCGATCGAGGAGTCGGGTCACATCTTTTTTGGTATATCGATACCCACGAGAGAGAACCCAAACCAGTTCGCAAAGAACAATTCGATTGATCCATCCCGGATTTTTGGAGGTGCAATGAGACTCGATCCATTCGGTCGCAAATCGCGACTGAATGGGATCATCCTGAGTGACGTATCGAACAAAGACGTTTGTATCGATGCCAGTCATGAGAGATTTTTAGGGAGAGCCCGATCCATCTCTTCGAGTGAAAGAGTTTTTTTGGGTCTCGGAAGGATTGATTTAAGAGACTGAATGCTTTTGGAGAGTGGAATCATTTCGACTCGTCCATCTTCCCGAAGATAAAGATCGAGTTTATCTCCGGCCTTAAGTCCGAGCTTTTTTCGGATTTCAACAGGGAGTGTCATTTGTCCTTTAGAGGTGAGAGTCATCGTCATTCCTTACAAATATAATCCATTCCTTACTTTTAGGAAAGTAATATTTGGAAGGCTTCTCATGAGGAGGCGTTGCAATCTCATGAAGGATATGTGGGAGAGGAGAGCTAAGTGGACAAGGGGATTAATGCAATGTTTCTCGCACTCGCATCGCAAAGCGAAAATCAAACAGGGAAACAAATTGGAGTGCCGAGGGTAGGCAACTAAGGACGGGGGTGAGCAGGGGTTCCGTAAACGGCACAACGACGCCGCGCTCTTACAGAAAGGACATTTTCACACGGAGGTAGCGAAGTAAACGGAGGAGGGATTTTCTGTTTTAAAACTAAAAATGAATTTCCTCTGCTTACTTCGCTACCTCCGTGTGAAAATGTCTTTTTGTATTCCGTCGCGGCATTGCGTCGTCGCGTGAGAAACTGTCTTTGGTCTTTATTCCACGACGGTAATCGGCATTCCGATGCGAATCATTTTGAGAAGTTTTTCGGCGTTCCAATTGCAAAGGCGGAAACATCCATGAGATTGAGTCGCTGAAATCTCTTCAGGAACCGGGGTTCCATGAATTCCATAGCCGGGGAGACTGAGTCCAATCCATGCCGTTCCGACGGGATTGTTTGGTCCGGGAGGAATAATCAATTTTCGAGTAATCTTTTCTTTGGCCGCCGCATCCTGAAAAAGCGCGGGATCAAAGGTATAGTTCGGATTTGGAGCGTAGTTTTTTACGACGAGCGCTCCGACGGGGCGCTTTTGTTTGTCGGCCGCAATGGAGCACGCAAAGTGACATTGAATAGCACCCGCCGCATCAATTCCCTGGATACTCGTTTGTGAAAGGGAGATGCGGATGGAGTCAATCTTGGGAAGGGGAAGAGACCCATCGAGATTGGGGACGAGTAATGTATCTCCGACTTTCGGCTCGGTGATTTTGGGATTCAGTTCTTTTACGAAGCGTTGGGCGGTATGCTGCTGCTCTCCGATCATTTCCCAGAGGTCATGAAAGCCAAGAAACTTCTGCTGACTTTTTTCAATCCACGTCGTGAATTCGGGTGTGATTTTTTGAATATGGGATTCGGTAATGGTGACATAACGGAAGGGTTCTCCCAGAGGTTGGAGTTGCTCTCGAGTGGCGGCATCGAGAAGGCCCGTGACGGGAAGTTTTTGATGCTCCTGAAAGGCTGCGACGGCACGCGTGGTTCGTTTGCCTTCCCGTCCATCGATGAATCCACATGAGAAGTGACGTTGTTCTAATCCGATTTGAATTTGAGCGAGATCAAATTTGGTAAGAGGAGGGAGAGATTCGGAATTTTCTCCATGGAGAGAAACGGTAATGCCGAGGATGAGGATCAACCAATGAATGGAGTTCAACAAGGGCATGAGAGAAAGCTGGTGGAGAGATGGAAAAAGGCAAAGAAAAATTAACCGCTGAGGACGCAGAGGCGCGCAAAGGAAAGAGAACAAAAAACTCTAAGGAAGGCCGGAAAGCAGGAAAAGAATAAGAACCATAGAAACACTGAGTTTACAGAATTTAAACCCAAAGTTTGTTTATTTTCAGAGGGTTTTGTACCTGTCCCGATTTTTTCCTGCCTTCTGGCCTTCCTTAGAGGTTGTATTGCGTTTTCCTCTGCGTCCTCTGCGGTTAATCTCTTTGGTTTTATATTTCAAGGGTCGTACGGAAGCTGAGCGCTTCGCTGGATTCAACGATACCGGAGTAAAAGAGGTCAATCACTTGATCTTGGATTGAACGGAAGCCTCGGCTTCGATTCCATTGACGAATTTCGCGGAGGGTCGCTTTCGATTCGAGACGATCGATGATCTCATCGTCTACAGGCATCATCTCCATGATGACACGACGCCCTTGGATCCCTGTTCCATGGCATTCGAGGCAACCAACTCGTTCGCAAACGAGGGGAGAGGTGACCTGGGGGAGTCCGAGCCTTTTAATTTCGAGTGTGTGAGGCGGTCTCTCTTTTTTGCAGTGCGGACAGAGGACGGAGACAAGACGTTGGGCGACGGAGAGTTTGAGGGAATAGCCGAGGGCAACCCGGTCGAGTTTAAAGGAGCCTCCCATACGTTCTAAAACACCGACGGAATCAAGGGCATGGGTCGTGGTTAAAACGAGATGACCCGTGAGCGCCGCATGAACGGCCATTTCCGCGCTCTCGGAGTCGCGCATTTCGCCGACCATGATGACGTCGGGATCTTGGCGGAGGACGGTTCTCAAAGCATTTGGAAAGGTGAGTTTTCCCTCACGAATATCGACTTGAGTGGCATTTTCAAAATACTTTTCCACGGGATGCTCCACCGTGACGATTCGTCGCTGAGGAGAGTCGAGCGCGGAGAGACAGGCATAGAGGGTTGTCGTTTTTCCAGAGCCGGTGGGACCACTGGTGACGAGCATCCCGCTTTCGAGTCCGAGAAACCAATCGAGGGTTTCACGTTCCTTGGTTCCCAGATTCAGTTCATCGAGCGTCGGAAGCTGTGAACCAAAGATTCGAATGACAAGACACTCCTGATCTTCTTTGAGAAGAAGGATGGAATACCGTTGGTCATAGCGCTTTCCTTGGAGAGAACGGTCCGCGGCTCCATCTTGATTGCACGGAGCGAGATCGGGCCTCATTCCGGAGAGGACCTTCGCTCGTCGGAGGACGAGGGGATAGCGATTGAGAGGAATCGGCGGTTGAACGACGAGCTCTCCATGAATTCGAAATCGAACTCGGACATAATCACGCTTTGGTTCGAGATGAATGTCACTGGCTCCCCGTTCAATCGCCTGCTGGAGAAGATCGTCGAGAAATTCGCGTTCCACTCGCCGTTCTCCCCAATCGACGCTCCAGGCATCGACCACGGGTGCGCTAAGCTTTGTCTCTGAAGTGGAATTCAAAAGAGGGAGCGTTTGAAGTCGCTGCCACTCGAAGTCGGAGACGGTAAAAAGGTGAAGTGTTTTTCCATAACGTTCTCGGATTTTAGGAGAAATAAATTCGGAGGAATGAGGAGAGAGAACCCAGAGGTGGGTCGCGGTTTCGAAGACCACACCGTGATCGGATTCGGGTTTCCGAGTCCAATAAAGAAATTGTTCAGGAAAGGGAGAGTGAAGATAAAGATCGTACGGGGCTTCGGCGGAAGAGTATTGACCTTGAAAGAGATTTTTTAAAGTCTGAGGCGTGACGGCCCACCATTGGACCGAGGTATTTAAGATCCAAGGATGAAGAATTTTTTCAATCGCTTCTTTTTGCCGAGGATTAAGGAGTGCGATGCGTAAAAAGGGTTGATCCGAAAGAATGGCAAATCCGAGGATTAACTGATGTTCTTGCAGTTCCGGAAGAAGACTTAATGGCGAAATCGGAAGTTTTCCCGTCACG
>JAZKBH010000134.1:0-3918 GCA_040388725.1 Verrucomicrobiota bacterium
CCTGCGGCCTTCAGGTTATGAGCCTGACGAGCTACCGGGCTGCTCCACCCCGCGATGAAGGGGTGCATACAAGCGAATCCGACTCCGAATAGCAAGATAATCTTTCAACTATTCTATCTTCCTCTTTATTTTCACAAAAATCCCGTAAAAAAGACGAACTTCTTTTAGACAACTATTAGTTTCAATGTAATATTGAATAAGGAACTATGAAAATTACTTCTTATGGGGCGGCCCAAACTACGACAGGTTCTAAACACATCCTCGAAATCAACGGACAGAAAATTCTCCTCGATTGCGGGATGTACCAGGGTAAACGAGAAGAAGCTTACGAGCTCAATAAAAACCTTCCCTTCAATGCCTCTGAACTCACGGCCGTCATTCTCTCTCATGCCCATATCGATCACTCGGGAAATCTTCCCGTCCTCGGCATTCATGGATTTAATGGAAATATTTATTCCACTTTTGCGACCCGCGATCTCTGTAACATCATGCTCGCGGATTCCGCCAAAGTCCAAGCGCAAGACTTGGCGTTCGTAAATAAAAAGAGAGAAAAGAAAAATCTCGATCCTTTTAAAGCCATTTACACCGCCAAAGAGGTCGATGCCATCATGGGTCACTTTGTCGCCATCGATTACAATCGTCCGATTCCGGTCGCAGATGGCGTCACCGCGACCTTTATTGATGCCGGACATATTCTAGGATCCGCCCAAGTCATTCTCGATCTCAAGGAAAATGGGGTCAAAAAACGGCTTCTTTTTTCGGGAGACGTCGGACGCGGAAAAAATGAAATTCTCCGAGATCCCGTTCCTTGTGAAGATGTCGACTACGTTCTCCTCGAAAGCACCTATGGAGGACGTAAGCATGAAGATATCAAGAGCTTGAAAAAAGATCTTTGTCGGATTGTGAATGAAACGATTGAGAAAAAAGGGAAACTTCTCATTCCCTCGTTTGCCGTAGGCCGCGCTCAACAGGTCATTTACATGCTCCATCAATTACGTGAGATCGATTGTTTTCCAAAAATTCCGATTTACGTCGACAGTCCTCTTGCGGTGAACGCAACGGAGGTCTTTCGACTTCACCCTGAATGCTACAATCAAGAGATTCATGATTATTTGATGGGAAATAAAAGCCCATTTGGATGGGATGAAATCCATTATGTTCGGGAAGTGAGTCATTCCATGGAGTTGAACAAAATCCATGAGCCGATCATCATTATTTCCGCTTCGGGAATGTGTGAAGCCGGACGTATTCTCCACCATCTTTCGAACAATATCGAAGATGAACGAAATACCGTCATTTTCGTCGGTCACTGCGCGACCAATACTCTCGGAGCAAAATTGATCGCGGGTGAAAAAAAGGTCAATATTTTTGGCGAACCTCATTACGTCAAAATTAAAATCGAACGATTAGAAGCGTTTTCGGGTCATGCCGATCATGACGAACTCATCGCCTACACGCATCGGATTACAGGACCGAAAAGCAAATTCATGTTGGTTCACGGCGAACCCGAATACTGCGAAGCGCTTCAAAAAGGACTGCAAGCGGAGTATCCAAATTCTCAGGTCACGATTAATGAAAAAGGGGTTCCTGTTGAACTGTAGAAGATTGCGTATTGATTAAAACGGCAGCTCTTTCTGTTTGTTTTGAATTGAAATTGGAGCGGCACAGGCCCTGTGCCATCAGAGGATGGGAAGGCAGACGGCGTCTGCCCCTCCAATCATTCGGATACAGCATTCATCAAATCACTCTAACTTAATAAATCATCGATTTCATCGGAAAGGTCTTCCGCCGAAGGCAAATGAAGTTTACCGAGGCCGAGACCCATACAGTATTCCTTCAAAAAAGGATCGGTGATGATTTTTTTAACAATTTTCTTCTGCGCTCCCGCGTAGATTTGCTGAACCCGTTGTTTGCTAATTCCAAATAAGGTTCCCATCAATCCAAACGAAATCGGAGTATCCGTTGCTAATGTCGTCGCAGCGAGACAAATACCACGAGCGTAATAAAGACAGTCACGGTTTTCACCTTTCCCCTCTTTTTCGCCACAGTCTTCGGTATCGACGCAAAGACAGAGCTTCTGTTCTCCTAAAAAATCTCGGGCTTGGACATCCATTCCAAAAAGATAGATCAACTCCTGATCCCATATTTTCTTCAACTCTTTGGGCCATGCCTGAAGTGGTTTTTTGAGGTAAATCCAACTTCCACTCACCTCGATTGCCATCTCGGGTCCCGAAGGCTTCTTTTCAGAAAACCCGATCCACTCTTTTAATGAATGATTCAAGAGCCCTCCTTTGGAGGAGTTCGTCTTTTTTCACTCAATTTGAGAAGCTCTTCAAAGGACTTCTGACTTCTCTTTAAAAAGAGAGACACCGAAGAATTGTCCGTGGAAAAGGTCGATTGCAACAACTTCGCCGTCAAGGACTGCTTCAGAAGCGAGCGTTTAGCATGGCTTAATGGTTTTCCCTGACGACTTTCATAAAGGGAGATCGATTCGTCGACGCGCTTTTGAATCGCCTGCAATCCCACGGCAACATCTCGTTCCTCTCCTTCAAAATTGAGAGGATCAATAGGAACTTTCGAAAGGGATCTTAAAAGCGCAACCACGTCCGCAGACGTGAACGGTTTTCCTCGGGGATTGAGATAATCCATACCTCAAAAAAGAATTTAGATTTTGACTCGGGGAGCATCTTTCCAGAGTGCTTCCAAACCGTAAAAGTCTCGTCGTTCGTGTAAAAAGAGTTGAACCATGACATCTCCGTAATCAATGACCACCCACTTACTGGAAGGAAACCCATCAATGCGTGGACTGATTTCCAACTGTTCCTTAATCTCTTTTTCCAGATGAGTGGAGATCGCTTTGAGTTGGGGCTCTGATTCTGCCGAGACAATCACAAAGAAATAAGTCGGCCCCTCAATCTTTCTCAAATCAAGAATCACGGGATCAAGAGCCTTCTTATCCAAAGCGAGTTCCACACAAAGTTTAGCCAATTTTAAAGAGGACGATAAGGATGACATAATAGGTTCAACTCCTGACTAACACTGAATTAAGGAACGAAAAGAGAAATCCACGATCAAATCTCATAAAAAAAGACGACGGCCGCCGAATATCCATGCGCATAACTCCGGCCTCCCACAGGTCCAATCTCTCCATTTCCGAAGAAACCCGCCAAGGAAATACCGGGAAAAATTTGATCAATCATTTGAGCATCATGATGCCGGGATTTGAAAAGCTTCTCGCCTCTTCCCGTACAAGTACACATCAAAGCCCCAAATGGAGTGCATCCTCCCAGATCCTCTTGAGCCTTTAAAAGAAGAAGACGAAGGTCTTCGGAAGCGGTATGCGCATCTCGGAGTTGGTACTGCAATGTCTGCCCGACTCGTGGAAAAGCGCCGATGGCCACTGCCCCGGTCGTCGGGTCTGCTCCGAAAATATTTCGAATGAGAAAGTCACCACTTTTGAAATCGTCGACGTACTCCGACATCGCCAACCCGGCAAAGATATGACCGTGAGCAATTTTTTTATCCTCTTTCGGAAGATCCTCATAGACGGAATTCAAAACCTCTAAAGCAGGACGTGAACCAAGCGAATAAAGGACATTCTCATTCGCTTTGGTAATTGTCAGTGGCTCGCCGATCGGACGACATCCTTGAGAAACCAAACATTGAACTCCGAAGTCACCATCGAGAGCGAGTGCCAATGCGCCGGAAACGATTTTATCGTTGTAGAAAACGGCTGCTTTTTGCTCTTGAGGATTTCCACTCGCCAATCCCCCAAACATCGGAACGCCCGGATAAGCCAGATTCCATTCTTCTAACCAGTCTTCGATCGGAAAATGGAATGGATCGATAAAAGTCATCCAAAACTTCACATCCTCGGGACTTACGCCACTCCAACGGGCCCAATCCTTCGGTGATTCA
>JAZKBH010000135.1:0-2120 GCA_040388725.1 Verrucomicrobiota bacterium
GCTTTCCAAAGAGCTCTGTGCTCATAACGATGCAAAGAAAAAAATATATCTGGACCTGATAAATGGATTAATTTTTTAAGGGATCCAATGAATGAGGCCGCTTCCGCACCAACTCCCGAAGGATGTGATATCCAATTTTGGGCGTTGAATATTTCGCCAAATAGCGAGCATGTTCCAAAGTCGGATATCGTCAAAAAAGATAAAGAGTGGTTTTTGAAAGCGAACGGTCTCAAAGAAATTTAAAAATGTTTGTTCCATGACGCCATCTTTGGCTGCATCGACAAACATAAAGTCGGCTTCGCCAATCAGTTTGGAAAAACTATTGAATACATGCGGTTGAGTGAGATCGGCGATTTGTTGTTTAAGTCGTCCATCTGCGAAGTCGGATTCTTGAAGAATCACATCCGGATATTGCTTCCAGGGAACAATATCAAACGTCACGACTTTCCCATGTTCGGGGAGGAATTTTTTAAGGCTCAAACAGGAGTATCCACTCGCGGTTCCAATTTCGATGATCAGTTTGGGCTGAATCAATTGAACCATGGAGGCGAGAAGTTTATAATGTTGGCCGGGCCAGGTATCAGGAGTCTTGAGGTGACAATCTGCAATTCGTGAAGAGATCTCGGAGAGATCGATCTTCATCGCACCATGAGCGGCTTTCAAACTAAACTCAATGAGTTCATCCGTCGGTTTTCCAGGACTATCTTCGAGGGGGAAAAGAATAGAATTTCGAGCATCCAGCGCCGTAACAGGAGAGGCTGGTGCCCCCGAGATTCGAATCGTTTGTTCGGGAGTCCCGTCAGCGTTTGTGATAGTGACGGGGAGGGAGCAGACTTTTGAATCGTCAGACATCTTTCTGACTTACCAGATCGTTTTGAGCGGGGCAAAATAAAAGTATGAAATGATTTTAAGAACGGGAAGGACGAGCGATGCGAATCCTTGCTATTTCAAAGTCTAGGACTCGCATCGCTCGTCCCTCCCGATTAAAGATCAGATACTGAGTTAGAAGATATTACTTTTTCTTTCGCGGATCGAGTGCATCCCGAAGACCGTCCCCGATCAAATTCAAAAGGAGGAGTAAAACAGCCATCGTTCCCGCTGGAAAGATGACGAGCCACCATTGGATCTGAAAGGGATTTAAATACTGAGCTCCTTCCGAAATTAAAGAGCCCAAACTTGCTGCGGGGGCTTGAACGCCCAATCCCAAAAACGAGAGAAAAGACTCTTCCAAAATGACCACGGGAATGGTGAGCGTGAGGTAAACAATGACGATTCCTGAAAGATTGGGGAGGAGATGTCGTGTGAGAATTTTGGAGTGAGACTGCCCCAAGACGAGTGCGGCTTGAATAAAAGTCGATTCCTTTAAGGAGAGCACTTGGCCTCGTACAATTCGAGCCATCGTGAGCCACTCGACGCATCCGAGTCCGATAAAGAGAAGAAGTAGCCGAACATGAGGCAGCATTTCGGGGAGATGGATTTTTTCGAGAAAATGAGCGGTCGGTTTTTCGAGCGCACTAATCAGAACGATCACAAAGACAAGTCGAGGGAGCGAGTAGAGAAGATCGACGAGACGCATCAGGGCGAGATCTGTTTTTCCTCCGAAGTATCCTGCCATGAGTCCGACGGTGACTCCAATCACGAGACTGACGCCTGCTCCGATGGCTCCGACAAAAAGGGAGAGACGTAGGCCGCTGAGGAGGCGAACGAGAAGATCTCGTCCGTGAAAATCAGTTCCCAACCAGTTTTGAAATGTCGGTGGTGAAAATTGAAGCGAAGAGTTTTGACTATGAGCCTGACTCGCAAAAAAGGGACCAATCAATGCGCTGAAGAGCAAAAATAATAATCCGAACATGGCGATCTTTAAGAAAGGATCGCGCCAAAGAATTTTAAAAGGGGATGTTCTCATGAAAGTTTAATCCTCCGATCGAGAACCGTGTAGAGAAGATCAACGAGAAGATTTAAGGTCATTAAAATTAAACTGAAAATTAAAACAATTCCCCCGACGACAAAGAGATCTCGATTCAAAACGGAATTAATAAAGAAGGGACCCATCCCCGGAATTTTGAAGATCTGTTCCACGACCATGGATCCAGTCAAAAGATTGGCGGCGAGTGGTCCAG
>JAZKBH010000136.1:0-3698 GCA_040388725.1 Verrucomicrobiota bacterium
TGCGTCTTGCGAAGCCGTTGGATCCATTCTGGACCGCTTCGATGAAGTATCAGGTGGAGAATATCAAAATTTATGACATGAGTACGGATGCTTCCCCTGAGTTGGGACGTGAAGCCGGAAGTCGATCGAAGAGTGCGGTTACTCTGGCTTTGACTTATGATACTCGAGACAATGTCTTTTTGACTCGTAAAGGGGAACGCTTAGAAATTTCTTCGGAATTTGCGGGTGGACCTCTCTATGGCCAAACCAATATCCATAAGGTCAGCATTGATGCCCAAAAGTGGTTCCTCTTGCCTTATGATATTATCTTCTCGGTGAATGCATCGACAGGGCTTGTCGATCGTTATGGAGATTCGGAGTTTGTTCCGATCTTTGATCGTTGGTTTGTCGGAGGATCCCGATCCGTTCGTGGATTTGATTACCGTGAAGTCGGTCCTCGAGATAGCAAGAGCGAACCTCGTGGGGGCAAAACCTACGGTTATATGAATTATGAAGTCACCTTCCCTGTCATTGATCGCGTTCGTTTCGCGGTCTTTACCGACATGGGCTTTGTGGATGATTCTTATTTTGATTATGGCTCTGTTCTGGATGAAGTTCAGATTGGTTCAGGTGTTGGACTTCGTTTGAATCTGCCTATCGGACCTCTCCGTTTGGATTTTGGTGTCCCTGTCAAGGCGACAAAAGAAAATCAATCTTCGGGTAAATTTCATTTTGACGTCGGTTATCAATTCTAACAATATAGCGAATACTTTATGATCATGAAAAAACTGAGCCTTGCATTGACTGGATTATTGGTGGTTTCTACTTTCGCCGCTGCGGATGTGAAAATCGGAGTTGTGGATCTTTCCAAAGCATTCACCGAATACTATAAGACCAAAGAAGCAGAAGAGACGTTGAACGAACGTAAGGGAACTTTCCAAAAAGAACGTCAAGACATGATGACCGACTACCAAAAGATGGTCGATGAAACCCAAAAGCTTCGCCAAGCAGCGGAAGATAAAACTCTTTCCGAAGCCGCACGTACCGAAAAACAAAAAGCTTTTGAAACAAAAGTTCAAGACGTTCGTAACCAAGAAAATAAAATTCGTGGTTTTGAACAACAACGTGGACATCAACTCGATGACCAATTTATGCGTATGCGTAAAGGAATCGTGGATGAAATCAACAAAGCCGTTCAAGACTTTGGTGCAAAAGAAAAGTTTAACCTGATTTTGGATAAGTCCGCAGCTGGTGTAAGCCAAACTCCTGTTTTGCTCTACTCCCAAGATCTCCGCGATATCACCGATGATGTGATCAAAGTGATTAATGCGAGCAAGCCTGCGGGTGGCACTTCTGCGACAACAACCCCAGCTCCTGCTAAGAAATAAGAGATAGGTTTCAATGACATCCCGGGAGCTTGCGGAACGCCTCCAAGGTGTTCTCGAAGGTGATCCCGGGATTTCTATTTCCGGGGTCGCTGATCTTAAGACAGCACAGCCACATCAAATTTCTTTTTTGGGAAATGATAAGTATTTACCCCAAGCCAAAGTAACGAAAGCAGGCGTGCTTCTCGTATCCCAGTCTCTTCAAGAGACTTTTTCTGTCCCTGTTATTCGTGTTCCATCCGCTTCTGACGCGTTTACCCAAGCGTGCGCTTTATTTGCTCCACCCGCGATTCGATTTGAGGCTGGGAGTCATCCTAGTGCCGTAATCGGGGTCGGAGTCTCGATAGGCGAAGGGGTTTCGATTCAGCCGAATGCAGTAATCGAAGCGGATTGTAAGATTGGCGCAGGAACCACGATTGGGGCGGGAAGCTATATTGGTCATGGATCGGTCATCGGAGACAATTGTTTTATTTATCCAAGGGTGGTCATTCGTGAGCGTTCCGTGATTGGAAACCGGGTCATTTTGCAAAGTGGTGTGGTCATTGGATCCGATGGGTTTGGTTATTCGTTTCAAAAAGGCCGTCACATCAAAATTCCTCAAGTCGGTTATGTTCAAATCGATGATGATGTCGAAGTCGGTGCGAACGCGACGATTGATCGCGGACGCTTTGATAAAACTTGGATCCAAGAGGGAACCAAGATTGATAACTTGGTCATGATTGCTCATAACGTGGTGGTCGGTAAAAATTCGATTTTAGTCGCTCAATGCGGAATCTCTGGAAGCACGACGCTTGGAAATTATGTCACGATCGCAGGACAAGCGGGACTTGTCGGACATATTCATGTTGGAGATCAAGCAACGGTGACTGCTCAATCGGGAATCAGCAAAGATGTTCCCTCGAAAGAAGTGGTTGCGGGACGGCATGCCGTTCCTTTGCGTGAGAGCTTGCGTATTGAAGCGATGATTCGAAAGCTCCCTGAATTTTGGGAGCGACTGAAGAATTTAGAGAAAAAATCCTCATGAGTGGATCCATTGTTTTGTGGGAAGAGATCACGAAACGACGTGAGCTTTGTCGTTCCAAAAAACAGAGAGTCGTTGTGACGAATGGATGTTTCGATTTGCTCCATGTCGGTCATTTGCGATATCTGACAGAAGCGAAACAGTTTGGGGATTTTTTATGGATTGGGGTCAATAGTGATGCCTCAGTTCGCGAGCTCAAGGGACCGACTCGTCCTGTGAATACAGAGTTAGATCGGGCTGAAATTTTAGGGGCACTCAAAGTGGTTGATGCGGTCACGATTTTCGAAGGCGTGAGAGCGACGGAATTTTTAAAAGTGGTTCAACCTGATGTCTATGTGAAGGGTGGGGATTATACAATTGATACCTTGGACCAAGGCGAGAGAGAGGCTTTGATTGCCTGTGGTGCTGAAATTCAGATTTTGCAGTTAGTTCCCGGAAAGTCGACGACTTCGACTTTAGAGAAAATCCGCCAATAGTCATTGTTAATGCGCTCTCATGAGCGGATGAATTGATAGATTCGTCGAGCGACGCTGCTTCCTAGATACGAGATCCCATAAATCAGATCATGGTAGATTTTGATCCACGACGGACGTGGATCTTGAAGTTCTTTTTCTTCCCGAGGGATCAGTTTTTTATGATAGGCACTCCAGGGAAGATCCCAAATATCTAACAACGCATATCTTTTCGATCCATTTTTCAAAAGAAGAGAGAGAATTTCTTGGAGGTGCCAGGGATAAGGCTCGTCGATAGGGGAGGTAAGATCAACTCCGTGGTCTTGATAGTTTTGAAGCCATCTCAAGGGAATAGAAGTGGTTTTCGCGTCCCATGTGTCACGGGCAATAGCATAGAGTAGGTTGATGCGCAGAGAATTGAGGAGAGTCTGAGGCCCTTTTTCCCATTCAAGAATTCTCCAATGGGCTTGCTTGATCGAGGTTCTTTTCCAGGCAGAAAATTGGTAATGGAGTAAGGGAAGTTGAAATAAAACTTCTCCCTGATGGAATGCTCTCGGAACTCGAGGAAAATGAAGAAATCCTTCGTAAGGAACTTCACTTTTTCCATCGTCCCAATAGATACAACGCATCCAGCGTTGAGACCAGATTCCATACGGCTCTGTCCTATATTCTAAGGGGCTTTTCCAAAGCATAATCCACGGAAGAAGGAGAGAAGATCCAGGCAAACCGAGTTGATGGATGATTTCACTTCGAGTCTTTGGATTGAGGATTTCGGCAGAAAGAATTTCATCGGCGTCCAAAGTGAAGACGATGGCCTGGGAGTGGATTTGACGCGCGGCATAAAAAAGATCGGATCGGCGA
>JAZKBH010000137.1:0-4908 GCA_040388725.1 Verrucomicrobiota bacterium
AGGAATCGAAGAGTTCCCGATTGAATTTCCAATGCGCCTTTAAAGTCATGATTATCACCGGATAAAGACTGTGTTGCTGATCCCTTCACGATTAATTTTCCGGAGCCCGCATCCTCAAATGATCCCGCGTACGAAATCGCTCCATTCCACGCCGTGTTCAAAGTGAGAGTCCCCCCGTTAAATAAAATCCGTCCCATGCCTCCATACTCGGATCGAATTTCCGTAAAACTTTGGGAAGTGGTCCCATTTAAATCCAGGATGGCACCGACGTTTGGCGCTAAAAAATCTAATATGCCCGTTGCCAGTCGTCCCGCACCTTCAAGACTGACCGTGCCATCATGGATAAATGTGGTCCCCGTGTAGGTGTTCAGCCCCTTCACGTGCAAGGTTCCCGCTTCATCTTTAGCCAAACCCCCTGAACCTGAAATGACTCCTCCTAGAGTGGTATCCTTTGCCCCGATAATCGAAAGCAGAAGTCCGTTGTTATCGACGTTTCCGTTGACGATCATCGCTCCATTACTAGCGGTCCAGTTCTGGGCTCCGAGAAGCTTGATATTGGCGTTGATCGTCTGGGTATCATGATCGTCATTGGTGATCCCGGTCCTATCAATCGAAAGCGTATTGGTTCCGTTGATCGTAAAGCCGACCCCATCGGAGTTATCCCGAAATTCGATCCCGCGAAGACTTTCCGCTGCGTTCATGGTGATGGTGGTCTGACCATTTGCCGCACTTGAATCAAAGACCACGGGCTTATTGACTTCGATGAGTCCCTTCGACCAATTATTCCCCGTGGAAATATTCCCGTTCCCCGCTCCTCCCGTCCAGACATTCGCTGTATTCGCGGCATCTCCCGGCTGATCATAAATCACGTACCGCAAAGCATAACCGGTCGAAGCCATTGACGCATTGATCCGAATCGCCGGATCCGCACGTCCTGCCGCGCCGTCCCATAAAGGCGTTCCGGCATCTCCGTCCGTCGTCCAAATAGCTCCCGCAAACGTCAGCTCATTTTTATAGGGAATAAAAAGGGGACTTCCCGAATCCCCGCTTTCTGCCTCACTAAAAGTGCTACCTCCCTGGATTTCAATTCCGAAAGATTTTCCTGGCTGCAAAGAGGTTATCTTTGAAGTCGCCACTTGCGGACCTTTTTGCTCCCTTTGAGGATCAATCGTTTTGGGCTGACTTCCGACAATGAGAATCGGTTGGCCCAGATAATTGTTACTGGAAATATCAAGGATTCTGGAGAAATGAATTCCCGAACTATTGGAGAGGGCTTTTGAAAATCCTCCGACAAAGATATCGGTATTCGAACTTTCCCGAATCAAACCTCCCTGAGTCGTTGTCTTCACAAGTCCTGAGCCGTTCGAAAAATTGACGGTAAGACCATCTGCGGGGGCATTATGCGAGGCCGTGTAATATTGAAGCGGTGAAATCAACGCCAATCCATGAAGCCGAAAATTATCCGCCAAATTAATCCAGCCCGACGAAGACCAATCATAGCCTTTACCGACAAAATTGGGATTCGTGTTCGCCACGGGATTTGACGTTTCAAAAGTTCCTTCCAGAAATCGGTAGTCATCCCGTGTTCCGTTCGTCGAAGTCGTGGTGGTGTCTTGAAACGTCCAGCCCATCTTTACCCCGCACAAAAAAACCGCGCCAAAAAGGACCCCGCGCCTGAAAAAAAAGATCTTCTCTTTTTTCATCACTTCACCCGTTTTGTCAGGCGATAAGAGACCATAAAAAGTCCGAGAAAACATCCAACAAAAAGGATATCCGTCGAAGGCTCAGGAACCGCCGCGGCTGTAAAGTTCAACATCATGTCATTTCCAACGACAGAGACTGAAAACTGTCCTCCTTTTAAGTTGTTCTCATCCGCAAAAGCCGTGCTATCGATGGTAAAATTATTGACACCGAATCCCGTAATGCCCTGCTGAGTTTCTACAATTTTCCAGGATTGATTCAGGGAAGAATCCCATCCGCTTAAAATTCCCAATGAATCGAGCTTAAGCACAAAACGATTCGCGGGTTCTGCTCCAATATCAAGCCTTGTATTGCTTGAAAGTAAATCCCATCCGACAAGCGATCCTGCGGATCCACTTAACGAATTGATTTCCCACAGATAGGTTCCTGCCATTTGGAATACAAACCGATTCGCAACCATTTTCCCCACCGTTTCAGATCCAGGAGAAATCACCTCATTCGTCGTAATAAACAAATCGGTCTCGGAAAAATTTCCACTTCCCGCCAAAGTCCCATTCCAATACTTATACGTACTCGTTCCAAATGCAGGCCCTGAGAGGGTCCCCTTAAATGCAACGGAGGAGTCATAGCAAAAAGTTCCTCCAAATAAACTCACGGTTCCTGTATATTCGCTATTTCCCTGATAAACAAATGTCGCTCCTTTTTGAACCGAAACCGACGAACTCAGACTCCCCGTATTCGTCACCACCAACCGACCTGCCTTCACATCGGTGTCGCCTGTATAGGTATTCGTTCCGGTCAGTTGGAGCGCCCCGGTTCCTGTCTTCGCGATCCCTCCAGCACTACTGATGACTCCACTCAGCTTTGCATCGACCGCAGCAGTTCCATTACGGACTTCGATGCTTCTCTGCATTCCATTCAGATCGATATTGTTTTGAAGTTCGATGGTATTTGAGGACTCCGTACTTCCGAGAATCAAGGAATAAGCCAATGATTTTGAGGAATCTGTCGATTCCCCCGAATCAATCGGAATGAATCCAGTATTTCCCCATTTGAGTACACCCCCTAAATCCACTTTCCGATCGCCGCCCATCGCTGAAAAACCGCCACTGTTTGTAAACTGAACTTGTCCATTTCCGGTTCCCACAGTCGCTACTAAATCCGTACTCAAGCCCAAAACACCACCCCCTATTTCTATATTTCCCAATCCCGTCGATGTCCGGGTCATAAGCTCCCCTCCGCGGATAACGAGTCCCGTCAAACCAGAACTATCTCCCGTCACGGATAAAATTCCTCCCCCTGTTTTAATCAGCGTTCCATTGCTGAGCTGACCACTTAAAAGGGCATCGATTCTTGCACTTCCGTTATCGACCTGAATCGTTCGAGCAACTCCTCCGAAATCGATTCCATTTTGAAAATCTGTCGTCGCGTCCGAACTCACATTGGATAAAACAAGTTTACCGGGGTTAAAATAAGTCGATCCCCAGGTCAGCGTTTGACCTGCTCCTCCGATATTCACCGTACGATCGGCTCCATAGGCGTAAAATCCTGCTCCACCCCCAGTCACAGTTCCCGTGAGTTGAACTTGCCCCGCTCCCGTTCCCAAACTTCTTGTAAAGTTTCCGACCCCTAATCCCAACTGCGCGTCATAACCGTTTCCATCTCCATTGAGTAAAAGATTTCCTGTCGACAACGCATTGGCATCCAACTGTAAAATGGATCCGTTTCCGATTTTGGTTTGTCCTGTATAAGTATTAGCATTCGTCAGAGCCAACACCCCGGCTCCTTGCTTCACCAATCCCCCTGTCCCTGAAATCACTCCTGAAATCTTGGCATCGATCTTATTTCCACTTCCATTGTAACTATAGATCGTTCGCGTTGCGGCATTGAGATTAATTCCATTCTGAAAATCAACCGTCCCATTCGCTTGTGCTCCTCCTAACACCAACGCTTTTCCATTGCCCACAAAATTTCCTGAGTCCCATGTCTGTACCGCTCCCGAGCCTCCAATATTGACCGCCCAATTTCCTCCATACGCACTAAATCCTCCTCCTCCCGTCAAATCCACTTGCCCCGCTCCGGTTCCCAAGGTTCCGGTAAAATCTTTGTACGCCAGCTCGATCATTCCTCCCACCGTTCCTGATCCGCCTCCCGCATTCATCTTGATATTCGTCCCGCTAAACCATGAACTATCGTTCAAAAACCGAACCGCTCCCGATTGGATTTCGAGCGCTCCTGTAAATCCCGAATTATCTCCCGAGAGCGACTGCGTGGAGCTTCCTTTCACAATCAATTTACTTCCAGCTCCTCCTTCCAAGGTTCCCGCATAAGCGATTGATCCATCCCAGCCGGTATTGATCGTCAATGTTCCCCCATTAAATACAATTCGTCCCGTTCCTCCAAATTCAGACCTTAATTCCGTAAAGCTCTGGGCAATTGTTCCATTCAAATCCAAGATCGCTCCGGGATTCGGAGCGATAAAATCCAAAACCCCTGTTCCTAATCGTCCCGCCCCTTCTAACTTCACTGTTCCATCATGAATAAACGTCGCTCCGGTATAAGTATTGGTATTCGTCACATGTAACATAGAGGCGTCATCCTTGGCCAAACCTCCTGAGCCTGAAACCACTCCTCCTAATGTCGTATCCTTCGCTCCAATGATCGAAAGTAAAAATCCGTTATTATTAATCGCCCCGTTAAAAACCATCGACCCGTTATTCGCCATCCAGTTCTGAGAACCTAAAAGTTTGATACTATTATTAAACGTCTGCGTATCGTGATCATCATTCGTAATTCCGGTACGATCCACAGACAAAATTCCTGTTCCTCCAAACGTGAATCCTTTTCCATCCGAATTATCTCGAAACTCAATCCCCCGAACGCTCTCGTTCGCATCCATGTTAATCGTCGTCTGATTATTATTCGCTGCCGAGTCAAAGACCACCGGCTTATTCACTTCGATCAATCCCTTCGACCAGTTACCCCCCGCTGAAATATTTCCGTTCCCTGTTCCCCCCGTCCATACATTCGCCGTATTCGCGGCATCTCCCGGCTGATCGTAGATCACATAGCGCAAGGCATAACCCGTCTTTACTAACTGCGCATTAATTCTAATCGAATCATCCACCCCCGTACCGTTCCAAAGAGGAGTCCCTCCATCTCCGCCGTGATACCAGGCTCCCGCGAAAGTCAGTTCATTTTTGTAAG
>JAZKBH010000137.1:4918-14923 GCA_040388725.1 Verrucomicrobiota bacterium
CCAGCTTTCGAGCAGTGACTTGTTCCAACTGTCATACCAGGGGCCGCCGGCGGAATCGTCCAAATCGTCGCCGTAAGACAACGTGCCGACCATGGCAGCCTGGCTGGTTATCGGATCCACATAGAAGAACGGACTTCCGGAATCGCCTGACTGTCCACCCGAAAGCGTTTCTCCCCCGACACCCGTGAAAGCGGCGAGATCTGTGCTTAGACTTGTAATTTCTCCCGTTCCAATTTGCTGTCCTTTTTGTTCGTGTTGTTCATCTATCGACTTCTGCTGACTTCCTACCCCAAATCCTTTTTGTCCAATATAGTTGCCACTGGAGATATCGAGGATACGAGAAATGTGGATATTAGAACTATTGGAGAGGGCGGAAGCAAATCCTCCGATGTAAATATCGGAACTGTTTTCGTTAATATAACCCCCTGTGGTCGTCGCCTGAACAATGCTTGTGCCATTAAAAAAATTAGCGATCGATCCCGTTGCAGGTTGATTATGCGTGGCGGCCCAATATTGAAGTGGGGAAATCATTGAAAGACCGTGGAGACGCTGCGTATCGCCCAAATTTATCCACCCTGTTTCCGACCAATCATAGCCTTTACCTACAAACGTATTATTTGTATTTCGAACAGGGATACCACTTTCAAAGGTTCCTTGTTTGAAAAGATAATCATCGCGTGTTCCATCCGCTCCTACAGAAGTGCTGTAGAGATCTAACGCGTAAAGGTTTGCACCCCCTATCCCGCACACCACAATAAACAACTTGATTATCAAGTAATTATTTAAAAAAATATTAAGACATGATATTTTTGTCGATTTCGACATTTTAACCTTAAATTTTCTCATAAATGGAAATAAACTTAATTACATTTACTTGATAGTCAAGTAATATTGATCCTATCGTAATTCAGCTTTAACCAAGGATACCATAAATACAACTGAATCTCTCAGGAATACCTGAATGCAGGAAAAACAGGGGCATTTTGGACAGGATGGAAGCCGAAGAGAGTTTTTGGGAAACTCTTAATGCAAGGCTTGAGTTAAATGGAGTTTGGCAGAAACATCGAAAACAAGCTGAAAAACAAGAAAAACTTCCTACCCTTATTGGCGTCTTTTTTGACGTAATCCAACCACCGAGCCAAAAATCGAAATGATCATGAGTCCCCATGTCGAAACCTCGGGAACAGCAGCAGCTGTAAAATTCAACATCAGATCATTCCCGGATTGTGTCACGGAAAATAGCCCTCCTGATAAACTGTTTTCATCGGAGAAAGCACTGTAATCCAAGGAGACGATACTGGAATTAAATCCTGTAATACCCGTGGAGGTCGTTAAAATCTTCCAAGAATAGCTGGTTCCTGAATTCCAATCCGAAAGAACTCCGAGCGAATCAATTTTAAAGAGAAAGGGATTTGAGGAGGTCGAGGTAAAGCCGGCCCATGATGTCGCCTTAAGAAGGTCCCATCCTGTAGCGGCTCCTGCCGTTCCCGTTACAGAATTGATCTCCCAAAGATAAGTACCGTCGGTGGTAAACGTAACTTGTTGAACGGTCATCGTTCCGACATCTTCTGGACCAGGAGCAATGGTTTGACCCGCGCCAATGGCTAAAGAGGTATTTGAAAAATTTCCATTTCCCGCAATGGTTCCCGTCCACATCCCTGAGATCGTTCCCATGAATTTATTTGAGGAATCATATCGAAAAAGCCCTCCTTCGATCGTCATTCCTGATTGCAGAGAAGAAGCTCCTTGATAAACAAAAGCCGATCCGCTTCGGATGATGATTCCTGTAGAGGCTAATGAGCCTGTATTTGTCACGGTCATCCGACCTTCTTTAATCTCCGTCGTCCCTTTATAGGTATTGATCCCTAAAAGCTCCAAATTTCCTTGGCCTTTCTTCACCACGCCACCCCCATCGCTCGTTAAACTTCCACTCATTCGGGCATCTACCTTTGCGGTTCCATTCCGAATATCGAAGCTTCTACTTTTTCCATTGAGATCAATATTGTTCTGTAGCTCAATCGTGTGATCCGCATTTTCGCTTCCTAAGATCAGACTGTAAGCAAGGGATTTAGAGGAATCGGTCGCTTCGTTGGCATCGATAGGAATAAATCCTGTATTTCCCCATTTCAGATCTGCGCCTAGATTCACCGTTCGATCCGCGCCGTAAGCCGCAAATCCACCACTGCCCGTGAACTGAACTTGGCCTGCGCCTGTTCCAATGGTGGTTGAAATATTTCCATATCCCATTCCGAGAACTCCGCCCCCCGTTAATTCAATATTTCCGGTTCCCACGGAACTTCGCGCAATGAATTCCCCGCCTTTGATTGCTAATCCGGTCAGGGTGGAGGTATCCCCCGTGACCTCGATGGCCCCCAATCCTGTCTTCGTGAGAAATCCATTTCCAAGTCCACCGCTTATCCTGGCATCCAAGATTGCGCTGCCGTTATCGACTTGGATGGTTCGGGATGCTCCCCCGAAATCAATCGAATTTTGGAAATCAAGTGTGCCATCGGAAATAGCATTGGAGAGAATAAGTTTTCCCGGGTTAAAATAAGTAGATCCCCATGTTAAAGTTTGACCGGCACTGCCAATGGTCACGGTCCGATTTCCTCCATAGGCATAAAATCCGGCAGCGGTTCCTCCCATTTGAACCTGTCCCGCTCCTGTTCCAAGTGACCGCGTGAAATTTCCACTGCCCAAACCGAGTTGCGCATCATAATTGGTACTTCCCCCGCTCATCACCAAATTTCCTGTTCCCAAGGCTCCTTCAACGGTCTGAAGAATGGAACCGTTTGTGATTTGGGTAGCTCCATTGAAGGTGTTGGCCTGATTCAACTCCAATGTCCCGGCACCCTGCTTGATGATTCCTCCCGTTCCTGTAGAATTAGAAATCAGTCCGGAGATCCGTGCATCAATTTTATTGCTACCATTATAAACATAGATCGCCCGGTTGCCTCCGTTGACATCGATATCGTTTTGGAAATCGACCATGGAATCGGATTGACTGCCACTGAAAACAAGCGTTTTATTATTTCCGACAAAATTTCCTGCTCCCCATTTTTGTGTTGCTCCTGCTCCCCCGATATTGACGATACGATTACCCCCATAGGCACTGAATCCTCCGCCCCCTGTCAGATCCACTTGTCCCGCTCCTGTCCCTAAATTTGCTGTAAAATCTCCATACCCTAATTCAAGGGTGCCTCCCACTCCTCCTGCCCCTGCGTTGGCATTCATTTTGATGTTGGCACCGGTAAACCATGAACTGGCATTCAGAAATCTCAGAACTCCCGATTGGATTTCAACGGATCCTGTGAATAAATGATTATCTCCTGAGAGAGATTGGGTACCACCGAGCCCTGTAACAATCAGCTTTCCCGAGCCAATTCCTGTAGTTCCATCTTCGAAAGAGCCGGCATAGGAAATCGCTCCATTGAATCCAGTCTGAAGTGTGAGTGTTCCCCCATTAAAGAGGATCCGACCTGTTCCCCCGTACTCCGATCGGAGGTCCTTGAAACTCTGACTGGTTGTTCCGTTTAAATCCAAAACCGCACCGGCATTGGGCGCGATGAAATCCAGAATTCCGGTTCCCAGGCGTCCAGATCCTTCCAACTTTACTGTTCCATCGTGGATAAAAGTTGTTCCCGTGTAGGTGTTCGTAGAGCCAATGTGCAAAGTGCCCGCTTCATCCTTCGCCAAGCCGCCGGAACCGGAAATGACTCCATTGATCGTTGTATCTTTAGCGCCGATGACGGAGAGAAGAAATCCATTATTGTCGATATCGCCATTAAAAGTCATAGCTCCATTGGATGCCGTCCAATTTTGAGTTCCGAGGAGTTTGATTTTTGTATTGAAAGTCTGAGTATCATGATCGTCATTGGTGATTCCAGTCCGATCCACGGAAAGAACGTTCGGACCGTTAATAGTAAATCCCACGCCGTCTGAATTGTCCCGAAATTCAATCCCCCTCACCTTTTCATTGGCATCCATCGTGATGGTGGTTTGACCGTTGTTTGTAGTCGAATCCAAAACAACTGGTTTATTGTCTTCAATCAGACCCTTGGACCAATTTCCCCCTGCTGAGATATTTCCATTTCCCGCTCCACCCGTCCAAACATTCGCCGTATTTGCGGAGTCGTTTGAAACGTCATAGATGACATAACGAAGCGCATAACCGGTCGTTGCCATCTGTGCATTGACGCGGATGGCAGGATCGGTGTTTTCAGGGAGATTATCCCAGAAAGGACTTGCTCCTGAGCCCGAGAAATACCAGGATCCCGCGAGTGTTAATTCCCCTTTGTATGTAACATAAAAAGGACTTCCGGAATCCCCGGGTTCCGCGCCATTGAATGTTTCAGTTCCTGTGGCGGAAACATAAAGAGATCCAAAACTACCCGTATCCGTCACATCATCGGTATAAAGGCGACTGATATGGGCTGTTGCAACCTGCTGACCTTTCTGCTGATGATCCGGATCCGTCGATTTAGGCTGACTTCCGACAACGAGGAGGGACTGGTTCACATAATTACCACTGGAAATATCGAGGATGCGTGAAACATGGACTCCGGAACTGTTCGACAGAGCTTGGGAGAACCCACCGACATAAATGTCCGTTTTCTTTCCTTCACTGATATAACCATTTTTTGTTGTCGCTTGAACAATGCTGGTTCCATTAAAAAAATTAGCCGTGAGTCCGCTGGCGGGGGCATTATGAGCTGCTGTCCAGTACTGAAGAGGAGAGATGAGGGAAAGTCCATGAAGACGTTGGGTATCGCCGAGATCAATCCAACCTGTCGCGGACCAATCATATCCTTTTCCGACAAATGAACTATTGGAATTCGCGACAGGAGTTCCGGACTCAAAAGTATCTTTTTTGAAGCGATAATCGTCCTTGGTTCCATCCGTTCCTAAGGTTGTCGTATCATCGCTGAGCGCCATGAGATGCGAGGTAAAAAAAACTACGAACCCTAATGACTTTATAATAAAGTGATTATTTAAAAAAAATGGGATCTCTTTTATGTCATATTTAGCCCATATTCTGCTAGATATTTTCATAAGTAACGATAAATGTAATTGCTATTACTTGATTGTCAAGTAATTCAACTTGTGCGTAATAATTGCCGTAATTAATTTACCCGCGGATAACGCAGATCTCACGGATGGAAGAGGTTATGAAAATTTATTTCGCATTTTGACTTCACCTCTGAGGTGAAGCATTTTTAGAGGAAGCGATCCGGCAGTCGCTCACTTACGTCATCCACTCACCTCCAACACTCAAAGAAGGCTCTTGAATCCCGAGCACCCTGAAATCCTTTTGACAGACGGTGATTGTGCTTAAAACTCCACCAATCCCTATTTCACTGAAGGCCTTTTCCCCAGAAAAAGAATGAATCCTAAAACCGACAATATTAAGACGGAAGGCTCGGGTACGGCCGTCACCGTAAATTCTAAGTCATTGGCACTTAACGTAAAATAGCCATTCAAGCCCGTCAAACTGCTGCTATAACTGAAGTCACTCTGTAAAAAATCGGTGCTTCCAAATTTGACTAACGTATAAGTTCCGGTGCTCACTCCGGCATCGACCAAGGTGAATTGAAAAGTTCTCCCTGTTCCTTTATCAAAGACCGACCCTCCTAAATCCAAAAGGTCCGAATTTCCTCCTGCTCCCAAATCAAAAACCATTCTTCCACCCGAATTCCAGGTGAATCCATTATCCATCGTTAAGGTTCCGATGGCTGCGGATCCTGTTTTATTATGATCCCCTAAATAGAGATACCCGTTGCTTTCTAAAATAACATTTCCCGCAATCCTTCCTGTTCCAGAAAGAATTCCCCCAGCAATATGAATCGTCGCCGTTCCCGTGGCACTCCCGGAGGTATTTGCAATCATCAATGCCCCTCTCTGGACATTGATGGTCCCTGTAAAATTGGTACTGCTCCCTGTCAACTTCCAGTCGGCGGACCCTTTTTTATTGATCGTTCCGCTTCCCTCAAATGATCCCGCATAGGTACTATTCGAACCCGCATTTCCCGTCGTTAAACTTCCCGTTCCAATGATAATCTTCCCGGTTCCATCGAGAGTCGATCGAACTTCCGCGACCGATTGATTGGTATTATTGAGATCGAGCACCGCGGAATCGGAGGTATCGAAATTAATCTTCGAATTCACGGATAAAACATTGTCATGTGCCATTGCGACCTGAATCGTTCCATCGTGAATAAAGGTATCTCCGGAATACGTATTGGCTCCGCTGAGAATCAAGGTTCCCGATTCATCTTTCGCCAAATAGCCCGTCCCCGTAATCGCTCCATTAATCGTCGTATTTTTCGCTCCTTGAACCACTAAGGCTAACCGTGTGGTGGTATCACTCCCTGTATCAATGGCTCCATTAAAAATCAAATTGCCATTCGCGGCTTCCCAGTTTTGAGAGCCTAAAAGTTTGATCTGATTGTTAAATGTCTGGGTATTTGTCTCTTCATTTCGAATTCCGGTTCGATCCACGGAAAGAATTCCCGATCCATTAAACGTAAATCCGTTGGCAGCGGTACTTGATCGAAAAAGCATTCCTCGAACGCTTTGATTCGAATCTATATTCACCGCTGTTTGGATATTCGCAACGCTCGAATCGAAGACGACGGGCTTATTCACTTCCATCGTTCCTTTCGACCAGTTCGATCCGCCTGAAATATTTCCGTTTCCGACGGCGGTTCCAGACCAAACATTCGCGGTGTTTGCCGCATCTTCAGGAACATCATAGATTGTCCAACGTAAGGCATAGCCCGTGGGAGCGAGTGCCGCATTAATTCGAATCGACGGATCGACATGATTCGGATCTCCATCCCAGAGAGGGCTTCCCGCCGTGCCGGTCCCATAAAACATTCCTCCTGCCAGTGTCAGCTCTCCTTTATAAGGAATAAACATTCCGCTCCCCGAATCCCCTTGCTCTCCTCCTACGAAAGTATCTCCATCTTGATTTGTGGCATGAATATCTCCTGCTTCATTGGGAGTGTTTTTATTATGCGTGGTAAACGATCCAATGTGGGATGTCGAAATAAGTTCACCATTTTGTCGTCCTTCGGGATCAACGGATTTCGACTGGCTTCCGACGATAAAAAGTTTTTGGCCTACATAATTATTGCTCGAAATATCGAGGAGTCTCGTGACATGAACGCCCGAGTCATTGGAAACGGCGGTCGTAAAGCTCCCAACATAGAGATCCGGATTACTTCCATCACCCACACTCGCTTCACTAATATAACCGCTTCCGGTTGTCTTTTGAATCAGTGACGTGCCGTTATAGAAATTAACAGTGGACCCCTGATCGGGAGCATAATGGGCTGCCGCCCAAAAATGACGCGGCGTAATTAAGGTCACATTTTGGAGACGATAAGTATCTCCCTTGTTGATCCATCCTTCTCCCGACCAGTCATAGCCTCTTCCCACAAAACTCGCGTTCGTAT
The DNA here is from genome assembly GCA_040388725.1 of Verrucomicrobiota bacterium. Lineage (GTDB taxonomy): Bacteria > Verrucomicrobiota > Verrucomicrobiia > Methylacidiphilales > CAMAQI01 > CAMAQI01. The sequence goes on from JAZKBH010000137.1 coordinate 12,376, forward strand.
TGGCTTGAGGTGTCGACGTCATCGCGCCGGAGATGAATCTTTTGTCGTTATCATCCACCCGAGTGTAGTACCAATGTTGGGAATCGATCACGTGGATAGTGAGGGAGGTATCAACGAGTGCCCACAAGGAGGAACTCTTGCATAATGCTAAAAAGCTGTAGATCCAAATGCTTTTTATTGAGAGGGAAAAGGTCTTCATAATTTCTCCTATATTTAAAAAAGAGTAACAACAATTACTTGAAGGTCAAGTAATCACGTGATAACACTTTGAAAACCACTTCCTTCTCAAGAGGCATTTCTCCTCGTAAAACTCCCTTTTTTTAAGCCTAAAAAATATTTTTAGGTCTTATTATTTTCCTAAAAAAATGAATTGAAGTTAAAGTAAATTAAAAAATGCCGTTTTACTTGAATTTTAAAATAAGCGTCGTCCCAACTCTTTGATTTCAAAGGCCTTGATGACTTTAAAAATAAATAAAACGGTGAACCTATGCTCGCCAAAATCCACTTTTATTAGTATTATAGGTAATAACCCTTATGGCGTTTTATCGATCCATCGCCCTTTTGTTAGGGCTGCTTAGTCTCCTTCTTTTTTCGGAAGGAGCCACGATTGCGTGGGATGCCGGAGGAACGCCGAATAATGATTGGTCGATCGGTCAAAATTGGAGCACCGATGCTCTCCCCGCGAATACCGATGATGTCAATTTTTCAGCGAGCTCGGGAACGATTCTGACCTCGGGCAATCGGATTGTGAATAATTTCACTTTAAGTTCCGGCTCTCAAATTTTATTAAAAGGCGGCGCTTCCGGAACAGATACACTCAAAATAAATGGAGGCTCCATTACTTTTCAAGGGGCCGCGCATGTCCTCGGTGCCACGGGAGCCAATGCACTCGGGATTGTCCTCGGCGCGAACACCACTCTCTATGTCACCACAGGAGGTCCACAGCCTTCGATCTCCGGTGTGATTTCTGAATCCGGCGGAAGTTTCAAACTGATTAAAGATGCCACGAGTAACGCCACTCTTTTCTTACAAGCCGCAAACACGTTCACGGGCGGCGTCGATATTAATCAAGGAAATTTAGCGATAACCAACTCGCAAGCGCTCGGCACAGGAACGGTGACGATGGCTTCCTCCACTGTGCTCGCTTGGGCCACCGCGACAGCTCCGTCCTCGTCGGTCGCCAACAATATCACCTTTAGTGGTACTTCCGCTATTTTAGGATTTCAAGGAAGCAACAATGGCGGAATGACGCTTAATTTTTCAGGAAATTTAACCTCCAACGTCGCACTCACTTCTAATCTCACCTTCACCGCGGGAAGTAATGCGGCCAGTAATCAGGCCGAAGGAACGGTGATGTTAAGCGGTAATAATTCGGGTCTCAGCCAAGCGACCAATGTTTATGCCATCAGCCGTTATAATCTCATTCTTTCCGGAGCCAATGCGGCTCCCGGGGCAGGATCATTCTCCATGGGCTCCAGTGCAGCAGCCAATTACTTTACTCGATTGCTTCTCGATAATAGCGCCTCTTCTTCGAATAACATCACCGTCACTAACGGAGGCGCAGGGGCCGTGGCCGTCGATACCATCGGAGGAATTAATACGTCCGGAACCACGACTTTCTCGGGAACGATCACGACGAATGACAGCACCGCAGGAAAAACTTTTCTAACCGCGGCCACAGGAGGGGAAACGGATTTCACCGGTAAAATTACGGATGGAGCCAGTACGATCGATATCGAAAAAATGGGTGGCGGAACGGTGAAGCTCTCAAACGCCACAAGTGATTATAATGGCAAAACGATCGTCCGTGCCGGAACACTCATCGCTTCTGGCAACGCCCCCGTCAGTTCCAATAGTGTCATCGGAAATGCCGCGAGTGCGATTCAACTCGGAGATACTCGCCCGAGTCTCTCGACTGTTCGTGTCGCGACGACGGTGATGGGAACTATCTTTACAGGATTTTCCTACACCGGAACCAATCAGATCGTTTTCACCACTGGTCCGACAACCATCGATGGAGTAGCACTTGCAAACGGTGATCGGATTCTCATGAAAGATGCGCCGAATCCTGCCGCGAATGGAATCTGGGTGCGAACGAGTCAAAATCAATGGGATCGTGCAACGGATATGGATACGAATGGAGAAGTTCTCTATGGCATGCAAATCTCTGTCACGAGTGGAACACTGTATGGTGGCAATACCTTTTGGCTCACCACTTCTACAGCGCCTACCATCAATACCACCAATCTTTATTTTGAAGCCGACACGCTCGATCCGAATGTCGCCTTTTTGACCGATGGAGCGAATACCATTGCTCGAGATCTCACGGTCGTCGCGAATAACAGTTCAGGAACTTCGACCATCGGCGGAACCAATACTTCAGGAATCGCTCTATTGAGCGGTGCGGTGACTCTCAATCGCGATCTTCAACTCACTGCGGCGAGCGGAGGACGAGTGAATTTTACAGGCATTCTCGATGATACTGCGGGAAGTTTTTCGGTCACGAAGATCAATGGCGGAACAGTCGCTCTCACCAATGCCAACACCT
>JAZKBH010000137.1:14933-35706 GCA_040388725.1 Verrucomicrobiota bacterium
TCTGCGGGAACATTACTCGCGAATAATAGCTCGGGTTCTGCCACCGGAACAGGAGCGGTCACCATTGCCAGTGGAGCGACTTTAGGAGGAACGGGAATCATTGTTCCCACAGGAAGCAACGGATTGACGGTCAATGCAGGAGGACATCTCGCGCCCGGAGATGGAGGCGTCGGCACACTCACCGTGAATCTCGGAAGCACGACAGGGACGACGAATTTTGCGAGTGGTTCTACTTTTGCACTCGATCTTGCGGCTCCCGGAACGAGCGATCTCGTTGCGTTTACCGGGACCTCCGCATCCGATGTCGCCTTTAACTCCAACGCCGTCACGCTCACCGATGTCGGCGGAGCCGCCTCAGGAACTTATACTATTTTTACCTTTGATGCCGCCAGCGCTTACACGGGAACACTCGGAACCATCAACGGGGATTTTGTCGGCAGTTGGATCTATAACACCAACAGCATCCAACTCACGTTGACCTCACTCGTCAGTAGCAACAACACCTCCGCTCTCGTCATTTCCCAAAACATCACGGGAACTTCCAACGTTAGCCAGACCGGAACGGGAAGCACAACCCTCACGGGAACCAATACGTCGACCGGAACCGCCACCGTCAACTCCGGAACCTTGACGATCGGAACTTCCGATGGAGGAAATTGGGCGGGCAATGTCATTGTGAACGGCGGAACTCTCAAAGGGCGGGGAACGATTTCAGGCTCACTCACTCTCAACGGCGGATTCTATAGTCCTGGAAATTCCCCTGGCATTCAAAACGTCGGTACTTTTACGGTGAATCCCGGTTCAACTCATTTGGTTGAAATCGATGGATCGACTCCCGGAAACGGATCAGGATTCCATGACCAAACGATTTCCGCAGGAGCGGTCACGCTCAATGGAGGAACTCTCCAAGGATCGACTCTCTTTTCGGGCTCCTCCGGATATGTTCCCCCCTTCGGAACTAAAATTAATTTTCTTCAAGGATCGAGTATAACGGGAACCTATACCGATTATAGTTTTTCGTCGAACCCCTCCAATCTCTCCTTCATGCCTGAATATCGGGGAACCGAAGTCAATCTCTTCTCCGTCCCTGCGGATTGGGGAGTGAATGTCGCGGGGATGAATCCGAATCAAACGCACGTCGGAAAAGCACTTCAAAGTTTTAAACCGAATCAAATTGATAATCGTACAACTTTGAGTGATCGCGAAAAAATTTTTAACGGTTTAATGCGGCTTGATAACAATGGAATCAAATCCGCTTACGATCAATTGAGCCCTGAAAGATTCACCGCGATGACGAGTAGTGTGAATCAATTTTCTCTCATCGGAAACGGAGGCGTCTCCCAACGTCTCAATCAAATTCGCCAAGGAGATCACGGCGTCAGCTTGAATGGACTGACCCTTCAAACATTGGATGGAGATTCAGACTATGAAAAACTGGCGATGGATCAAGGAACTCTCTTAGTCACGAAAAAGAAAACGGCAGGACAAACCGGTTTCTTTGTGAATACAACGGGCGTTTATTCCCAAGTCGATTCCGATACCAAACGAGTCGGATTTGAAAATCGTCTCGAAGGCGTTACGGCAGGAGTCGATCGTGAAATCAATCAAGCCCTCACGCTGGGCCTCTTTGCCAATCAAGGCTATGCCGACACGTTGATCGATGGCGGAGGGACGCTTCAAACCAACACCGGAAAAGTGGGCGTTTATGCGGGCTATCATCAAAACGGATTTTATCTCAACAGCAGTTTAGCCGGAGGAGTGAGTAGTTTTGAATCCAAACGAAAAATCGATTTCTTAGGAGAGACCGCCCACGGTTCAACACACGGTTACGACTTGAGCGGTCAAATCACCTCCGGCGTCGATTTTCAAACGGAGAGATGGGTCTGGGGACCTTTAACCAAAATCAATTATGGCTCTCAATGGATCGACCGCTTTCATGAAAAAGATTCGGCCGCTCGGCTTCAGGTCGATCATCAACAGGCGAATTTTGTAGAAACAGCTCTGGGGATGAGAACAAGCCGGCCTTTCGATTACAAAGGGTGGAAATGGATTCCTGAGATTCATCTCCTCGCTTCCCATCAATGGATTGAATCCAATCGAATCCGCGCCCGCTTTGCTGCAGGGGGAGATTCCTTCTCCGTCTATCCTGAAAATACGGGTCAAGAGATGGTCATTCCCGGAACAGGCCTCTCCGTATACTTCACCGAAAATACCTCCCTCTCCCTCACCTACGAAGCCCGCGTCAACACCGTCTCCACCTCTCATCAACTCGATCTTGGTATACAAACACGCTTTTAATTTTGATGCCGATTCTTCGTACGAAATTGATACCTTCTCTAATGGGACTTCCTTAATAATTTTTCCCCCCGCGTAAAATGCGCGTCTTCAAATCCAATCGCTTTTTTAATCTGATAATCGCGCTCCATGGAATTTGGAATCGCTGAGATCGTGCGTCGCGTCTCCCCATCAATCAATCCCCAAATTTTCGGCCACGTTGCTTGAACCGGGACAGGATAATCGCTCCCATGAATAAATCTCTCTCGAAAATCGGATTTCAAAATTCTTTGATATCCACGACACCGCCAAGGAAGATTGAAGGCACTCGTGTCCCCGTACAGATTCGGATATTTCTCCATCATCTGAAATAAAACGCTTAACCCATCTTCATCCCATGGAGCATTTTTCGCTGCGGAATGTGCGGCAATAATGGTGACTCCACATTCTAAAGGTAACTCTAAACTTTGGGGATTTTCAGCAGCTTTGTTTAAAACAGGCAATGTATGTTCGCTTCCTGTATGAGGTAGGAATGGAAGTCGAGCTTCTGCCATGCGTTTCCAAAACTTTTCGTAACGGCGATCATTACAATTCACACCATGAACGTTCGGCAACAACTTCATCATCGCGGCGCCTTGATCGAGACATTTTTCTAATTCATCCATTGCATCCGGACGATCTGGATGAATGGAAACCGCCGGAATGAATTGGGGATATTGTTTCGCCAATTTTAAAACATGTTCATTGGGAATATAAAAGACTCCTTGCCCTTCCAGGACTTTGCCATGCTTATCATAGACATTATCCATGGCCAAAATCGCGGCTGAATCCATGGAAGAACTTTCAAGATCTTGCAAAAGCTTTTGTAAAAAGAGCTCGTCTAAATCTCTCTCTAAGCTTCCTGCAGGCAAACCCAACTGCTTAAGCATGTAATTATAAAGATACTTATGTATCCCATGCGGACGAAGCCAACATCCGCTTCCCGAAGATCCATTGCCCACCAAATGGACATGCATGTCGATTTTCATAACCTCTATCGTTTGTTGTAAATTAACTTTGAGGAATCTTCGGAGGAACACTTGGTTTTTGTCGACGTTTCAAAAGTCCTCCATCGGCCCTGGTTTTATCCTCCGTATCCTACCATCGATGCTAAAAACTCTTCTCTCTTTACTTTGCCTTCACCATTTCACCGAGCGCCACATAATCAGGCTTGCCAGATCCCAAGACCGGAATTTTCTGCGTGATTAAAGTCTTCGGAACATATAACTCGGAAAATCCGAGCTTGAGCGCCTGCGCGAGTAACTCCGCGCGCTGAGGCTCTGTTTTTTCGGTCACTAAAACGACTTCCTCGCCCTTGGTGGCATGAGGAATGACCAACGTCGCATGGGCTACCCCAGGCCACGTAGAAGTCGCCAGCTCTTCCACGACACTCAATGAAATCATCTCCCCCGCGACTTTCGCAAACCGTTTGGCACGGCCCATGATCTTCACAAATCCATCGGTGCTGACCTCCGCAATATCGCCTGTATCATACCAACCCTCTTTCACAGGAACGAGAACGCCCGGATTTTCAGCGAGATAATAGCCGAGCATGACGTTCGCTCCCTTCACCCAAAGTCGCCCTCCCTCGGCAATTCCAGCAACAGGCTCCAAACGATATTCCATTCCCGGTAGAAACTTTCCAACAGTCTCTGTCCTGGAATAAATCGGCGTGTTCATCGCAATCGCCGGCGAACACTCTGTAGAGCCGTAGCCCTCGTAAATCCGAACGCCAAAAAGATCCATCCATGTTTTCTTGGTCGATTCTTTGACTTTTTCCGCCCCCGCAAAAACCGCACGCACGGAATAAAAATCATACGCATGCGCTTTTCGTGAATATCCATTCAAGAAAGTGTTGGTTGCAAAAAAGAGCGTGGAATTCGTCTGATAAACCAATTCAGGAATCATCCGATAATGCAACGGGGAGGGATAGAGGAATAACGGCACTCCATTTAAGATCGGGGTTAATGTTCCTCCCGTCAGACCAAATGAATGGAAGAGGGGGAGACAATTAAAAATCCGATCTTTGCGATGAATATCAAACCTCGCTAACAGCTGATTCGTATTCGTTAACAAATTGCGATGAGAAAGCACCACGGCCTTCGGCGCTCCACTCGAACCGGAGGTATAGAGAATCGTTGCGGGTTGGTCCTCTCGGCTTTCTCCCGCAGGAAGGCTCTTCTGCCATTTGTTTCGCTCGCGACGATAAATCCATTCCGGGAACCGGAAGGCCAAGGCATAACGGAGCCTATCCCCCACACCCATTCCTTGACGAAGATTCTCCAGAAAACGAACTTGAAGTCCCTCTTGCTGCAACGCCTCGATCACCCCCTGGAGCTTTCCTTCTTGAACAAATCGTTTGGACGTCCAGATCACTCGAATTTGGGAAGTCGCACAAGCCGCGACCAAATTTTTCGATCCCGACGTATAATTTAAAAGCGCAGGAACCCGATGTCCCGCCTGCAATCCAAAGTAAACTTCTAACGTCACCACCCGATTCGGTAAAATGATGCCGACCGCTTCATTCCGTCTCGTCCCGCGATAAAGTTTCGGCGCCAGGGTCAAAGTTCGAGCTACCAATTCCCCATAAGTCTTTCCCTCAAAATCCGAATCTTCGAGAATAGAAAAGGCCGGATGATGCTGAACCCGCGCACGAAGTAACGCTCCCATCAATGTTTCATTCTTCGGCTTCGTTTTTAAACGCATCTCCGCAAGCATTTCATAGACCCGCGAAACGGCGAGCTCCCGCACCTGACGCGCTCCGCCTTCAGGCCGCTCAATGCGTACCGGCGGAAAAATCGTCAGTTTCATTCGAGGAAAAAGACTGCGATTCGTTTTCCCACCAAGCTTCGAAAAATAGGATCGCTCGACACCATCGAGTTGCACCGGAATGAAATCCGCATCTGCACGCATGGCGATCATCCCCGGGCCTTGATAAATTTTCATCAGATTCCCCGTCACCGTGATACGTCCCTCCGGGAAAATCATCACGGGGACACCCCGCTTCACTTCTTTTAACAACGATTTGATCGCCATCGGCTTCGTTGGATCAATGGGAAAAAAGGGAATCCATCCTAAAACCATTTTGACCAAAGGCTGCGCGGCCATCCGCGTATCGACTGCAAAAGTCGGTAACTCCGGAAGAAACGCCGCGAGAAGGGTTGAATCTAAAAAAGAGACGTGATTCGCCACAATAAGTTTTCGTTCACGAGCCGCGGCATAATTTTCTAATCCGACGACCTCCACGCGAAAAAAGAACCGGAGCGCCGCGCGTGTAAACGTGTGCAAGACCGATTCAGGAATCAATCGGATCACGTAACAAGAGACCAACGTATTTAAAATCGTGAGCACAACCAAAACCGGTATGCCCTTCCAACCCATTTGTCCCATTAAACTGGCAACGACACTCGCCGCCACCATAAAGAATGCGTTCAATACATTATTCGTGGCAATATTTCGCGCACGATGGGTCGGCTCTGATTTTGCCTGCAAAATCGCATAGAGAGGCACACTAAAAATACCCCCGCAAACTCCAATTCCGAGAAGAGCGATCGAGATGAAAATTCCTCGGGGAGAAAATACCTCGAACGGATAAACGGCTTCCATCGATTCCGAAAAAATAAAGAGCAACGAAAAAAGCGAGATTCCTCCGCCTGCTAAGGGCGTGAACTTGGCGCTGATTTCTCCCTTGAGAAGCTTCGACGCCAGCATCGATCCTGCACCAATGCCAACGCTGAAGAGCACGAGAAAATAACTCGCCGTTTCGCTCTCCGCGTGAAGAACATCTTTCACAAAAGGAGGAATAAACGAGAGCCAAATCGCTCCCATCGCCCAAAACCAGGAGATTCCGAGAATCGAACGCCAGACCTCGGTTTGAGGTCTTGCATTCCGAATTAAAGTCATGGTTGATTCCAAAGGATTCCAGATCAACGGAGGAACATCGCCCTCAGGACGCGCTTCGGGAATCGAGCGACTCGCCCACCATCCCAACAACGAGAGTGAAATTAGGACGACAAAAACCCATGAATGAATCGAATGCACTCCCCCGGATTTGGCTAAGGCAAACCCTCCAAGACCCGTCCCTAAAAGAATCGCGATAAAAGTTGCAGCTTCAAAAATCGCCGCGCCATCCATCAACTCTTCCTTTTTCAAATGACTCGGAAGAATTCCATATTTAAGAGGCCCAAAAAATGCAATCTGGACCCCGGTTAAAAAAACAGTGACAAAAAGAACCGGCGCCGACTCCACAGCCAATCCAAATACCCCCAACGCCATGATCCCGATTTCAGCCCACTTCGTCCATCGGATCATCAGCGATTTTTCCATATGATCGGCCATTTGCCCGGCCAAAGCCGAGAAAAGAACCATCGGCAAAGTCAGTAAGGCTCCAATCCAATAGACCACACTCGAGGTCTCCCATCCATGCTCCGTGGCGAGTTTAAAGGTGATCAACATCACAAAAGCGTTCTTAAAAAGGTGATCGTTCACCGCGCCCAGAAACTGGGTGACAAAAAGCGGAAAAAAGCGGCGTGTTTTAAAAAGATGAAACATAAAATGATTCCTGTTAGAGATAGAGAGAGATCTCACTAGTAAAAGCCTCAAATTCAGAGAAGTGCCTTAAAAACATGCTAGTTACATGGATTAAATACCGATAAAAGGGATTTAAATTTTCCACATTCACTCGCCTTTATCCTTTGTATCGGTTTTTTACATCCATCTTCATTTCTTTCTAGAACAACCCCTATTCCCTTTTTCAATCTAGCTGGATTCACCACGATTTTTTTCATGGAGTCACTCTATCTCACATCATCATTTACCGAATAATTGATAAAAATAACTATGCATTGATTATTTCAATGTAACACCGGAGAACTGCATCGATATCAGGATGGGGAGGATGAAAATCCATACGTTTTTCCTATTTTTAGAACACTTACAAAGCCAATACGAGGATCTCTCAGGAATGCTGGAAGAGAGGAAAAGAAGGGGGACTATCTACTCGGAGCTTGTCGCAAAGATTCTGTCGTCGATTGTTTTTTCCAGCTTTCCAGCCTTCCTGAGAGATTCTGGTGTTTTTGAATTCAAGCCATGTGCAGTCTGTTTAAAGATGCTTCTGTATTTCCCCATTGACACTTTCCCCAACTCTTTGAAGAGTGAAGAACCTATGCAAATACTCGTCACCGGCGGCGCGGGATACATTGGAAGCCATACCTGCTTGGAACTTCTGAATGCCGGGCATGAGGTGATTGTCGTCGATAATCTTTGCAACAGTAAAAAAGAATCCCTCCACCGTGTGGAATTGTTGACAGGGAAAAAAATTAAATTTCATCAAATCGATCTTTTGGAGACAGCGTCCCTTTCTCAAATCTTCTCTGAAAATTCCATTCAGAGCGTCATTCATTTTGCAGGTCTCAAAGCGGTTGGTGAGTCGGTCAAAATTCCTCTGCGCTATTATGACAATAATATCACCGGCACTCTTTCTCTTTGTACTGCCATGGCTAAAGCCGGCGTCAAAAATCTCGTTTTCAGTTCCTCCGCAACGGTCTATGGCAATCCTCATCAAGTTCCAATCGACGAGACTTTTCCTCTCAGCGCCACGAATCCTTATGGCAGAACAAAATTGATGATCGAAGAAATTCTGGGGGATCTCTTTGCTTCCGATCCCGCATGGAACATCATTTCCTTACGCTATTTCAATCCGATCGGCGCTCATTCCAGCGGGCAGATCGGTGAAGATCCTCAGGGAATTCCGAACAATCTCCTTCCTTATATTGCCCAAGTCGCTGTCGGAAAACTTGAAAAACTGACCGTTTATGGAAACGATTATCCGACTCCGGATGGAACCGGCGTCCGAGATTATATTCACGTCGTCGATCTCTCCCTGGGACATCTGAAAGCGGTTGAAAAACTTTCTCAAAATCCCGGCTTTGTTACCTACAATCTCGGAACCGGACAGGGGTACAGCGTCCTTGATATTATCAAAGCATTTGAAGCCGCCAGTGATATCCCGATTTCTTTTCAAATCGCCGCCCGCCGCCCCGGCGATATTCCGATTTGCTATGCCAACCCTGAAAAAGCCAAAAAAGGATTAGGATGGGTCGCTCAAAAGACCCTCCACGAAATGATGGCCGATACCTGGCGCTGGCAAAAACAGAATCCCCAAGGATTTCTCCCGACGGCGTGACTTGCTCCCTATTTTCTAAAAATTCGATACGTATCTTAGAAAGATCCTTCCATTCCCAAATTCTTTCCCCTTAGAATTTTTCCTATTTAAAAATACAAAATATTGTTTTTATATTTATTTGTGCTATTATTATAATAATTGTAATAAATATGATTCTCCCTCTATTACTGTGGGTAAGTTTTTTTCTCCAAGCCTTAATAGCCTTGAAGCATTCTCCACTTCCCTCTAGGATTTAGATTGCGAGAATTTCCCTCCATGAAACTCAAAAAAACCCCTGCCTTTTCCCTCGTGGAAGTCGTCTTAGCAATGGGCATTTTATCCTTTTGCATGGTGTTATTAATGGGGTTGTTACCGGTGGGATTAAAGACCAACGAGATTAGTTCCGAAGAGAGCAAAGCTCTCAATTTGATGACGGCCATCGTGAGTGATTTAAAGTATACGCCTTCGAATAATCCCAAGAGCGCCATCTTTGGATTAACCGGTCTTCCCTATGCGACGGTCTCCGGTGGAAAAACCAATCTGATCTATTTAACCGAAGGATGGAAAGTCCAAGAGGGAGATAAACCACAACCAACCTCCCGTTATCAAGTGATGTGGTGGTACACGCATATCCCGGGAGCCAATGAAAGAGGTCCGGTGGAGGGAGTCGTCCGGGTGAGTTGGCCTGCCAGACCAAAGGAAATGGATGTGAAGTGGGATGCTTCTTCAGAAACCTACGTGACCTTTTGGAAGAATGGAGCGGCCCAATGAAATCCAAACGTTGTTTTACTTTAATTGAGATGTTGGTGGCTATTGGAGTCTTAACGATCTTAGGGGCCTTAATCGCCCAGGTGATCTCTGCCACTTCCCGAGGCTCGCATAGTAGCAATCAGATCGTCGATTCGTCAGGACAAGCAAGACTGGTCTTAGATCGATTGGGGATGGATCTCGCGAATATGCCCAAGCGCACGGATATGGACTATGTCTTTGATGCAGAGAATAAAGGAGACGTCTTAAGATTTATCAGTCAAGTCAGTGCTCCAAGAGGAGACCGAGGTTTAGCCTTAGTCGGTTATCAAATGCAGAATGATTCCGAAAATAAACCGTTCTTGGCCAGAGGAGTCCATGGCTATGAATGGAGCGAAGCCGGGTTTATGGGAATCACCTCCAAAGGAACCCCCGTTTCACTTTTAAGCCTCACAGGAGATTTAGGTCTTTCTGACTCGGAATACGATGCTCTCTCTTTAGGTGTTTTAAAGGTCGCGTTAACTTATCAAAAGAAGAGTGATGGAAAGTTGTATAATAGGATGCCGATCTATCAAAGCGCGGGCGCAACGCTCCCCGCACTCACCAATCTCGCTTCATTAGTGGTCTCGGTGGCGGTAGTAGATCTTGAAACAAGAAAACAACTCCAATCCAAAGAATTTGAGACGATCCAACAAAGACTCGGAAATGCGCCTGAAGGCGTCACCTCTTTAGAATACTGGTCAGGAGTGGCCGATGATGACTTTAAACACTTCTCCGAAGGTCTTCCCCCAAATGCAGCGAAAGCGGTTCGCTTTTATCAACGCTTCTATCCGATGGAGTAAATAAAGAGATGAAGAGAAAACCAATAGGATCGATTCAGAACAAGGGGCTTAGAGGGGTGGCTCTCTTGATGTCTTTATCCTTCATTGTTTTTTTAACGCTTCTCATGATGGCCTTTTTTTCACGAGCGCTTCTTCAACGCAAAATCTCTTCAGCGAGTACGAATTTAACGAAAACCGATATGATGGCGAGAAGCTGTCTCGATCTCATCGTCGGAGATTTAAAGGGAGAGATTGAAGCGGGTTCGACGGTCTATGGACGCAATGGATTAAATGATAAGACCGAACCGTTCCTTTATCTCCCCACGATCAGTGCCAACGTTCTGATCCAACGCTCTGGAGTGACGAGTAAGAACGAGGATCAGATCAACTTAGTAAAAGTGAGTGGCAGTCAACCGATCTATTCCATCAATGGACAACAAGGACGAATCACGGGTTCGAGTGTGGGGACAGATGAACCCAGTTTGAATGGAAAAATGGTCAGTAAAGATCGCTGGAAAAATGGCCCTCTTCTCGTGAAGGAAATGGATAACATCCCCACATGGACAATTTTGACGCGTTCGGGAGTGAAGAGCCAATGGGAATCCGACTTTTCAAAAAAGAATTCCCAAAACTATGCGGTGGGTCGCTTTGCTTACGCGATTTATGATGTGAGTGGGCTCATGGATATGAACGTGGCAGGGTACCCTAAAGATTTGGTCTCCGATAAAAAAATGTTGCGACAAAAGGGAAACTTGGCGTGGAATTCTTTAGATGCTTTAGAGAATGGTCTTTTCCCATTAAGTGTGGGAGCGTCTCAAAATTTAGTTAAATGGCGTCTCAAAAAATCGGGTTCGGATTTCTCTCTTTATACAAATTATATTTATGGATTTGGTCCGACGAATGGATTTATGAAAGTCCATGAAGGAGATAATCAACTCCTCAATCGCCAAGAAATAATTCGAATGGCGAAAAAAGAAGACTTTCAAGAAGCGCTGCCCATTCTCGGGACCTTTACACGAGAAAAGAATGCGCCGAGTTTTACATTTCCCACCCAAGTTCCCACAGGAGAAACTTCCAATTATCCAGTCGATGGACGTCTCGCTAAAAATACGCCTTCTCCAGAATATCCGAATAAAAATTGGTTTGGTTATCGATTTTCTAAAACAGGAAATAGTCCAGAGGCGACTCCTGAGGGGAGATGGAATGTCGGGGATCCTCTCATTTTAAGACGCTTTTCGCTCGATCGCCTTTCATGGCTCACGTTCAAAGGCCCAAGCGCTTCACTTTCTTCCGGAGATTCTCTTTATAAGGCCGAAGGAACGGATGCCAATATCCGTTATTACTTTGGACTTACCTGGGATTCTAATAAAGATGAATGGGTTTATTGTGGATCCGCGGGTGGAACAACTCCTCAAAGTTCAATCAAAACATTAGCCAATGTGGCTCTTGAAAACAGGGAGCCTAACTTTTTCGAACTTCTCAAAGCATTCATTCATACGGATGTCTTAGGATTAGATCTCAATGGAGGAAATTTGCCCTTAAATTATACCACTTGTGAACAACGTCCCGTTTTTGATCGACTCGCCGATTATCAAATTCTGCGCATCGGAGCCTGTATCATCGATCAGGCGGATAAAGATGATTATCCAACGATCATTTCTTATCGACCCAGCGTTACTGGATTCTCTCCCTTTGATCTTCGGGTTCATGGCGTCGAAAATCTTCCTTATATTTCCAAGCTTTCCTTCATGCCTTTTAATCCGAGTTGGCCAAGTGATTTTCCAGGAGCCGGAGCACTTCCTGCGGATTTCTCCACTCGCTCTATCGATCTTTATTGTATTCCGGAGTTGAGCTCTCCTCATCAAACCAATCTTGTGACTGCGGTCGATCGCCCTGCAAATATTCGTTTTTATATCACGGGCAACGCCACTCTCACTTACGAAGACGCCTCGAATCCTGTTCTGAATTCATTTACGACTGGTTCGGGATCGATCACTGTTCCTCAAGCCGGCTTTAACGATTATTTTCCGGCTCCCCGACGAATTCGTTCCTCGAGCGTCAATGGAATGACTCCCGGAACCCCAACAGGTATTTTTACCGATATTGTGAATAGCGTTGGAGATTTTGACTTTAAGGTCTTAGCGGCAAAATATCCGAATCATCTCAGTGCAAGTCCCATCAATTCCGCCAAGCACGATGATTATTTGGCCGCGGCGAGTGCCAATTCCTATGTCATGCGAAATTGCCTCGGTCGCAGCATGATTGGCTTTGATGGACTCTTAAGCTATCAAAATTATAAAGGAAATTTTAAAATCTATAATTGTTTTGCTGGCGCAGACAGTTCGAATTCGATCTTCAATCAAAAAACCGCCATGGGAAATTCAGGCTCTGGAGTCTACATGGATTGCATGAAAATAACCCTATTCAATCTTAAAGTTGGCGTTGTCCCCCCAGTAGGGATGCCTGGCGGAACGGCACACGGTTTAAACTGGGGACAGGGAAATACACTGCCTTTGCGGTTTCGCTATATTCCGGATTACGATTTTTATAAAACGGACGTACGAACTTCACGCCTCGATATTGGATTTTGGTATGCGATGAATCGGGCAGAAATGAGTCTCCGCCCGGATCCTATTTCCTATCCGTTAGTCGCTCCTACCGCCCTTTTACCTACTGTTCCGGCAGGATTTTCAGGATCGTGGTATGATAATGGATCGTATAGTTATTTAACCGCGATTACTTCTTTAGAACTCGGAAGCCCCTTTTATAATAGTATAGGGAAAGGAAGAAGTTGGGTCACATCGGGAAACGGTATAAGCTGGTCTGCCGTGCCAGGGGCCAATGCCACACGTCGCGTCAACTGTGCGGCCCCCTTTAATCTTACGGGAGCTTTGGGCAATCAATGGATTCCTGCCATGTTCTCGGAAAATAGAGTTATTTCCCGTAATAATGGTTCCTCGAATCCTGACTCTTTTTATTTCGATCATGGTCCCGATGGAAATTATAACACCGGTCGAGTTCGCCCCGCCGATAGCGCTTTGATCGGACGTCTCACAGGAACGAGCAACCCCCGCTTAACCGCTCAACGATCGATTTATAATAATGTAAATGCGATGCCCATTGTTCTGAATCGTCCTTTCCAATCCGTCGGAGAATTAGGTCATGTTTTTATGGATCTTCCTTATCGATCTCTCGATTTTTATAGCTCTGAAAGTGCAAATGCAGGCCTTCTCGATGTTTTTACCGTAGTCTCTTCCTTTTCTCAAAGTTCGACGATCGCAGGCCGTCTTAATCCCAACACCTCGCACTCCACTCTCTTAGCGGCCGTTTTAACCGATGCGGGTCGAAACGAAAACGGGGATCGCTTCATCTCCAGTGCAGAAGCCACGACTCTCGCAGGAGATATCGTTAAAACCACCAGCGGCACCCAAGGCCCCTTGGCTAACCCATCCGAAATCGCAACCCGTTGTTCGGCTTATAAAGTCGGGGCGACTGATGACACCGCGAGCATCGCCAGTATCACCGCCTATGAAGATACCAATGATGCTACTCCCTATCCGGCGATCAAAAGAGAACGCGAAGCTTCTGTTCGGGCATTAGCCCCTATTTCCAATACTCGCACCTGGAATCTCCTCGTCGATGTTGTCGCTCAATCCGGACGTTACCCCGATCGATCGAACCAATTGAAAGACTTTATGGTGGAGGGACAAAGACGGTACTGGCTTCATATTGCGATCGATCGATTTACGGGAGAAATCGTCGACCGACAACTGGAACCGGTAGATTAAACCTACATCATTTTTCTTCTCATTTATTGTTATGAAAAAAATCATACTCTTTGTTGCACTTCTCCTGGGCAGTATTTTGGATCTCCGTACTGAGACGAAAGAAGGCCCCGAAAAACCGGAAGCCCCTTTTGTCGCCGAACCTGCGGATTACTCCGCATGGACCATCACGGTCAGCAAACAAAAACTTAAAGAGACCGGCTCAAAAACCTCTCCCGGGGGAACCGCTCCCTCAACGACACCCGAAGAAGTCTGGGATTCCCGTATTCCGACTCAAGTTGAAAACTTCAAAACAGAAAAAATAAAACGCGAAGTTTATACATGGAGCAAGGGCCAGAAATCAGAAAACTGGGTCTACGACCGTTATTTTTTCTCTCAATATCAAACAGGGGAAATTGATGTCCTCTTGGTGGATCATGCTTCCGTCAATCTGGAGGAAAATCCCTGGAATGCAAAAGGCTATATTGGAACAGACTGGATTACAGGCGACTCTTTTGTTCGAAGAGAAAAAATAAATGGCCAAGACTGTTTTTATTTTGTTCTCACTTTACCTCCTAAAAAAGGCGCTAAAATAATAGAACCTTTGGAAGCCTATATTCGCGTCAGCGATAAATTTCCGGTTCGAGTCATTCGCCAAGGTCTCACATTAGACTTCCGACAAAGTCCTGCCCCTTCTCACCTTCTCACTCTTCCAGAAGCATTTGATAAAGCGCTTCAAGAATTTAAGCAACGCGCAGGCATTCCTTAATCTTCCTCTTCTGAAAAGCTCCTAGAGCGTTTTCATTAAAACTGTAGCGAATTATTGGAGGGGCAGACGCCGTCTGCCTTCCCCATCCCCTGAGGCACAGGGCCTGTGCCGCTCCATTCAATTCAAAAACGGCTACAGTTTTAATCAATAGGCTCTAGAATGGAGATAGCTTTTTCAAGCCTGCGACATTCGACTGCTTCAACACCTGCGTCTGATCTTCTTTGACGCATCGATTTTGAAGAGCGCGGAGATGATTTTTTTCAAACTGCTTTGCCAATTTGAAAACTCTTTTTTGACTTTCTTGGAGCTTCGTTCGATTCGGTAAAGCAGGCTTTCCGATTTGTTTTCTTCCGGTCATCGCTACCAATACCAAATAGCCCGGGGAATTAGTCGAGATCAGACGAATGCTTTTAAGAGGACGCTCCGGCCAAGGATTTTTCCACCACGTCAGATAGAGCATTCGACGTCCCTTTTCATGAATATTGCTAAATCCCTGCCAAGCGACTAATGCCTCCGGTAAAATCTCTGCCCCCCGATTCCAATCCGCCAGATGCTTTCCGGCAATGATCGGGAAAATACTTTTTTCTCCCCGATCATTCAGAATTTCATAACGAGCAATTTCTTGCGTTCCCGCATAACAGGCGGTATGCCAGAAAAAGAGTGTATCTAATTTTTGATGGGAAAGAGAAATTTCTACGGACTCCAATCCGTCGGGATAATGACCTCCCTTGAGAATCACCGCATTTTTTTCCCCTCGTTGAGGATTGCCCACCCAAAGTTTTACCCCATGCGAGCGATGCATTCCCGGTTGAAGATCAAGACAGGTCCCCGTATCCTCGGGAAGAACTCTGCGAGTCGAGGCATTAAATGCGCGTGAAAGATCAATCATCGTATCGCGTCCTTTTCCCAACAGGGGTTTAAGGCGCATGTGCGTCCATCGCTTTGCCTCATGAATGGCCATGACCAGATCAAAGGACGGCGAGATCATTTCCAATAACTCTCGATCACCTTTACATTTTTGGGGCATTTCTTTCAGTTCTCTCTGGAAGACCAACTCTTTTTGAGGGGAAGGAATCGATGCAGGAACATTAAACTTGGGATCGATCGACGGATAAACAAACCGATCGTATTGAAGGGCCAATGACTTAAATTTTCCCTCCGATTTTAAATAAATCGCATCAAAACGATCCAAAAATGCCCCCGTTTTTTCTTCTCGTGAATGCCACGAATAATCTCCGGCAGCAGCGATATCGGTCCATGCCGTAAGAATCGATGCATAATCACTCCAAAATGTATGAACAATTCCTTTCGCTTGAATGGAATGGACTGTATTCGACATCGACTTCGCATTCTTAATCCGACTCTCAAAACCCGCAAAAGGAATACTCTCCACCATCGGACTTCCTCCCGAAGCACCCAGAACTTCAAACCCTTGGTCTTGAAAAAATCGGAGATAAGGAAAAGGAGTAAAATGCGGTTTCGTCGAGGAATGAAGCCAATAAGGTCGATAGAGCTGTTGGAGTTCAGGAGAAAAAAGGGTTAAATCTTCAGGCAAAATATCCGAATTTAATCCATGCCCCACAGTCCATTTTTTGGCATCCGTTCCATAATAGTTCCAATAGAGAATCATGATCTCTTTCGAGTAATCTTTCAATCTCTGCGGATAATGGGCGAGCATATCATGCCACATCATGGGCCGTTTCCCTTGATTCAGCATCCACTCCGTTAAATCATGGTAATGAGTAAAAAAGAGATCGGCCTGTCGCCCTTGCTCCGCATAAGGGGTGCAATGCGAACAGTGAGCTCCCAAGCGAAAAACTTCATCCCCTGTGACGTTTACATGCTTTGCATCGTGATGAACCTCCAAAATCTCTCTCCACAAGTCCTTAATAAATTCTTTGGACTTCGGATGCAGAGGACATAACTCCGCATGCGAATGAGGAAGTTCTCTTAAATGTTGAAGTTGAGGATGTTTTAAATAATGCTCTTGATGACCCAATGAATCCACCGTGGGAATTATTTCGATAAAATATTCTTTTGCCAAATCCATTAAGCTTCGACACTGATCTTTCGTCAGAGCTGAAGGACCTGCAATAAAAGGATACTTCTCCCAGGAAAAACTTCCGTCATATTCAATGTAAAATTGATTCAACTTAAAAGAGGCAAGCTTGATGACGATTTCGCAAATTTTCTCATAAGGCGGCTGATGCCCATTCCCTAAAGTGAGGTGACTTCCCCGAAAATCCAAATGTGGCCAATCCAAAATTCGTCCACAGGGAAGATTTTTAGATTGAAATCGAATTTGTCGCAAAGTTTGAAGTCCATAAAACAATCCTTGAGAAGTTTCCGCTTGAAGATGAATTTTATCCGGAAGAATCTCCAGCAAGTAAGCCTGTTTTCTGTGAGCTGCAGAGACTTCCTCTGGAATTTCTTGCAATTTTCCTAGCACAAAGACCAATTGAGCTCGTTGAAAATCGTCTGAAAAAGTGACTCTTTCGAATAACTTTTGCGTATGGCGAGCTATTCGTAAATCCAAGCTTTCATCCCAGACTCTCAGCTGTTTTGAAAATACAAAACTTCCTTTCCCTTTTTTTATCCACTGGGGTAAGGGGATCACATTTTTGAATAAATCAGAGGATGTCGTTCTCATGAGGGACTCTTTTTAGGGGATTCAGGGAAGAAAGTTCTTTTTTCTTCATTTTTAGCGATTGAGCGTCTCCTTCTAATATCACTTGGCTCAAATAAATGTCAATTATTAATACAATTATTGTAATAATTGTTGTATTTTATAAAATTTGAAGTATTTTAAAATCAAGCCGGAAAAGAAAGATTGAAAGCAAAAAGGACCCACTTATGAAATTATTTTCCTCTCCCCTCACTTCGATTCACTATTGGATTGTTCTCTCTTTTATCACTTTTCTCGGAAAATCCTCACTCGAACTCCACGCCTCTTCGAAAGAAGAAGAACTCACCGCAGGCCATCATCTCTCCGTTCGAGTGAATAAAAAAAATGGATTTTTTGAAGCAATCTCCATTCGCGGCGTTCCCATTACGGGTTTTATTTACATCGAAAGCAATCGTGGGGATGAAACCCAAATGAATGTGGATGATTTTCTTTATCGGCAATCCACTCTTGCCGAAAACACAGAAATCGCAGCTTCCGATCACGATTCCTTAGAAATTAAGGGGGATCTCGTGCCTTTGAGTAAAATCGATGAACCGTTAAAATTTCAAACGAGTATTCAGTCGGATGCCGAAAAAGAACGCCTCCAATTCCGTTCGACTCTTACCCCGACCAAGGAATCGTCTTGGACTTATCCTGGAGGGTATTTTATCAATCTCTTACTCTCTTCCAATAAAGATCGTTCCCTTCGAATCATTGATCTCAAAGGAAAAGATCGAACAATTTCTTTAGAAACAAACTGGGAGAAGAGTATTCTTGCTCAAACCATCATTTATCCGATGGAAGAAGGGGATCTTATTTTCGAAGCCGATGATAATTCAAAAATAGCCTTACAAGACTATCGGGTGGAGTCCAGCAAAGCGGGGGGTAAAATTTTAGTACTTCGTATCAATGCCAATACTCCTTGGAAAAGAACCCAAAACATTCTCATGACGGAAAAAACGGAATTTGGGTTTTCTGTCACCTATAAACCTCATTAATTTCTAAGGAAATCGATCAAGAGCCGTCCCCCCCTTCATAAAAGCGTTTGTTCCTTATATTAAACTTGTTGCTCTCCCTGAGGATTCCTATGCTTATCCGAAACCTTCAAACCATTTCTCCTCTCCTTTTCAAAAAGGATAAACTCTCCATGAAATCTTCCCTTTCTCGATTTTTATTCGGACTGATCATATGGGGACTAGTCGCCGGAAGAATCGTTTCCGGTGCTGAATTTTCTCTGGAAACCCGTAAGCCTTATTCTTTTGCAGAAGAGATCATTCCCGGATTCCCTAAACAACCTCTCGCTGAAAGTTGGATTTTAAACCCCGTTCCCACTTCTTGGAAAACGACATCATTGGATGGCGAATGGAATTCCAAATTTATTGAAAGCAAAGAATTTTTGGATTATTTCAACAAAGAGCTTTGGATTTTAACGCCCGATCAAGAATCCATCACAAACGGAGCTATCGCTCTGACGACGAAAACCAAAGTCCCTTGGGCCTTTGCTTCCACTTCTTTTCCCGGAGGGCCCAAAGATTCGGGAACCATGTGGTATTCGCGCGATTTTTCCACGCCTGCCTTTGATCGAAAAAAGGAGCGCTTGTTTGTTCGTTTTAACGGAGCCGGGTATCGAATGGAGGCATGGGTCAACGGCATACTCGTAGGCGAGCATCTCGGTCCTTACGTCAAAATCGATTTGGATATCACCGACGCCGTGAAAGCGGGGGATGGCAATCATCTCGTGGTTCGAACAGTCGATACCCGTTTTGGTCAAAGCTGGTGTTACAAAGGCTATACGGGTCTTTACGAATCGGTCCAATTACAAGTTCGCCCTCAGGAAAGTGTTCAAGGCCTAAGACTCGCTCCAAAATGGGAAGCTCAACGTCTTGATTTCGATTTTAAGCCGGAAGGATTCAAAACGTCGGATCCTGGAACTCTAACCGTAGAAGTCAGGCGCTGGCCCGATGGCACTCAAAAGTTTAATACCGAATCAAAAGTAGCCATCAATGAGCAGCAACGGTTCTCAGGTCAGATCGCGATGCCCGAGGTTCAAATGTGGTCTCCTGAACATCCAACGCTCTATATTTTCGCCCTCAAATGGAATGGCGTTGAAATCGCGCGCGAACGTTTTGGATTTCGAGAAATCAGCATTCAAAATGCAGGCGACCGCCAGCATATTTATCTGAATGGAAAAAGGACTTATCTTCGAATCCAGGAATTCGGAGACATGGCCGGTGGATTTCTCCAAGAGATCGAAGGCAAAGAAGAATTTTGTCCAAATGAAAAAGGGTATGCCCGGAAATTGTTAATGGCAATGAAGTATGCCAACATCAACTGCTTTCGGCCTCACTCGGGCTACGCCTTGATGGATCAAACCTTTTTTAATCTCTGCGATGAACTCGGAATTATCGTCTATTTAGATTGGCCTTTCTATCGTCATTTAACCAAAGAAGGGGATCCTAAATTATATAATTTTAAATCCTTTGATATCGCACTCCCTCTTTTTCGTGAAGTGATTCAGCAGTACCATAATCATCCTTCACTCGGAATGGTCAGCATGGGAAATGAACTTTTTAATTTCACTCTTCCGAAGGGAAAAAGTTACGTCCCTGCGATTGAAAAATATCATGCAGCATTTCAGGAAGAGGATTTACAAAAACGCCCCACCACCGGCTCGGCGGGAGGAACCGTCCTCGTGGAAACCACGCCTTTGGAAGTCGTCGATACTCATCAATACATCGGAGTCTATGCGAATTGCTCGATTGCTGTTGAAGGTTATCTCAAAGATACGGTTCGAACGATTCTGGGTCGGTATCAGAAAAGTCTCCCCTTCATCAGCACGGAAACCGGTTTTGTTTCCGATATGCGTCAGCATGATTCCAATTTCAAAACATGGGCCCCTACGCTGAAAAGCCCTGACTTTGATCGCAAGGCTTTCGCCAAGAAAACTCAAGAAACCAGTAACGGTATCGTTTCCTGGGCTCTCGTCTGTGCCAACTCGGGAGGACTACGCTGCTATCTGACGAATTTTCCGGAATGGCGCCGAAGATCAGGGATTCGCGTCGTGAAACGGTACTTTGATCTTTATCGCCGTAACCATCAGATCACCGATGGCGTTTCTTGTAACACGTGTGAAGGTTCGATCGCCACTTACTATAAAGGTTCCTCCGTCGGCATCGAACCGGAACGTTGGGTCGGGGTCACCACTCCTAAACTCATGTTGGCCGATCCTTTCTGGGATTTCCGTGAATCGTTTCAACCGATTTTGCCAATCGTGACGGTCGAAACGCCGCATCCGATTTCAGGGATGCCTTTCAAAGGTCTTTTAACGCTCGTCAATGACTCGGAAGAGGCCCTTCAAGCTGAACTCACGATTCAATTCCGAGATTCCACAGGAAATGTTGTTCTCAAACAACCTCCTCTTTCCGTTCAAGCCAAACAAGGAGAAGAGTTCATTTCCAATTTGGAAATTCCGCTTCCGGGCAATTTAAAAAGCGGGTGGTATCAATTCGAACTCTACGTTCATCAGGGGGA